>NZ_JBJHHG010000002.1:0-364058 GCF_045257065.1 Enterobacter sp. PP-008-ECC_S150 | reverse complement strand
GATTTGGGGGCGGTTTACTCTTGGGGGCCAATATAGGGGCGGCAAATTAACCGATATACTCCGACATTATCCTTATGGCGTTGGGGGTATGTCATTGATATTCATCTAAGTTATTGAGCGTGGTGAGATTATGATTTCCACTCAATAATTCATGAAAATTTATCAGAGGAAAAGTACCGTGGTCGTCACCGCGATAAAGGCAATAAACAGCAGCACCATCACCGCTATCGCAAAGGTCGTGGAGTCCTGAACGTAGGTTTTTTCCTCCCCCTTCATCGGGCCGACAAGCATGATCCAGATGAAGATAAAGGTTACAGAGGCAATCACGACTGAAACGAAAAACAAACTTTCTCTCAATTCATAACCTCAACGTGAACCTTTCAGGCGCTGGGTGGGGACGTGCTGCGGTGAAAATCTCGGATAACGGAAGCGTTGCTGTGCCAGAACGATAAATCTGGATTATTTATCGCTCTGGCAGCACGCATGCGGAGAGTTATGCCACGTTGCGGGCATGACCGGCAAGCACGGCCAGCGCTTCACCGTTTTCGATAGTAATGTATTTACCCTTAACGGCCAGCATCCCGCTTTTCTGGAAACGACCCAGCAGACGGCTAATGGTTTCCACAGTCAGGCCCAGGTAGTTACCAATATCACCGCGCGTCATGGTCAGACGGAATTCACGCGGCGAGAAGCCACGCTCGGCGAAGCGGCGGGAGAGGTTGTAGATAAACGCGGCCAGGCGCTCTTCTGCGTTCTTTTTGGAAAGCAGCAGAATCATGTCCTGATCGCCTTTGATCTCGCCGCTCATCAGACGCATCATCTGCTGGCGCAGGTTAGGCATCTTGCCGGACAGATCGTCCAGGGTTTCAAACGGGATTTCGCAAACCATCGAGGTTTCGAGTGCCTGAGCAAAGCTCGGGTGATGGCCCGTACCGATGGCGTCAAAGCCCACCAGGTCGCCCGCAAGATGGAAGCCGGTGATCTGCTCATCACCCTGTTCGGTGATGGTATAGCTCTTAATGGTGCCAGAACGGATAGCATAGAGCGATTTCAGTTCGTCTCCCGCTTTAAACAGCGTCTGCCCTTTCTGAATAGGCTTTTTGCGCTCGATGATATTATCAAGCTGATCGAGTTCATGCTCATTCAGGGTAAACGGGATACAGAGCTGGCTGATGCTGCAATCCTGGCAATGGATAGCACAACCGCCAGACTGAATGCGTCGTATAATTCGCTTTTCCGGGATCATAGGTTTGCTCAAGCCTTAATTGATATTGGTCAATTTTAACATCTTTTTGGTAAGTACGTAAGCCTGACAAACCTTCAATAAGGACAAGAGACGGCAACGTGTTGCCATCTTCTTGAAATTCCACAGCTTGATTATGGATTTTTAGCCTAACCGGTAGAAAATTAAGCACTAAAAGCCTGGCAACTAGAGCAAAAGATACCCTTCGTGACGCAGTAACCACTCTTTTCGCTGCACGCCGCCGGCATAGCCGGTCAGGGTGCCGTTGCGGCCAATGACGCGATGGCAGGGCACCACAATGCTGACCGGGTTAGCGCCGTTTGCGGCACCCACCGCGCGTGCGGCGCCTGCGCGGCCTAGCTGCTCCGCGAGCTGGCCATAATGCATCACCTGCCCGCAGGGTATAGACCGCAGCGCCTGCCACACTTCGCGCTGAAAAGGCGTGCCTGCCGTGGCGGTCGGCAGAGTATCAATGATGCTGAGATCGCCTTCGAAGTACGCCGCAAGCCTGTCGCTCAGCCCACCCGGGTTGCTGGCCCGGATACGTTCATACCCCTGTGAGCGGTAGTGAATCGCAAGCAGTTCTTCCATGCGGTCGCTGTGCTCTTCCCACTCAACCGCGCGCAGGCAAAACTGCTCGTCCGCGATCACCCACAGCGGGCCAAGCGGCGTCGCAATCTTGTCTTCGAGTAATCTCAGCATCCTTATTCCTTTAGTTCAGCCTCGGGTGGATCCCCGGCCCAATCGGCAGGCCGACAAGATACCACGCCACCAGCATCACCAGCCATACCCCTAAAAAGATAAGCGGGTAGGGTAAAACCAGCGAATAGTAGGTACCCAGTTTGGCTTCCGGCCTGTAGCGCTGCAGGAAGCCTAAGAACAGCGGAACAAACGGCGAAACCGGCGCCAGCGGGATCACCGAGGAGTCCGCAATGCGGAACAGGATCTGGGCAAACGCCGGGTGGAACCCGAGCATCATAAACATCGGCACGAAGATCGGCGCCAGAATCGACCAGATGGCGGAGCCGCTAGCGATAAACATGCACAGCAGGGAGGACAGCAGCGCCAGGCCGACAAACGCCGGGACGCCGCTTAACCCGGCAGCCTCCAGCGCGTCGGTGAGGCCCACGGCCATAAACTTACCCATGTTGCTCCAGTTAAACATCGCCACAAACTGCGCCAGCGGGAACACCATCACGATAAACCCCGCCATCTCTTTCATCGGCTCGATCATCAGCTGCGGCAGATCGCCCTGGCGGCGGATTTTGCCGGTGGCGATGCCGTAGGCGAGCGAAACGACAAAGAAGAAGAGAATAATCAGCGGCACGATGCCCTGAATAAACGGCGACGGCAGGACGGTATGCTTAACCGGATCGCGCAATATGCCGTTTTCCGGCACGACCATCAGCGCCACCACGGCGATAAAGGCCAGCGAGACGATCCCCGCCACGCGCAGGCCAAAGCGCTGCGCTTCGCTCAGGGTTTCCAGCTTTTCGTCACTGCGGCCTTCCCATTTACCGAGGCGCGGCTCGATGATCTTGTCGGTAATGAGCCCGCCGACTATCGTCAGGACAATCACCGAGCTTGCCATAAAGTACCAGTTGTCGATCACGCTGACGTGCATGGCCGCATCGATGGTCTTCGCCGCCTCCGTGCTGATGCCCGAGAGCAGCACGTCGGTGGTCACAATCAGCAGGTTGGCGGTAAACCCGCAGCCCACGCCCGCAATCGCCGACAGCAGGCCCGCCACGGGGTGACGCCCGACGGCGAGGAAGATCAGCGCCCCCATCGGGGGCATAATCACCAGCGCGGCGTCGGAGGAGATATGGCTGAAGAAGGCGATAAACAGCACCATATAGCTCGCGTAGCGCGCGCTGACGTGGGAAGCCATCTTCACCATCAGGGCGGGCAGCAGGCCAACGCGTTCAGCCAGCCCGGCGCCCAGCACCAGCGCCAGAATGGCGCCGAGCGGGGCGAAGCCGCTGAAGTTTTTAATCACGTTGGGTAAAAACCAGTGCAGCCCTTCAATGCTCAGCAGGTTTTTCACCGCCACCAGGCTGCCGTCGGCCGGGCTGCGCACGCTCACGTCAAAGGCGGAGAGCACGGCGGTGGCGACCATCAAAATCACAATCAGATAGATAAACAGCAGGAAAGGGTGCGGCACTTTATTGCCGATCCTTTCAACCCAGCCATAGAGCTTACCGGATGGGGAATGCGAAGGTATGGATGACATACTCATGGGCGTTCCTCGGGAGTGTTGTGTTGTTGTGTTTTTTTTATTTTAAAGGTGACGGCGTCACGCCCTGCGGGATCGGACACGCGTACGGTGTTTCTAGTATTTGGTTTTCAAACTCTTCACGGCATTTTTTCAGCAGCGCGGCGTCCTGCAGCAGCGTGAGCGCGGTGGCGCCCAGCACTTTTCCGGCCAGCAGCATGCCCTTGTGGGCAATAGAGGTCCGCCCCTGAGACACCAGCTGCCAGGTGTGCAGCGGCGTGCCGACGGTAAAGCAGGGGCTGAAGCACTGGGCGACCGGCATTTTCCAGCTGACGTCACCCACGTCGGTTGAACCCGCCAGCACGTTGTCGGTGATGGCATAGGGCGCGACGTCATCCACCAATAGCGTCTCCTGATGACGGCGGGCAAAGGCTTTACCCGCTTCTCCGCCCGTGGCGGCAATATTTTTCAGGCTGTTTTGCAGATCGCTGGGCGTCAGGGTGGCGCGTATCTCGCGGGCGAAAGCGCGTTCTTCCTCCGTCCACTCCGGCGTACCGTAGTGCTGCAGGGCGCGATACATCGCCGCCTCAAGCGTGCGGTTCGGCAGGTAGCTGGAGCAGGCTTTATCAAAACGACATTCGACGGTGGTTTCGGTCATCATCGCCGCGCCCTGGGCAATTTTCTCAATGCGCTCGTAGATCTGCTGCGCATCCGCCATCTCCGGGGCGCGGATCAGGTACAGCACCTCGGCCTGGGCCTGCACCACGTTGGGGGAAATCCCGCCGGTGTCGGTGATGGCGTAATGGACGCGCGCTTTCTCAATGATGTGCTCGTTGAGGAAGTTGGTGCCGGTGGTCATCAGCGTCACCGCGTCCAGCGCGCTGCGCCCTAAATGGGGGGAGTTGGCCGCGTGCGCCGCCACGCCGTGAAAACGCCAGGCGGCCTGAATATTCGCCAGCGTGCTAACGTTAAACATCCCGGCGAAGGCTTCCGGGTGCCAGGTGACGGCGGCATCCACGTCATCAAACAGGCCTTCGCGCACCATGAAGGTTTTCCCGGAGCCGCCTTCCTCGCCGGGACAGCCGTAAAAGCGCACCGTTCCGCTGCCGCCGTGCTGCGCCAGCCAGCTTTTCACCGCCACCGCGCCCGCAAGCGCCGCGGTGCCTAAGAGGTTATGCCCGCAGCCGTGGCCGTTAGCGCCCGGCGTGGCGGATTGCGCGGTTGCGCAGTGCGCCTGCTGGCTTAACCCGGCCAGCGCGTCGTATTCACCCAGCAGGGCAATGACCGGTTTCCCGTTGCCGAAGCTGGCAATAAAGGCGTTGGGAATACCGCCGGCCTCGCGGGTCAGCGTAAATCCTTCAGCCTCCAGCTCGCTGGCCAGTCGTTCGGCGGACCAGAACTCTTCGAAGCGGGTTTCGGGACGATCCCAGATCGCGTCGGCAATATCGGTTAACGTCCGACATCGCGTATCGATCGCATCGGCAATAAAAGCGTAGTTCTCCTGCATTACACACCTCGCGTCCACGGGAAATTAAGCGCAGTTCGCGCCAGCGTTTCGATGGCGATAGCCATAACCTGCTCATCGAAGTCGAATTTTTCGTTGTGATGCCCGGCGCTCAAATCCGTGCCGAACACCATATAGGACGCCATGCCGCCGTTCTCCTGCACGCGGGCCATCATCAGCGTGGCGTCTTCGGAACCTGCCGGGGCTTTCACCTTATCGAGGGCGTGAACAACTCCGGCAACCCGGCTCGCCTGTTCGCGCAGATAATCCACCCAGGCCGGCGTCGGCGCGCTGGAGGTGGCCGCCCCCATCAGGCGCATCTCGGCGCTCACGCCGTAGAGCGCCGCCGCGCCGGTAATGACCGCCTGGGCGCGTTCAAAGACATACTGATTGATCGCTTCGCTTTCGCCGCGGGTTTCCACTTTGAGCAGGGCATTGGCGGGCACCACGTTGCGCCCGCTGCCCGCCTGCATTACCCCGACGTTCACCCGGGAGGCGCCGTCGCTGTGCGGCGCGATGCTGTGCAACGCGAGGGCGGCCTGCGCGGCGGCGAGCAGGGCGTTACGCCCGTCCTCCGGTTTACCGCCCGCGTGTGCGGCCACGCCGGTAAAGTTCACGTCGAACTTGGTGGTGGCCATAAAGTTATCGCTACCGCAGATGACCGTACCGGCAGGCACGCCGGTGCCAATGTGAATGGCCGTGAAATAGTCCACATCGTCCAGCGCCCCGGCGGCAACCATGGCGCGCGCGCCGCGGGTGCCTTCTTCGGCAGGCTGGAAGATCAGCCTGATGGTGCCGTTCAGCCGGGCTTCATTCTGCTTAAGCACCTGCGCCAGCCCCAGACCAATGGTGGTGTGACCGTCGTGCGCGCAGGCGTGCATCATTCCCGGGTTGCAGGAGGCAAAACCGTCGCGGAACGGGCGGTGGCTTTCATCCAGCGCTTCGCTTAAATCAAGGGCATCCATGTCGACGCGAAACGCCAGGGTGGGGCCCGGGCGGCCGGTGTTCAGGGTCGCCACAATGCCGGTAAACCCGCCTTCAAACGGTGCCAGCCATTTCTCAGGCGCGCCCTGGGCCCGTGCACGGGAAAACTCTCGCGCCTGGGTTGCCGCATCGGGCAGCCCCATACGGCTTTCTGCATCGACGACGTCGCGCCCCATCGCCAGCGCGTAGCCCAGCGAGTCCAGGATTTCCGCGACCTTCGCGGCGGTACGAAACTCAACCCAGCCGGATTCCGCAAAATGGTGAAAATCGCGACGCCACGCGCTCAGCTGTGGGGATAACGTCTGGATGTACTGCGCCAGTGTGTCCATATCTGTTCCTGTCATCATTAAAATATGTGAACTGCTTCACGCTGTGATAGTTTTTACTTATCACTAACTGATTTTTCACAGTTTTAACCGTTCAGGAATTACCCTCGCACATCCCTTTCCAGTAAAGTAGATGACAGTTTCTTTATTCTGATAAACAACGGTTATCGGTCGGGCTATGTCATTTCAGGTTAAATTTCACCATCTCCGGGCATTTGTTGAAGTTGCACGTCAGGGCAGCATTCGCGGTGCCAGCAGGACGCTAAATCTTTCCCAGCCGGCGCTGACAAAATCCATCAAAGAGCTGGAGGAGGGCATGGCGGCGCAGCTTTTTGTGCGCAGGAGTAAGGGCGTTGCGTTGACCGAATGCGGTGAGGGTTTTTACCAGCGCGCCAGTTTGATTCTGGAAGAGCTGCGCGCGGCGCAGGATGACATCCGTCAGCGGCAGGGTGAGCTGGCCGGGCAGATCAACATCGGGATGGGGGCGAGCGTTTCACGCGCGCTTATGCCTGCCGTCATTACCCGCTTTCATGCGCAGCATCCGCAGGTCAAGGTGCGGATTATGGAAGGGCAGCTGGTGTCGATGATCAATGAATTACGCCAGGGCGAGCTGGACTTTACCATCAACACCTATTATCAGGGGCCTTACGACCACGAGTTTACGTTTGAAAAACTCTTCGAAAAGCCGTTTGCGGTATTTTGCCGGGAAGGACATCCGGCGATGAAGGCCACGTCCATTAATGAACTTCTGCATTATAACTGGACAATGCCGACGCCGCGTGGAAGTTATTATAAGCAGCTGGAAGAGGTATTTAGCCATCGTTCGCAAATACCGCGAATTGGGGTGGTTTGTGAAACATTTTCATCCTGTATTAGCCTGGTCGCGCAAAGTGATTTTTTAAGCATCCTACCGCAGGAGTTAGGCTGTGACCCGCTCCTGGCGCACCGTCTGGTCATGCTGCCGGTAGTCGAATCACTTCCAAAAGCGACCTATTATTTAATTCAGCGCCGTGATTCACGTCAGACTCCGCTCGCTGAATCATTAATTACGCAATTCAGAAGGGAAGCGAGAAATAGAGTCATTACGTGAAATATATATTATAAAATACATATTAAAAAAACAGGATCTGCCCGACATCAGACAGACCCTATAGCACACACAGCAGTGCGTCCTTTCGCCAGTCCTGAGTATTATATCCATGAGGCAGGTATATTTAGGTATAACACCTTTCCCGAAAAATGAAAGGCAGGCGAGTAATTGATTTTATGAAATTTTAACGTAAATCACGTATTTTACTTTTGCTGAAATTTTAGTTAAGTAAGGTTTAAGTTTATTTAATAAGAACTATATATATTCATCAGGTTAATATTATCACCGTGTATTGCCCTGTGACGGTGATTGAGGCCAGCCTCAGGCGCAGGTATAGTACCGTCCTCAGCTGTAGCCGGAGGATGCCCATGAACCCTGACGACAAATCCTTTTTTCTTGACGCCATGGAAGATGTCCAGCCCCTGAAGCGCTGCGCGGATATTCACTGGCAGCCCAGCCGCAACGCGCGAGCGCGCGAGGAGGTGGAAAGCGAACAGCTGGATAACTTCCTGACGCTGGATTTTCTTGACGTCCTGCCCCTTGAAGAGCCGCTGGCGTTCCAGCGCGAAGGGGTACAGCAGGGCGTTATTGATAAGCTGCGCGCGGGTAAATACGCCCGCCAGGCCAGCCTGAATCTCCTGCGTCAGCCCGCCGAGCGCTGCCGTCAAATGCTCTATTCGTTTATTCGTCAGGCCGGACGTGACGGGTTGCGCAATCTGATTATCATTCACGGGAAAGGGCGCGAGCAGAACTCGCATCCCAACGTGGTGCGCAGCTATCTGGCGCGCTGGCTGACGGAGTTCGAGGAGGTGCAGGCCTTCTGCGTGGCGCTGCCGCATCACGGGGCAGCGGGGCATGCTATGTTTCACTGCGAAAGTCCGTTGAAGCAAAGCAGGAAAACTGGGAGCGGCACGCCAAGCGCAGCCGATAGCGGGCGATATTCTCGCCCGCCTGAAGCTTAGAACGTTTCCCAGTTGCTGTCGGTAGAGGCGGTTGTCGTTGCCGGGCGCAGCAGCTGGGGCGTTTTCACATTGGCCGGAGGCGGGGCGACCGCTTTTTCTTTGCCGTTAAGACGGAACGCGGCCACCGCCTGGCGCAGCTGCTCGGACTGATCTTCCAGCGCCGCCGCCGCCGTGGCGGACTCCTGCACCAGCGCGGCGTTTTGCTGCGTCACGCTGTCCATCTGCGAAACGGCCAGGCTCACCTGCTCAATGCCGCGGCTCTGCTCGTCAGAGGCCGATGAAATCTCGCCCATGATATCGGTCACGCGGGTGACGGCGGCGACAATTTCCTTCATGGTGGTGCCCGCCTCGCTAACCTGCTCAGAACCGGTACTCACCCGGCTGACGGAGTTTTCGATAAGCCCCTTGATCTCTTTCGCCGCCTGTGCGCTGCGGCTTGCCAGCGTGCGGACTTCACCTGCAACCACCGCAAAACCACGCCCCTGTTCCCCGGCGCGTGCCGCCTCCACCGCGGCGTTAAGCGCCAGAATGTTGGTCTGGAACGCGATGCTGTCAATCACGCCGGTAATATGCGCAATTTGCTGCGAACTGTCGGCGATGTCGTTCATGGTGCGCACCACGTTATCCACGACGCGACCGCCGCGCGCGGCCGTCTCGGAGGCATTTTTCGCCAGCAGCGTGGCCTGACGGGCGTTATCGGAGTTCTGCTTAACCGTCGCGGTCAGCTCCTCCATGCTGGCGGCGGTCTCTTCGAGCGAGGCGGCCTGCTGCTCGGTACGGGCGGAAAGATCGTTACTCCCTGCTGCAATTTCACCTGCGCCGGTGTAGATGGAATCGGTGCTTCCGCGCACGGCGCTGACGGTGGTGACCAGCGACTGCTGCATCTCATGCAGCCCCGCGGCCAGCTGACCCATCTCATTGCGACCGGAGATAGCGATATCCTGCGTCAGGTCGCCCCCTGCAATGGCGCGAATATGGTTCATAATGGAGTGGAGTGGCTTCAACAGCAGGTGCTGTAAACCCTGCCAGATGACCACCAGAACCGCGATAACTGCCAGCAGGATCGCCGCCAGCGTCCACTGCATCTGCGTGAAGCTGCTCTGGTTCTCTTCGGTTGCGGCCTTCAGCAGGGTGTTGTTTTCGGCGCGCCAGCGGTTATAGACCGCTTCCATATCGTCCTGCGCCTGCTGCGCGTCCAGATCGCCATAGGCCTGATAGTTGTCGGCACGCAGATACTCAATCGATAAACGCATCACTTCGTGCATCTGGTTCCAGGATTTCTGCATCTCGTCGGTTAACGCCGCATTCTGGCCGTTAACCTGCGGCAGTTTCTGCCACGCTTTGTTATAGGCTTCGGCTTTTGCCAGCGAGTCGCCTGCGGTGCCAAGCAGTTTATTGATCGCCGCAAGGGAAGCCGGGTCGCGCTGGTTTTTCAGATAGCGGATCGCCACGCGGGTGACGGTGACGCGCGTTTTCACCAGCGTGTTCACGCTGTCGCTCAGGCTTTCCTGCTGGGCATTAAGCACCCCGGAGTTCTGGAAATTATGGCGATCGTTACTGACGGCAGAGTAGAACAACCCTCCCGTGACAGCTTGCAGCAGACAGAATATGGTGAGGGCAAAGATAATACCGGTAATCACGTGCAGATTTTTCAGCATAGCGGTCGTCCGTAAGAGAAGATGCAGGGTTACTTCATTACTATCGTCGTAGAGAATGTAAACTTTAATTAACTCACGCTTAACTAAAGGCTCCCTGAGGGAACCTGTTGTAAATCCGGATCATTTTTATGAGGAAGGTCGACATGAGCAGCATTGATAAAAGCGGGACTTACGCGCTCGGCACGCGCACGGTGAAACGACTGGGCTACGGTGCGATGCAGCTCGCCGGGCCGGGCGTTTTTGGTCCACCGAAGGATAAGCAGGCCGCGCTGGACGTGCTGCGCGAAGCGGTGGCAGCCGGGGTGAACCACATTGATACCAGCGATTTTTATGGTCCTCATATTACTAACCAGCTGATCCGCGAGGCGCTTCATCCGTACCGGGACGATCTGACGCTCGTCACCAAGATCGGCGCCCGCCGCAACGACAAAGGGGCCTGGCTGCCGGCCTTTTCCGCGCAGGAGTTGACTCAGGCGGTGCATGACAACCTGCGTAACCTGCAGCTGGACGTGCTGGACGTGGTGAATCTGCGGATCATGTTTAGCGCCCACGGCCCTGCGGAAGGATCGATTGCGGAGCCGCTCTCCACCCTCGCAGAGTTACAGCAACAGGGGCTGGTACGCCACATTGGCCTGAGCAACGTCACGGCCACTCAGGTCGCGGAGGCGCAGAAGATGGTGCCGGTGGTGTGCGTGCAGAACATGTACAACATTGTGAACCGGGGCGACGACGCGCTGGTGGATCTGCTGGCGCAGCAGGGGATTGCGTATGTGCCGTTCTTCCCATTGGGCGGCTTTACGCCGCTGCAGTCCACCGGCCTGCAGGCCGTCGCGGACTCCCTGGGCGCAACGGCGATGCAGGTTGCGCTGGCCTGGCTGCTGCAGCGTTCACCCAATATCCTGCTGATCCCCGGCACCTCTTCCGTGGCGCATCTGCGGCAAAATCTCGCGGCGGGAGAACTGCAGCTGCCGCCTGACGCGCTGGAAACGCTGAATTCGCTGGTAAGCCAGTCGCCGAACTAAATCCGTTCAAACTTCAATGCGTTCGGCTTCCCCGGCAGAAAGCATCTTGATCCTGGCCCATAATCCGTAATACTGTATTTATATACAGTATTACGGCAGGAGGGCTTTATGGACACTCTTTTTTCTTATCATCCAGACCAGAACATTGAATTACCGCTGTTTGCAGAGCGTGTTGCCTGCGGTTTCCCCAGCCCGGCGCAGGATTATGTGGAGGATCGTCTCGATCTTAACCGGCTGGCGGTCAGGCACCCCAGCGCGACCTACTTCATCAAGGTGAGTGGAGACTCCATGACGGGCGCGGGGATCGGCGACGGCGATCTGCTGGTGGTCGACCGCTCGCTCAATGCCGAGCATGGGGATATCGTCGTGGCGTCGGTCGCCGGTGAGTTTACGGTGAAGGAGCTACAGACCCGTCCGGTGCTGCGGCTGCTGCCGCGTAACGCCCGCTACCAGCCGATTACCTTTCAGTCCGAAGAGGAGCTGCAGATCTTCGGGGTCGTCACCCACACGCTTAAAACGCATAAACATGTTCGCGCTGGTTGATGTGAATAGCTTCTATGCCTCCTGCGAGCGGGTATTCCGCCCCGATCTGGAGGGCAAACCTATCGTGGTGGTGTCCAATAACGACGGCTGCATTATTTCGCTGTCGCGGGAGGCCAAACGGTTCGGCATAAAAATGGGTGAGCCCTATTTCAAATTCAAGGAGAAGGGCTATCCGTCGCGGGTGTATGTCTTTAGCTCGAACTATGCGCTGTATGCCGACCTCAGCAGCCGGGTAATGCAGACGCTGACCGATCTCGCCCCGGCAATTGAGATCTACTCCATCGATGAAGCCTTCGTGAACGTTTCTGGCGTCAGTAACTGCATGTCGCTGGAAGCCTTCGGTCACCAGATGCGCACGCAGGTTTTTAAAAATACGGGCTTAACCGTTGGCGTCGGCATTGCCCCGACCAAAACGCTGGCGAAGCTGGCCAACTATGCGGCGAAGCGGTGGGCCAGCACGGGCGGCGTGGTCGATCTGTCAGGCCGCGAGCGGCAGCGTAAACTGCTGGAAAAGGTGCCGGTTGACGAGGTATGGGGCGTAGGGCGGCGCATCACGAAAAAGCTCAACGCGATGGGGATTACCACGGCGCTGGAGCTGGCAGAAGCGTCCTCCTGGGTCATTCGCAAACATTTTAACGTGGTGATGGAGCGTACGGCGCGCGAGCTTCGCGGCGAGCCCTGTCTTGATCTGGAAGAGTTCACCCCCACGAAGCAGCAAATCATCTGCAGCCGTTCGTTTGGCCACCGTATTACGCAATATGAAGAGATGCACCAGGCCATTTGCGCCTACGCGGAACGCGCCGCAGAGAAACTGCGCGGCGAGCATCAATACTGTCGTTTTATCAGCGTGTTTGTGCGCACCAGCCCGCATGCGGACAACGAAATTTATTACGGCAATCAGGCTTCGGTCACCCTGATGACGCCCACCAATGACTCGCGGGATATCATCCGCGCCGCCACGGAGGCGCTGGGGCGAATATGGCTCGACGGGTATCGCTATATGAAGGCCGGGGTCATGCTGGCGGACTTTTTCAGCAGCGGCGTCGCCCAGCTTAATTTGTTTGACGATAACCGACTGCGCGCCAACAGCGCGGCGCTGATGGAGACGATCGACAGCGTAAATCACTCCGGCAAAGGGAAGATATGGTTTGCCGGACAGGGGATTGAGAAAGCGTGGGCGATGAAGCGGGAAATGCTGTCACCGGCGTATACGACGCGGTATGCGGATTTACCGGTAGCGAGGTAAATAGCAGGCGAGTCTGGATTGTTACTTACCACGGGTAAACGATCAGGCAAAGAGCCCCTTAATCAGCATATAAAAAAGAGAGAACAGGCAGAGAAGCTGAACCGTTCGTAAGGACCACAGCTGAAAACGCCATTGATAGCGTTCTTTGGCATCGGCTTGTGCGATCGGATCATCGGAATCAGGGTGGCTTTTCCGTATGCGCCGTAGAAAATCATGACACAACCAGATCAGCAGTATGAAAAGAACGATTTTGGTAAAAAGTGAACCGTAGGCAGTAAAAAATGAATCCCAGTAGCAGCGGAGGGTGTCCATAGCCTTTTCCTTTCCTGAGCCGCCCATACCGCAGGTACGGGCGGTGAAAAAATTATTTCTTCTTATCCATCATCGCCTTTAAATCGGCAAACGGGTTAAACGTGGCGACGCCCACGTCTTTTTGCGCGTCTTCCCCGGCCACCACGGTGGTGCCGTATTGATCCGCTTCGGTGTATTTCGAATGTTCGTGATCGTGGCAGAACAGGCACAGCAGCTCCCAGTTGCTGCCATCTTCCGGGTTATTGGTGTGGTCGTGATCGATATGGTGAACCGTGAGTTCACGCAGGTTGGAATAGACAAACTCGCGCGAGCAGCGTCCGCACACCCAGGGATAGATTTTTAATGCTTTTTCGCGATAGCCGCTTTCCAGCCGCGCGTAGTTTTTGGGGATCAAAGCCATTGCCGGTTTTACCTGCCATGAAAAGAGTGGGGAAGAGTATATCCCATTATGGAACGTAATGACGAACCCCTCAATTCAGTCAATTTATTTGAATCATTCCGTTAAATAAACGCCATTTATTCTCCGCAGGTAATGCGTAGAGTAGTGAGTACGCAACGCATTATCAGGACACATTGTTATGAAAAAGATCGGTTTTTTATCCTTTGGTCACTGGACGCCGTCACCGCAGTCCGGCACGCGCTCGGCGGCAGACACGCTGCTGCAGTCCATCGATTTAGCCGTAGCGGCTGAAGAGCTGGGGGCAGACGGCGCCTATTTCCGCGTGCACCACTTTGCCCGACAGCTTAGCTCGCCGTTCCCGCTGCTGGCCGCCGTCGGGGCAAAAACGAAAACCATCGAAATCGGTACGGGCGTGATTGATATGCGTTATGAAAATCCGATGTACATGGCCGAGGATGCGGGCGCGGCGGATCTGATTTCCGGCGGTCGGCTGCAGCTTGGCATCAGCCGGGGCTCTCCGGAGCAGGTCATTGATGGCTGGCGTCATTTCGGCTATGCCCCGCAGGAAGGGGAAACCGAATCGGATATGGCGCGCCGCCATACCGAGGTGCTGCTTGAGGTGCTGCGCGGGGAAGGGTTTGCCAAACCGAACCCGCAGCCGATGTTCCCGAATCCGCCGGGGCTGCTGCGCCTGGAGCCGTATTCAGAAGGGCTACGCGAGCGTATCTGGTGGGGCGCGGGTTCAAATGCGACGGCCGTATGGGCGGCAACGCTGGGAATGAACCTGCAAAGCTCAACCCTGAAAGACGATGAAACCGGTGAGCCGTTCCATATTCAGCAGGCAAAGCAGATCCGCGCGTACCGTCAGGCCTGGAAAGAGGCAGGGCATACGCGTCAGCCGCGCGTCTCGGTCAGCCGCAGTATTTTTGCGCTGATGGACGACCGCGACCGGATGTATTTCGGTGTCAGCCGCAACGACAGCGACAGCGTAGGTTATCTTGATGAGAAAACGCGCGCGATCTTCGGCCGTAGCTACGCCGCAGAGCCGGACAAGCTGGTAGAACAGCTGAAAAAGGACGAGGCGATTGCCGAAGCGGATACCTTACTGCTGACCGTGCCGAATCAGCTGGGCGTGGATTATAATGCGCACGTGATTGAGTCCATCCTCAAGCATGTCGCACCGGCAATGGGCTGGCGCGATTAAGTCATCCGCCGTCAGCCGTGAGATCGTAATGGAAAATCTGGCCCTCTGGTATCGCCGTTTTGGCGAGCCAGAATCTGTACTGCAACCTGAAACCGCGCCGCTGGGCGCGCTTGCGCCGGGCCAGCTCCGCGTGCGGATGCTGTTTGCGCCGGTGAACGCGTCCGATCTTATTCCCATTACCGGAGCCTATCGCCACCGAACCCCGTTACCGGCGGTCGCGGGGTATGAAGGTGTCGGCGCTGTCACCGAGGCACCCGCCTCGTTTAAGCATCTGGTGGGCAGGCGCGTCCTGCCGCTGCGCGGTCAGGGCACCTGGCAGCGCTATGTTGACTGCCCGGCAGAGTATGCCATCCCCGTACCGGACAATCTTGACGCGCACCTTGCCGCGCGGGCCTATATCAACCCGCTGGCGGCGCAGATGATGCTGACCCGCTATCCGCCTCGTGGAAAGCGGGTGCTGCTCACGGCTGCCGGATCGGATTGCGCCATTCTGCTCGGGCAGTGGGCGCGTCAGGCGGGGGCGGAAGCCGTGTACGGCATTCACCGTTCCGCCGTTCACGCCGAGCGGCTGGAGGCGATAGGCATCATTCCCGTCGCGCAGCACGACGCGCAGCGGATTAGCGTCGTCGCCGCGCGTGTTAACGTCGTCTACGACGCCACCGGCGGGCCGCTCGCGGAGGCGATCTTAAGCGTGATGCCCGAGCAGGGCATGTTTGTTTGCTACGGGCTGCTGTCCGGGCAAACGTTCAGACAGCAACGGCCCGCGCCGCGCGTGGCATGGTTTCATATCCGAAACGGGCTCGATGCGCTCAGCGCTGAGGCGTGGCGCGCGGAGTTTGACCGCATCTGGCTTCATTTGCCCAACAGTGAATACAGCGACGTCACGGTGTATCCCCTGGCGGAATGGCAGAGGGCGATTGGCCGGTATCGTGAAGGAGGAAGGACCCGCAAGCCCCTCCTGTCGATGGCGGACTGACCGCTATTGATGGCTCATATCGCTCAGCAGCACGGCGATACTTTGCCCGCCCGCGGTCTGTTCCAGGCCAATCTTGACGATGATGGTCAGCGGGACGGAGAGCAGCATCCCAACGGGACCGAGCAGCCAGCCCCAGAAAATCAGGGATAAAAAGACCACCAGCGTGGAGAGTCCCAGCCCACGTCCCATCATCCGTGGCTCAAGAATGTTACCGAACACCAGGTTGATGACCAGGTATCCGGCCAGCAGGACCAGCGAATCGTAAAGCCCGCTGAAAACCAGCACCTGAAGGATAGGGGGGATTGCCGCCAGCACGGATCCGATATTGGGAATGTAGTTGAGCGCAAACGCCAGCAGTCCCCAGACAAACGCAAAGCGCACGTCCAGCGCCAGCAGCATCACCCAGACGACGCCGCCCGTGACCAGGCTAATGGCCGTTTTCAGCACCAGATAGCGGGAGACGCTGTCCAGCGCGCGTTGAATCGCCCCCATCCCCTCAACCGGCCGGACCATTATCTGCTGCAGTTTTGCCGGCAGCTGCGGCACCTCCAGCAGCATGAACACTACCGTTAAAAACAGCAGAAAGATGGAGGTCATGGCATTGGAGAGCTGCGCCAGCAGGCTGGTGACGATCGTCATCGCCGCGTTGGGGTCGATATATTTCAGGAGTTCCTCAACCGAGACTTCAATACCCGCGCGCTGTAGCCAGGGTTCCAGCTGCAGCAGGGGGACCGCCAGCGAAGAGCGGTATTTCGGTAGCGTTCGCGCCAGCTCATTGAGCGAGGTCCCCAGATAGGCCACCAGCAGCACCATCGCCACAATGATGATGCTGATAAGCATCGCGATCGCCAGCACGCGCGGGATGCGTAGCCGCGTCATGCGCTGTACCAGCGGGTTAAGGATCACCGCAATAAACAGGGCCAGAATAAACGGCACAATAATGTCGGCGGCAAAACGCACGCCCGTCAGTATGATCACCAGCATGCCCAGCATGATGACAATTTTTAACCCGTTCAGGGTAATAATGGGTTTAGCCATGGTGACTCCAGAATTTTCTTTATATTTATAATAAAGGTGAAAGGCGTTGCAATAAACTAACCAAAATCAAACGGGATGGGTAAAGAATTGCAAAGACTTTGAGTAAAATCCTGACTTATGGTACAAATCTGGTGTGTTTAACTACCGAGGACAATTTTCATCCGCAAAGACGAGAAGCAACAACGCGGATAATTGTAATTTTATGGACAATATGTTCAGGACGTACTCTTCAAACAATACCGCAGTATACTCAACCTCTTTCTGCCTGCTTTCTGGTGAGCAACACTGGCGCACCGCACTATAGTTATCTCTTCTGCCTGAGCTGGCGCTACGCGCTTAGCTGTCTGATTTCAATTCGTATTTTTTGGGTTTGCTGCACGCAGTGAGCCACGATGGATTATATTCTCAAGCAGGAGAAAAACATGTTTTACTGGATCCTATTAGCGTTAGCAATTATCGCTGAAATTACCGGCACGCTGTCTATGAAGTGGGCAAGCATCAGCGATGGCAACACCGGTTTTATTTTAATGCTGGTGATGATTTCGCTTTCTTATATTTTCCTCTCGTTCGCGGTGAAAAAAATTGCGCTGGGCGTGGCGTATGCACTGTGGGAAGGGATCGGTATTTTGTTGATTACGCTGTTCAGCGTGCTGATATTTGACGAAACATTAACAACAATGAAAGTCGCCGGATTAACGACGCTGGTCGCGGGTATTGTGCTGATTAAATCCGGTACCCGGAAGCCTGGCAAACAGCAGAAGGAGCAGAACCATGCAACAGTTTGAGTGGATTCATGCGGCCTGGCTGGGGCTCGCTATCGTGCTGGAAATTCTGGCGAACGTTCTGCTGAAATTCTCCGATGGTTTTCGCCGTAAACTCTACGGCCTGCTGTCGATTGCCGCGGTTCTGGGGGCGTTCAGCGCCCTGTCCCAGGCGGTAAAAGGGATCGATCTTTCGGTCGCCTATGCGCTGTGGGGCGGTTTTGGTATCGCCGCCACGCTGGCCGCAGGCTGGGTGCTCTTCGGTCAGCGTTTAAATAACAAGGGCTGGATTGGGCTGATACTGCTGCTTGCCGGTATGATTATGATAAAACTTGCCTGACCCTCATAAAGCCATCCTTTCCAGGCAGCGAAATTCGCTGCCTGTATTACGCTTAGAAAAACAGAACATTGAAGAGGATGGCTGATGTATCGCACATTAAGCTGGCGCAATATTCCCAATGCGAGAACGTTGTTTGCCATGGTCTTCATGGCGGGCATCGGCTTAATCGTCTCCATCGTCGCACTCCTCTATCTTTCCCTGCATCTTATCAGCACCAAAACCAATGAAATTGATGAACACCGCACGGCGCTTTCCGTGCAGGGCGCCATTCAGACATCGGTTAACCGCGTCTCCTCGCTGGTGCTGGATAACGCCGTCTGGGACGATGCGGTGCGGGAGGTCTACCGTCCCGCGCTGGATACCGACTGGCTGTACAACACCTGGGGCGCCGGATTTAAAATCAATAATCTCTACGACGGCACCTTCGTGCTGGATGAACATTTCAACGTGATCTGGGGATCGTTTCAAAGCAGACCCTTTACCGAAACCAATCTCGACTTTTTTGGCAAAGGCCTTAAGGCGCTTATTGCCCAGCACGGACGAGCGCTCGCGGGTGAAAAAAATATCTATGCGGGGATCAGCCAGACGCGAAGCGGCATCGCCTTTGTCGGCATTGGGCTGATTCGCCCGATGATAGGCAGGTTACAGGTCCGCGACGAAACGCGGCGCTATCTGGTGATCACCCGTCATCTGAACGCCAGAATCTTATCCGACCTGGGGGCGACCTTTCAGATCGATAACCTTCACTTTACGCCGGAAAAAATTAACGCGCTGAGCATGCCGCTGCGCAGTTCGGCAGGGGAGCTGCTGGGCTATCTTAACTGGCAGGCACGGCTTCCGGGGGCGCAGGCTGCCCGGGCGGCATCCTCCGATATCACGCAAATTGTTGTGCTGGCATCCGCCCTGATCCTGCTTTTTATTCTGGTGAGCAGCGTGGGGCTGTACAAGCTTGCGCGCGGCGAAAGCCAGGCGCGTCTGGTGGCAAGAACGGACTGGCTGAGCCATCTGCCGAACCGACGCGCGCTTATCGAGACGCTCGATCGGGTGCGTTTACGCGGTGATGTCGACGTCAAAAGCGTGGTGTTTATCGATCTGGACGGTTTTAAAGATGTGAATGATATCTATGGCCACAGCGTGGGCGATGACCTCATCGTGGCGATAGCGAAAACGCTCAATGAACGCGTGCCGCCGGGCGGGATGCTGGCGCGCATGGGCGGGGATGAGTTCGCCATGACCATCGGCGGTGATGATGCAGAGGCTCAGGCTAACGCCTTTGCCGTTTCCGTACTGGATTATCTCGCCACCCCGGTTCAGCTCGGGGAACGGACAATCCATATCGGTGCCAGCATCGGTATCGCCAGCGGAACGCTGACGGAATGCAGCAGTTCCGAACTGTTTCGCCGCGCCGATATTGCTATGTATCACGCAAAAATGAGCGGGAAAGGGCGCATCACCCACTACGACGCGGAGCTAAACAGCGCCCGGGAACGCAAGCTGGCGATTGAAAACCAGATCCGCAGCGGTCTGGAACGCGATGAGTTTGAGGTCTGGTATCAGCCTATTATTGACGCCCGCAGTCAGGCCATGAGCAGCGTCGAAGCGCTGGTCCGCTGGCCGCGTCGTCCCGAAGGACCGCTTGACCCGGACACCTTTATCGCCATTGCGGAGACCAGCGGACTGATTGATAAACTGGGCCAGTTTGTGCTGCAGCGGGCCTGCCGGGATCTCCAGCCGTACGGTGAATTAAAGCTCTCCGTGAATATCTCCCCCGCGCAGTTCCGCGATCCTGCCTTCGAAGAAAAAGTGGCCAGCGTGCTGGAAAGCACCCGTTTTCCGGCCCACCGGCTGCAGCTTGAGGTCACGGAGTCGTATGTTCTGGAAAATCCGGAGCGCGCCCGCATGGCGATAGCCAATCTTAAAGGGCTGGGCACCGCGGTGGCGCTGGACGACTTTGGCACCGGCTATTCCAGCATTGGCTATTTGCGGCGTTTTAACTTCGACACCATCAAGATCGATAAATCCCTGGCCGGGCTGGTGGACAACGATGAACAGGCGGCCGCGCTGGTGAGCGGCACGGTGCGGATCGCCAACGCGCTTGGGATGTCGGTGGTAGCAGAAGGGGTGGAGACCGAGAAGCAAATGAAACTGCTGCGGCTGGCTGGCTGCGATCAACTGCAGGGTTTTTGGTTCAGCCAGCCGATGCCGATTGAGTCAATCAGGGCGTTACGGAAGGTCCGACGCTGCTGATTCACTGCTGCGCCAGCGCTTCCAGCTGGTCACGGAAGCCGGTAACGGACAGGGCCCGGTTATCCGCGCGCCACCGGTCTTTTGCCGCCGGCGCAGAACTCTGGACACCAATCAGCTGCCAGCCGCTATCGGTTTTGAGCATCAGCGGCGAACCACTGTCACCCGGCAGCGTATCGCACTGGTGCGAGAGAACGCTGGTTTGCGCCCAGCCCGTCACAATACAGTCGGTGTGCGTATAAAGCGTATCCAGGTGATCGACAGGATAGCCTGACTGCGTCACCTTTCGGTCGGCGGCTTTCAGCGCGGCCGTAAGCGCGGCTTTGTCACCGTCAAATAGCGGCAGCGGCGTAATGCCGGAAGGCGGGTAGCGTAAAACGATCAGGCCGAAATCCCACGAGGCGGCCGCCGGCGGCACTATCCAGCCGTCGCCGTCCGGTTTCAGGCGTTTACCGAGAGACGGATCGACCCGTCCTTCAATACCGTGAATTTCATAGCGCCAGGTCCCTTTTTGCGACACAAACCGCAGGGCAACCGCTTTATCCGGCTTGCCGTTCGGGGGCGTTAACAGACAGTGGCCTGCCGTCAGGGCAAGCTGCGGGGTGATCAGCGTCGCGGTACACAGGTTACCGCTGGCGGTTTCCAGTTGACCTATGGCATCCCAGGGCGCCTGGGTGGGGTCGGTAACGCGGGTACGATCGTCATGACCGAAAAAAAGCGTCTTTAGCTCTTTCGCGCTAATGGTGCCATCACCGCCATCATCCGCATGTGAGAATCCAGAAAAAAGACCAAACGTTCCCAGTAACAACACAACAGATTTACGCATATCACACTCTGGTGGGGGTAATTATGATTATTAAAAGTGAACCCTATGAAAATACTATAGACGGGACAGCGCTAAAGTGGGAGTAAAATCAGCGTGCTACATTCAGGAAAGATAAAAATGGCTGGCGATGAGCGCGCATAAAATAAGCAGGATCAGAATCAGCTCAAACCGATAGCGTCGCAGCATACGCCCTCCGGATAAAAAAACGGCGCGGAACCTGTTCCGGTTCAGCGCCGGTTTACCAACGTGCCCCGAAGGGCACGGTTTAGCCTGTACGCTTATGCAGCTGGCTGTGCAGCGGGTTTAGCAGCGTGATGTTTTACTGCTTTTTTGTGGTGCTTTTTAGCAGCCTGCGCTTTCTGCTCTACAGCCGGTTTAGCGGCTTTTTTGTGGTGGTGCTTTTTAGCAGCCTGTGCTTTCTGTTCTACAGCCGGTTTAGCGGCTTTTTTGTGGTGATGCTTTTTAGCAGCCTGTGCTTTCTGCTCTACAGCCGGTTTAGCGGCTTTTTTATGGTGCTTTTTGGCAGCCTGAGCTTTCTGCTCGGTTGGTGCTGCGGTTGCTGGTGCAGCGGCTTCTTTTTTCGCTGCAGCTTTGTGATGTTTCTTATGGTGAACCGCTTTTGCTGGCGCAGCGGTGGTGGTTGCAGCAGGTGCGGCAGCCGGTGCAGCAGTTGCGGTAGTGTCAGCAGCAAATGCAGCAGAAGACAGACCCATAGCAGCGGCAACAACCAGAGCTAATACTTTATTCATTCTCATACCCTCGAATTTGGTTTTTCATTTAACCCCACTGCGGGGCCGTTGAAATAACTATATGCCTGTAAATTCGAGGTTTCCGTGAGTGATTGGTATCGGCGTGTAACCATATGTACATCGCCTGGGTTCCCCACAAAATAATGCCAGCATGGATGACCCCCTCTCCCTTGAGGGAGAGGGCTGGGGTGAGGGGGAACATACGGCTGTGGTGGTCATTCCGTTCACTTTATGTTCCTTGCTACTCTGTAACGACCACACCGGTGAACGTGCCAGGGCGGCTCAGCGATTTACAGCCGGACCAGGGCATCGCTGAAAGCCTTTAGTCGTTCTGAAACAAGGTTATCGCTTCTGCTTAAAAAATTTACTGGCGGTTCCTCACTCCTGCCAAACAGGTTACAAATAGCGCGAGGTGAGATGTTCGCGGAAGTAACGAATATTCAGATCTTCGCCCGTCGCCTGGGTAATCAACTGCGACGTGCTGAAGCGGCTGCCGTGCTGCCAGATGTTCTGGCGCAGCCAGTCAAACAGCGCCGAAAAATCGCCTTGAGCGATGGAAGCCTGCAGGCCCGGCAGCGCCGTTTTCGCAGCATGGAACAGCTGCGCGGCATACATGGCGCCAAGCGTGTAGGACGGGAAGTAGCCAAAACCGCCGTCGGTCCAGTGGATATCCTGCATACAGCCGTTGCGGTAGTTATCTTTGGTCGATAACCCGAGCCAGGCCTGCATTTTCTCATCCCACAGGGCGGGAATATCGTCCACCTCAATCTCGCCGTTGATCAGCGCGCGCTCGATCTCATAGCGCAGCACCACGTGTGCCGGGTAGCTCACTTCGTCCGCATCGACGCGGATATAGCCCGGCTTCACGCGCTGGTTCCAGGCAATAAAGTTCTCTTCGCTGAACGCCGCCTGGCTGCCAAAGCGGGCGTGCACCGCAGGGAGGAGATGTCTGAGGAAGGCTTCACTGCGTCCCAGCTGCATCTCGAAGAACAGGCTCTGGGATTCGTGGATCGCGGTTGAGCGGGCGAGGGCAACAGGCTGCCCGGCCCACGCGCGCGGCAGGTTCTGCTCGTAGCGCGCGTGTCCGGTTTCGTGGATCACGCCAAACAGCGCGCTGAGCAGTTCATCCTCGTCATAGCGCGTGGTGATGCGCACGTCCTCCGGTACGCCGCCGCAAAACGGGTGCGCGCTCACGTCCAGGCGACCGCCGTTAAAATCGAAGCCGAGCATCTTCATGGCTTCCAGACCCAGCTCACGCTGGGTCGCCGTCGGGAAGGGGCCCTGCGGGGGAATAAAGGCGCGCTGGGCCTGTTTTTCCACCACGTTTGCCAGCAGGTCCGGCAGCCAGGATTTCATGTCGCCGAACAGGACGTCCAGACGCGCGCTGGTCATGTCGGGTTCAAAAATATCCAGCAGCGCGTCGTACGGCGTACAGCCTTTGGCTTCTGCCCGCAGGCGAGCTTCTTCGCGGCTGAGTTTAACCACCTCTTTCAGGTTGGCGGAAAAGCCCTGCCAGTCGTTGGCGGGGCGCTGCGTACGCCAGGCGTGTTCGCACCTGCTGCCCGCCAGCGATTTGGCCTCCACCAGCGATTCCGGCAGCAGGGTCGCCTGCTGGTAGTGGCGCGTCATTTCACGCAGGTTGGCCTGTTCGACGTCATTCAGATCTTCCCCTGCCGCCGCTGCTAACAGGTCGCCAACCTTTTTATCGGTTAGGATCTGGTGCTGCAGGACGCTCATTTCCGCCAGCGCCTCACCGCGCGCGGCGCTGCCGCCGGGCGGCATCATGGTGAACATGTCCCAGCTGGCGATGGAGGAGAGGTGAGAGAAGCGAGAAAGGCGCTGGAAGGTTTTCACAACTGACTGATAGGCTGATGATTTTTGCAATTCTTATTACCTCTTGCCGGGGATGTGTTTCAGTGAGCATACAATGAAACGGACCCAATTCCCCAACACTTCCTCCGTAGAAACCGTCTCCCGGACTTCCGGAAGACGGTTCTCAGTGGGCACTTAGGCCTTATCACGCATAACCTGTTGCAGGATCGCCAGCGCCTGGGTGAACTGGGCATCCGGAATGGTCAGCGGATAAAGGAAGCGGATCACGTTGCCGTACTGGCCGCAGATCAACAGCAGCAGGCCCTGGGCGAGCGCCTTTTGCTGGATAGCCTGCGCGATGGCGGCTGAAGGTTGACGGCTCTCGGGATCAAAAAACTCCGCCGCAATCATCGATCCTCTTCCCCTTATTGCCACGAGCGCGGGGAAGGTGCCCTGAATTTCCTCCAGCGTAGCGTTCAGCCGCTCGCCCAGAAGGCGGGCGCGGGCGCAGAGCGACTCGTTGTCGATAACATTCAGCACCGCGTGCGCGGCGGCCACCGCAAGCGGGTTGCCGGCATAGGTTCCCCCAAGACCGCCGGGAGCCGGCGCATCCATGATCTCGGCGCGGCCCACCACGCCGGACAGCGGCATTCCGCCCGCCAGGCTTTTAGCCATCGTCATCAGGTCGGGCTTGTCCGCGTAGTGTTCCATGGCAAACAGTTTACCCGTGCGGGCGAAGCCGCTCTGCACTTCGTCGGCAATCATCACGATCCCGTGCTCGTCACAGATCCGGCGGATGGCGGCCACCAGCTCTGGCGGAGCGACGTTGAACCCGCCTTCACCCTGAATGGGTTCAAAAATAATCGCCGCCACCTGTTTCGCCTCAATATCGGCTTTGAACAGGCGTTCAATCGCCGTGACGGCATCCTGCGTCGTGATGCCGTGCAGCTCGGAAGGATACGGCACGTGATAAACCGACCCCGGGAAGGGGCCAAATCCCAGCTTGTAAGGCGCGACCTTGCCGGTGAGCGCCATGGTCATATAGGTTCGGCCGTGAAAGCCGCCCCCGAAGGCAATCACGCCCGGTCTGCCGGTATGGGCCCGGGCGATTTTAATGGCGTTTTCCACCGCTTCCGCGCCCGTGGTGAAGAACGCCGTTTTGGCCGGGCCCTGCACCGGGGCCAGCTCGTTAAGCTTTTCAGCTAATGAAACGTAGCTTTCATACGGCACAATCTGGTAGGCCGAGTGGGTGAACTGGTGAAGCTGTTTTTCCACCGCGGCCACCAGTTCGGGATGACGATGGCCGGTATTCAGTACCGCGATCCCGGCGGCGAAATCAATATAGTCGTTGCCTTCCACGTCGGTAAGCGTGGCATTCTCCGCCGAGCGGGCAAAGAAATTACACATTACGCCTACGCCGCGCGGGGTGGCAGAAAGTCTGCGCTGATGAAATTCCTGGTTACTCATGTCATATACCCTTTTGTCGAAACGATCATACGCCAAGACGATCGCGCAGGCTGTAATACGCCGCGCCCATCGCCGTGAAGGGGATCCGCAGGCTGCGGCCGCCAGGGAAGGGGTAGTGCGGCAGGTTGGCAAACGCATCAAAGCGTTCGGCGTCACCGCGCAACAGTTCCGAGATCAGCCGTCCGGCCAGATGGGTGCAGGTCACGCCGTGGCCGCTGTAGCCCTGCATGTAATAGATGTTTTTATCCAGACGACCAAACTGCGGCATACGCGACAGGGTCAGCAGGAAGTTGCCCGTCCAGCGGTAGTCGATTTTGACGCCAGCCAGCTGAGGGAAGGTTTTCAGCAGCTTTGGCATCACCAGGCGCTCGACATCGTCCGGATCGCGCGCGCCGTACACTACGCCGCCGCCGTACAGCAGACGGTTGTCGGCGGTGAGACGGTAGTAGTCCAGCAGGTAGTTGCAATCTTCCACGCAGTAGTTATTGGGGATCAGCGTGCGGGCGACCTCTTCCGGCAGCGGGGCGGTGGTGACCACCTGCGTGCCGCAGGGCATGCTGCGTTTTGCCAGCTCCGGTTCGATTTTATCGCCCAGATAGGCATTCCCGGCGACGATGACATAGCGGGCCGTCACCTGGCCCCGTTGCGTACTGACCACGGCCGGGCTGGTGTGCTGAATGGCGGTCACCGGGGACTGTTCATACACCCGCCCGCCGTTCAGGCGAATGGCGTCCGCTTCGCCGATCGCCAGGTTCAGCGGATGAATGTGCCCCCCGCTGCGGTCCAGCAGCGCGCCGGTATAGCGTTCGCTGTCGACTTCCCGGCGGATGGCGCTGGCGTCCAGCAGCTCCAGCTGCGTGTTGCCGTAGCGTTCCCAGTTGGCTTTTTGCTCCTCCAGCGTCTCCAGCTGCTTATGGTTTAGCGCCACAAACAGCCCGCCGGGACGATAGTCGCACTGGATCTGATAGCGCTGGATACGCTCCCGGATAATTTCCCCGCCTTCAAACATCATGCTCCCGAGGGCTCTGGCGGCATCGGGGCCGTAGTTTTTCTCAATAACGTCGATATCGCGGCTGTAGGAGTTAACCAGCTGGCCGCCGTTGCGCCCGCTGGCGCCATAGCCGATGCGCGCCCCTTCAAGGAGCACCACGTCGTAGCCCATTTCGGCGAGATGCAGCGCGGAGGAGAGGCCGGTATAGCCGCCGCCCACCACGCACACGTCGCAGCTGATTGACTCGTTAAGCGTCGGGAAAGGTTCGTACGCGTTCGCGCTGGCCGCGTAGTAGCTGGTGGTATGTTCGGTCATGATTGAGGCTCCAGGGCAATCCAAATGGTTTTCAGTTCGGTGAATTTTTCGAGCGCGTGCAGGGACTTATCGCGACCGTTGCCGCTCTGCTTATAGCCGCCAAAGGGGACGGTCATATCCCCGTCGTTATAGTTATTGACGAAGACCGAGCCAGCCTTCAGGCGGCGGCTCATGCGGTGCGCGCGGGAGAGATCGCGGGTCCAGACCGCCGCGCCAAGCCCGTATTCACTGTCGTTGGCCAGCGTTAAGGCTTCCTCTTCGGTTTTAAAGCGGGTAACGACCAGCACCGGTCCGAAAATCTCTTCCCGGCACAGCGGGGAGGCGGGGTCGATGTCGACAAAAATGGTTGGGCCTACCGCGGAAGGCCAGGGGTGTTCCCGCCCGTCCAGCAGCAGCGTCCCTTTCCGGGTTCCCTCGCGAATAAACGTGTGGACGGTATCGGCGTGCGCAGCGTCGATGAGCATGCCCATCGTGCTGTCGGGGTCGAGCGGATCGCCCGGCTGCCAGTGACGGGCCTGCTCTTTGAGCCTTGCCAGAAAGTCATCGGCGATGCTGTCTTCGAGCAGCAGGCGGGTACCGGCGATACAGACTTGCCCCTGATTGTAAAAAATGCCGGCGGCGGTCGCGCTCACGGCCTTGTCCAGGTCAGGACAGTCGGCAAAGATAATGTTGGCGCTTTTGCCGCCAGCCTCCAGCCAGACGCGCTTCATGTTGCTTTCTCCGGCGTCCTTCAGCAGCTGCTTGCCGGTTCGGGTCGAGCCGGTAAACGTCAGCACCTCGACCTCTGGATGCAGCGCCAGCGCCTGGCCCGCTTCGTGGCCGTAACCGCTTATCACATTCAGCACGCCGTCCGGCAGGCCCGCTTCTTTCGCCAGCCCGGCCAGGCGCAGGGCGGTGAGGGGCGATTTCTCCGACGGCTTCAACACCACGCTATTGCCCGCGATCAGCGCCGGGCCCAGCTTCCAGCAGGCCAGCAGCAGCGGAAAGTTCCAGGGGACGATGGCGGCGACAACCCCGATCGGCTCGCGCACGATCATCGCCAGCTCGCCCGGCCCGGTAGGCGCCACTTCGCCGTAGACTTTATCCGCCGCTTCGGCGTACCAGCGGATGGCGCGCGTCGCGCCGGGAATATCGTCGCGCAGGCTGTGGCGGATGGGTTTACCGGTGTCCAGGGTTTCCAGCAAGGCCAGCTCTTCGCCGTGGCGTTCCATCAGATCGGCGAGCTTATTGAGCACGTATTTGCGCTGCGCCGGGGACGCCTGCGACCAGTCGCCGCGCTCGAATACCTCACGCGCGGCCTGAACCGCGCGGTCCACGTCCGCCTGCTTGCCCCGGGCTACGTGCGCCAGCGTCTTTTGGGTAGCGGGATTGACGGTATCAAACGTGGTATTATCGGCGGCGTCGCAATAGGCACCGTTAATAAATAATCGGGTCTCGATGGCGCTGTTTTTTGCTTTATCCTGCCAGTAAGTCAGGTGCTGAAAATGCATATTCACTCCTTTCTTTCGCAATCAGATAAATAAAGTCATGGCCGTTTCAGGCAATACGAAGCCGTAAGGCATCCCGGGAATTAACCCGTAAAATGCCGATATCGATCGTTTTTATGTGTCCCGGCGTAAGCGCGCTTACGCCGGGAACGAGTGGTGATTAGAACGTGGTGGGGGTGTGGGCACTGATAATGCGGCAGATGCCTGCCGAGGTATTGCTGAAGCTGTGCGGTATGCCGGTATTGATGGCATAGCTCTGCCCCGCAACCAGGTGATAAGGCTGGCCATTTATGGTCAACACTATTTCACCTTCCAGTATCGTACCGATCTCCTCACCCTGGTGTTTGATCCTCTCTCCGGTCGTGGTTCCAGGCTGGTAAGTTTCAAAAATCATCGCCAGCGTACGGTTCGGATTTCCGTTATGAACCAGCTTCATCGAAACCCCCTGACTGCCAATTTCGATAAGGTCTTCCTGATTAATAACCACCTGCGGTTCATCAGGTTTTTCCGGTTCCGAAAAGAATTCCGAGAGCGACAGCCCATAAACTTTCAGCAGCTTTTGCAGCGTACTGATGGCAGGACTGACTTTATCCTGCTCAATGGTGCTGATGGCACTGTGTGTTAACCCAGACAGTTCGGCGGCACGCCGCTGCGAGAGACCCAGCTGCTGGCGGATCTCAGACAGACGTTTCCCTGGCGCCAGTCCGTCATCGCTCATAGTTGCATTTCCTTTACGGTAGTGGTCAAAGCCGTTGCTTCTCGGCAATGTGGCTTTGACAGGCGGTGATAAAACCTTCAAACAACATACGGGACAGGGCGTACTCGCTGCTGTTCCATTCGGGGTGCCATTGCACGCCGAGGGCAAAAGGGTGGTCATGAACGCTGACCGCTTCGACCAGCCCGTCCGTCGAGCGGGCCTCCACGCGAAGCCGTGGTCCTAACGTCCGTGCACCTTGCCCGTGTAACGAGTTTACCCAAAATGTGTTACAGCCTGGTATTAATTGAGACAGCAGTCCTCCCTCCTGAACCTGAACTTCATGAGACGGGGCGTATTGTAGCTCAACCGGCAGCTCAGGATCTTCCCGGTGCTCAAGCAGGTCGTTCTGCTCGAACAGGCGGCGATACAGCGTCCCTCCCGTCGCAACAACCAGCTCCTGCAGCCCCCGGCAGATGGCGAAAATGGGGATGCGCCTTTCGAGCGCGGCGGCAATCAGCGCCATACTCAGAAGATCTCGCCCGGGATCGGCGTCAGGCTCATCGCCGTTTTCACCATAAAGGTGCGGCTGCACGTTACTTGGGCTGCCCGGCAGGTAAATTCCGTCCAGGGTGGGCAGCAGGGCAGCAAGGAGCTCTGGCTCTGCGAGCGCATGCGGTAGGGCAATTGGTAAGCCCCCCGCGTTTATAATGGCATTCAGGTACTTTTCTTGCAGGGTTTGGGTCTCATGACCCTTAAGCCTGTTTCTACACATCACCACGCCAATGACTGGCTTGTTCATTATATTTTCCATTATCGCTCTCACAAAGTGGACTAAATTTAGGCCATTTTCGCCTGCTAAACGGCCTTTTCGTTCAATATTTTCTCAATCTAGCAACGGGATCTGCCTTTTGCAAACTTAATTTAACATTTGACAAACAATTTATTTGCATACAGATTCGATAGGGTGGACATTATATTTGACGGTCCAGCGCAGCGAACACACATCCCAAAACGGTGGTAAATCATGGAAACCAATATCGTAGAAGTTGAGAACTTTGTGCAGCACACGGAAGAGAGGCGGGGCAGCGCCTTTACGCAGGAGGTGAAGCGCTATTTAGAAAAGTATCCTGACACCCAGTTTATTGATGTCCTCCTGACCGACCTCAACGGCTGTTTTCGCGGTAAACGCATCCCGGTTGCCGGACTGAGCAAGCTTGAAAAAGGCTGCTATTTCCCGGCATCGGTTTTCGCCATGGACATTTTGGGGAACGTCGTGGAAGAGGCGGGCCTGGGGCAGGAGCTCGGCGAGCCGGACTGCATCTGCGTGCCGGTGCCGGGTACCCTGACGCCGTCCGCCGCCGACCCGGAATACATTGGTCAGGTGCAGCTCACCATGGTCGATGAAGATGGCGCTCCCTTTGACGTTGAGCCGCGGAACGTACTCAACCGACTCTGGCAGCAGCTGCGCCAGCGCGGTCTGTTCCCCGTGGTAGCGGTAGAGCTGGAGTTCTATTTACTTGACCGTAAACGCGATGCCGACGGCTATCTGCAGCCACCCTGCGCGCCGGGCACCGACGTGCGCAACACGCAAAGTCAGGTCTACTCGGTTGATAATCTCAACCACTTTGCCGACGTGCTGAACGACATTGACGAACTGGCGCAGCTGCAGCTGATCCCCGCCGACGGCGCGGTGGCTGAGGCCTCCCCGGGCCAGTTTGAGATTAACCTGCACCACACGGAAAACGTGCTCGATGCCTGCGACGATGCGCTGGCGCTAAAACGTCTCGTCAGGCAGATGGCGGAAAAACATAAGATGCACGCCACGTTTATGGCAAAGCCGTATGAAGAGCATGCGGGCAGCGGGATGCATATCCACATCAGCATGCAGAACAACCGAGGCGAAAACGTGCTCGCAGACGCCAGCGGCGAGGATTCCGCGCTGCTGAAACGCGCGCTGGCCGGGATGATCGATCTGATGCCAGCCTCCATGGCGCTGCTGGCACCGAACGTTAACTCGTACCGCCGTTTCCAGCCGGGTATGTACGTGCCGACGCAGGCGTCATGGGGACACAATAATCGCACGGTTGCCCTGCGCATCCCCTGTGGCGATCGCCATAACCATCGGGTCGAGTACCGGGTGGCGGGCGCAGACGCGAACCCGTATCTGGTAATGGCGGCAATTTTTGCCGGTATTTTGCACGGGCTGGACAACGATTTACCGCTGCAGGAAGAGGTGGAAGGCAATGGTCTGGAGCAGGACGGCCTGCCGTTCCCGATTCGTCAGAGCGATGCGCTGTGGGAGTTTATGCAAAACGATAGCCTCCGAGAGCGTCTGGGCGAACGTTTCTGCCACGTCTATCACGCCTGCAAAAATGATGAATTACTGCAGTTTGAGCGCCTGATCACCGAAACTGAAATCGAGTGGATGTTGAAAAACGCCTGATGACGTGCCCCGGCAAGGGGCCGCTTTGTTACATCTTGTACGTATTACCATACGGCCTGCGCGGAGCCTGGCCGAACTGTTCGCTGGCACGCCAGCTATCTCCCGGGAGTCGCGTTATGGAGCGCAGGCGGCACAGGGATTTTCTTAACGACACTGTGTGACGAGGTAGGAAATGATGCAGATGTTCAACTATCCGCAGGGCGAAGGGGGCCAGTCTGGCGCCTGCTGTGAGTGCGAGCCAGAGACGGTGAGCTGGTACGATCGCGTGAGTTCTTTACAACTTCCCCCTTTGCTAAGCAGGTTTGCGTTAAGGTCAACGCGATTGCAAACCACGGTAAGCATGGGGGGGACGGTTTATGGCGACTAACACCTCTCTTGATTCGCCGCGCATGGCCGGAAGAACCCGGCTGCGCAGCTCCCTCAAGCTCTGGCAGGTGGTCATGATGGGGCTGGCTTACCTCACCCCGATGACCGTGTTTGATACCTTCGGCATTGTGTCCGGTATCAGCAATGGTCACGTGCCCGCCTCGTATCTCCTGGCGCTGGCTGGCGTCATGTTTACCGCCATCAGCTACGGCAAGCTGGTACGGCAGTTCCCGGAAGCGGGCTCCGCGTACACCTACACGCAGAAATCGATCGGACCTCACTTAGGCTTTATGGTTGGCTGGTCATCGCTGCTGGACTATCTCTTCCTGCCGATGATTAACGTGCTGCTGGCGAAAATCTACCTTTCCGCGCTGTTCCCTGACGTCCCGCCGTGGGTCTGGGTGGTGGGGTTTGTGACCATCCTGACGCTGGCGAACCTGAAGAGCGTGAATCTGGTCGCCAACTTTAACACCCTGTTTGTGCTGGTGCAGGTCGCGATCATGGTGGTGTTTGTCATCCTCGTGGTGCATGGCCTGCACAAGGGGGAGGGCGTCGGCACCGTCTGGTCGCTCCAGCCGTTTATCAGCGAGAACGCCCACCTGATCCCGATTATTACCGGCGCGACGATCGTCTGCTTCTCTTTCCTCGGCTTCGACGCGGTCACCACGCTGTCGGAAGAGACGCCAAACGCGGCGCGCGTGATCCCCAAAGCCATTTTCCTGACCGCACTGTACGGTGGGCTGATATTCATTGTTGCCTCGTTTTTCATGCAGCTCTTTTTCCCGACGATCGCGCGCTTCAAGAACCCGGACGCCGCGCTGCCGGAAATTGCGCTGTACGTGGGCGGCAAGCTCTTCCAGTCGGTGTTTCTTTGCACCACGTTTGTCAATACGCTTGCTTCAGGCCTGGCCTCGCACGCCAGCGTCTCACGCCTGCTTTACGTGATGGGGCGTGATAACGTCTTTCCGGAGCGGGTGTTTGGCTACGTGCATCCGAAATGGCGCACGCCGGCCCTGAACGTCATTATGGTAGGGATGGTTGCCCTGTCAGCCCTGTACTTTGACCTCGTAACCGCGACGGCGCTGATCAACTTCGGTGCGCTGGTGGCGTTTACGTTTGTTAACCTGTCGGTGTACAATCATTTCTGGCGGCGCCAGGGGCTGAACAAAACGTGGAAAGATCGGTTCCACTATCTTCTGCTGCCGCTCGTGGGTGCCGTCACGGTCGGCGTGCTGTGGATAAACCTCGAAGCGACCTCCCTGACGCTTGGCCTCATCTGGGCGGCTCTGGGGATCCTTTACCTGACATGGCTCACGCGCCGTTTCCGAAAACCGCCTCCGCAGTTTGAGGCCGGCAAGATAGAGCAGGCCTGGGACTCCTGAACGAGAAACGGCACCAGTTCGCTGGTGCCGTTTTTATGGATATCAGCCCGCCCGCATGTTATCTCAAACGCTGATGCAGACTTGCCCCCACCAGCAGCGCGGCACAGAGCATCAGCGCAATAAACCCGCCCACGCCGTTCCAGCCGTAGCTATGCCAGAACACGCCGCCGAGCGTCCCGGCGATGCTGGAGCCCAGATAATAGCTGAACAGATAAAGCGACGACGCCTGGCCTTTGGCACGACGGGCGCGCGGGCCAATCCAGCTGCTGGCGACCGAGTGGGCGGCGAAGAACCCGGCTGAGAAGAGCAGCATCCCGGCAAAAATCAGCCACAGGGAGGAGAAGAGCGTCAGCAGCAGGCCGAGCAGCATGAGTGCCGTAAAGAACAACATGACCGGACCGCGTCCGTAGCGCGCGGTCATCGCGCCGGCTTTTGGTGAGCTCCACGTGCCGGTCAAATAGGCAACCGAGAGTAAACCGACAACGGCCTGATTCAAATGCCACGGCGAGAGCATCAGCCGATAGCCAATATAGTTAAACAGCGTGACGAAGGCGCCCATCAGCAGGAAGCCCATCAGAAACAGGCGCGGCAGCCCTTTATCGCGCCAGTGCAGGCGGAAGTTGATAAACAGCGTTTTCGGGCGCAGCGATGTCGGGCGAAAATGGCGCGATTCCGGCAGAATTTTCCAGAACATCAGCGCGGAGGCCAGCGCGAAACACCCAATCACCGCCAGCGCAATACGCCAGCTAAAGAAGTCCGTGAATACCCCGCTCAGCAGGCGTCCGCTCATCCCGCCAATCGAGTTCCCGCTGATGTAAAGCCCCATCGAGAAGGCAACAAAGCTCGGGTGGATCTCTTCACTCAGATAGGTCATCCCGACCGCCGCCACGCCGCTGAGCGAGAGCCCAATCAGCGCGCGCATCACCAGAATGCCGTGCCAGCTGGTCATCATGGTCGAGAGTAGCGTGCAGACCGAGGCCAGCATCAGCGCCGTCACCATCACCGGTTTACGGCCAATGGCGTCGGACAGCGGCCCGGTAAAGAGCAGTCCAATCGCCAGCATGCCGGTTGATATAGAGAGCGAAATGCTGCTGCTGGCAGGCGATACGCCAAACTCATGGGAGAGGACGGGCAGGATCGGCTGAACGCAATAGAGCAGGGCGAAGGTGGCCAGACCGGCGGAAAAGAGCGCCAGCGTGACGCGCATAAATTGGGGGGTACCACGTTTAATGAACTGAACCGGCTGCGATGCTGGAGGTAAATCATTGATATCGCTTGCCGGATCGACATCAATAGTAGTTGTACGACTCACACAGTTTCCTTGCTTAAACATCCCCGTGATTTCTGGTGACGGGTATGACCACCCCTTCAGGGTAGGAAAATGTAAATATTCTGTCTAATATATTAATAATCTCAAATGATACTTTAGAAATATGAATATCGAGCTGCGTCATCTTCGCTATTTTGTCGCCGTCGCCGAAGAGCTGCATTTTGGACGCGCGGCGGCGCGGCTGAATATCTCTCAGCCACCGTTAAGCCAGCAGATCCAGATCCTGGAGCAGCAGGTTGGCGCGCGCCTTCTGGCCCGCACTAACCGCAGCGTGAGCCTGACGGCGGCGGGCAAGCAGTTCCTGATCGACAGCCGACAAATTCTGAGCATGGTCGATGAGGCCGCTGCCCGGGCAGAGCGGCTCTATCTCGGTGAAGCCGGCGAGCTGCGCATCGGGTTTACCTCGTCGGCACCGTTTATCAGCGCCGTCTCAGAAACCCTTTCGTCATTCCGCCGACACTTTCCGGATGTTCATATCCAGACGCGCGAAATCAACACCCGCGAGCAGATTGCGCCGCTGAACGAGGGGGCGCTTGATCTGGGGCTGATGCGTAACACCCAGCTCCCGGACACGCTGGCGTGGGAGGTGATCCTGCGCGAGCCGCTGATGGCGATGATCCCGCACGATCACCCGCTGGCGTCGCGTCCGGCGGTGTCGCTGGTGGAGCTGGCAAAAGAGCCGTTCGTCTTTTTTGACCCGCAGGTCGGAACGGGGCTGTATGACGATATCCTGGGGCTGATGCGCCGCTACGATCTTGCCCCGGTCATTACCCAGGAGGTGGGGGAAGCGATGACCATTATCGGTCTGGTCGCCGCCGGGCTGGGCGTATCTATTCTTCCGGCCTCCTTTAAGCGGGTACAATTGCGCGAAATGCGCTGGGTGACCATCGCCGAAGAGGACGCCGTTTCAGAGATGTGGCTGGTGTGGTCAAAGCATCGCGAACAGAGCCATGCCGCACAGCGATTCAAACACCAGCTCATCAGCGCCTCTGCCGGGCGACATTTACTGGAAAAAGGGGGCAGAAATGTGCGGTAAATCACATGGCTAAGTAAATATTTGACGACGGACAGGGAAGTGCTTCACCATAGCAAACAGTTTATTTCGAAGCTCGAAAATAAGGGAGTACGAGGTGGTTGCTGATAGTCAGCCAGGGCATATCGATCAGATTAAGCAGACCAACGCTGGCGCGGTATATCGCCTGATTGATCAGCTTGGTCCGGTTTCGCGTATCGATCTATCGCGCCTGGCACAGCTGGCACCTGCCAGTATCACCAAGATTGTCCGCGAGATGCTGGAAGCACACCTGGTCCAGGAGACAGAAATTCAGGAGCCGGGCAGCCGTGGCCGTCCGGCCGTCGGGCTGGTGGTTGAAACAGAAGCATGGCACTACCTGTCACTGCGCATCAGCCGCGGGGAGATCTTTCTCGCGCTGCGCGATCTGAGCAGCAAGCTGGTGGTGGAAGACCGGCTTGAGCTGCCGCTCAACGCGGAGCAACCGCTCCTCGACGCCATTGTCTCGCACATCGATCGCTTCTTTATCCGCCATCAGCAGCGGCTTGAACGCCTGACGGCGATTGCCATCACCATGCCGGGGATTATAGATACCGAAAACGGTATTGTTCACCGCATGCCGTTTTACGACGATGTCAAAGAGATGCCGCTGGGCGAGGTGCTGAAAAACCATACCGGCGTGCCGGTCTATATTCAGCATGACATCAGCGCCTGGACGATGGCGGAGGCGCTGTTTGGCGCATCGCGCGGGGCGCGGGACGTGATTCAGGTCGTCATCGACCATAACGTCGGCGCGGGCGTGATCACCGACGGACGCCTTCTTCACGCCGGAAGCAGCAGCCTGGTGGAAATTGGCCACACCCAGGTCGACCCGTACGGCAAGCGCTGCTACTGCGGCAACCACGGCTGTCTGGAGACCATTGCCAGCGTGGAGAGCGTGCTGGAGCTGGCGCAGGTTCGGCTTAGTCAGTCCATGAGCTCCTCGCTGCATGGACAACCCCTGACGGTCGATTCCCTGTGCGCCGCCGCGCGCCAGGGCGATCTGCTGGCGAAAGATATCATTACCGGGGTAGGAAATAACGTTGGCCGCATTCTGGCGATCATGGTGAACCTCTTCAACCCGCAGAAAATTCTGATTGGCTCGCCGCTCAGCCAGGCGGCGGAGATCCTCTTCCCGGCGATCTCGGCCTGTATCCATCAGCAGTCGCTTCCCGCCTACAGCAAAAATATTGCGGTTGAAAGCACCCAGTTTTCTAACCAGGGCACGATGGCAGGCGCGGCGCTGGTCAAAGATGCAATGTATAACGGCTCGCTGTTGATCCGCCTGTTACAGGGTTAATTCTTATCCGCAGATGTACGAAAAATTGCGCTATCTCAAGCCGGATAGCGCACGCATCCCGTAGACTTCCTCCACTGAATTATTTACCTGGTTTATATTTCGAAGCATACCCAAGAGGTGGAGTGAGTCATGCTTAAGCGTTTCTTTGTAACTGGTACAGATACCTCTGTCGGCAAGACCGTCGTATCACGCGCATTGCTGCAGGCACTCGCAGCAAGCGGTAAACGCGTGGCAGGGTACAAACCGGTCGCAAAAGGGAGTAAAGAGACGCCAGAGGGATTGCGTAATAAAGACGCCCTGGTGCTGCAAAGCGTCTCGTCGCTGGAACTGCCTTATCACGCGGTTAATCCCATTGCGTTAAGCGAAGAGGAGAGCAGCGTAGCGCACAGCGGCCTGATTAATTATCCCCTGTTGTCCGACGGTCTGGCGAGCCTGAGCGCGAAGGTTGATCACGTGGTGGTCGAAGGGACGGGCGGCTGGCGCAGCCTGATGAATGATTTGCGCCCGCTGTCTGAGTGGGTCGTGCAGGAGCAGCTACCGGTGGTGATGGTGGTGGGGATCCAGGAAGGGTGCATCAACCACGCGCTGCTGACGGCCCAGGCGATTGCCAATGACGGTCTGCCGCTGATTGGCTGGGTAGCAAACCGCATCAACCCGGGCCTGGCGCACTACGCTGAAATCATCGACGTGCTGAGCGCCAAACTGCCCGGGCCGCTGGTGGGTGAACTGCCGTATCTGCCTCGCGCCGAGCAGCGCGAGTTAGCGCAGTACATCGATCTCTCTGCCCTCGGTGGCGTGTTGACCGTAGATCGAGTCGTGGCGTAACGTCCGCGACAGCACGGACGCCACCACGCAGGCGACCAGCAAGCCAGGCAGTAAAAAATACTGTCCGGTCATTTCACAGACCATCAGCGCCGACATAATCGGCGCATGCGTGGTCGCGGCGAGTAGCGTGGCCATGCCTGCCAGCCCCAGCAAGATTGCCGTCTCAGAACCCGGCAGCCACAGCGCGAAAAGCTGCGCAAACAGCATGCCTGAAGCCATTCCGACAAACAGCGTGGGCGTAAACACCCCGCCCGGCTCACCCGATCCGCTGCTCGCCAGCACCGCCAGTAATTTGCAGATAAATACCCCGGCAATCACCGACAGCAGCGGCGGCGCGAGCAGAAAAGCCTGAACCACGCTGTAGCCATTCCCCCACACCTTCGGCGTGAGGAGGGACAGCAGCCCGACGAGTAAACCGCCGAGCGCCAGCTGCCATGGCGGCGAAAGCTTAAGGCGCAGAAACAGTTCGTGGCTTAAATCCATCAGCCACATCAGCAGCGGCCCGCAGAGACCCGCCAGCAGGCCCATGGCGAGCAGCAGACCATAATCCGTTGCGGCGAGGAGACCGCTCAGATGAACCTCGTAAAGCGTTCCTGCTCTGGGGGCCAGGAGCTGCGTCGTGAGAAGCGCCACCACCGCCGCGATAACCACCGGGCCGAGCGAGGCCAGCATCAGCGTGCCAAACAGGATCTCCGCAATAAACAGGCTTCCGGCTAAGGGCGCATGGTAGGCGCTGGCCATGCCGGCGGCGGCACCGCAGGCTATCCATAATTTCCATTCGGATTTGGGCGTAAAGCGCCGGGCGAAAAACGAGGCGGCGAGGGCGGCAAGCAGGATCATCGCCCCTTCACGCCCGATGGCGCTTCCGCTGGCCACGACCAGCAGAGAGGCAAGGGATTTCACCAGGCTGGCGCCGTAATCAAACTGGCCGTCGCCGGTCTCCAGCGCTTCCATATAATCGGTGGGGGCATGAGGCCGCTGGGCGGTCAGCCGTTGCCATCCCCAGAGCAACAGTCCGGCAGCCAGCCCGCCCAGCGCGGGCGTCAGCGCGCGCCGCCAGGGGGAGAGCGACGCGGCGGCATTCACCAGGCTGCCGCTGTCGTTGCTGAGCAGCAGCCACTCCAGCAGGTACATGCTGTGGCGAAATACCGCAACCGCCAGCGCGGCCAGCACGCCGGTGACGGTGGCAATCAGCAGTCGACGAAACATCGCGCGGATGTCGGGGTAAACATGAAGACGTTGCATGAGTCGCGAATAACCTGGGACGATACAATATTGTGGCGGGAAATCGCGGGGTTAGCAAAAGGTATGCGTGCGAAAAAGCCGGGCGATGCCCGGCCAGAAAGGTTAACTGTCGCTATGAATATTCAGCGCCCGACGCGTGCGCCCGGAGCTCAGGTACTCGGCAATATAGTCCTGCGAAATCTCGCCGTTGTAGCGACCGTCCTCATCCACGATCGGCATCCAGCTGGTGTTGCTCTCGTACAGGCGCGACAGCACCACGCGCAGGTTGTCTTCCGCTTTGCCGGTCATGCGGAACGGATGCAGGATGTCGGCGCAGGTCCCGCTGGCGTTACGCGCTTCGCGACGCTTCACAAAGCCCAGCGGCTTGCCGTGCTCGTCGACCACGGTAATCGCGCGAATATCGTTATCATCCATCGTTGCAAAAGCTTCCGGAAGCGGCGTCGAACCCCGCACCGTAATGGTCGGCTGCTGGTCGGTGACGTCGCCTGCCGAGACCAGCAGCAGTCGCTTCAGCGTGCGGTCCTGGCCGACAAAGGAGCCGACAAACTCATTCGCCGGTTTCGCCAGCAGCTCATCCGGGCTGGCGCACTGCACGATTTTCCCCTGACGAAACACGGCAATACGGTCGCCTAGCTTCAGGGCCTCGTCGATGTCGTGGCTGACCAACATGACGGTTTTTTTCAGCTTGCGCTGCATCTCCAGGAACTGGTTCTGGATCACCTCGCGGTTGATCGGGTCCACCGCGCCGAAGGGCTCATCCATCAGCAGTACCGGCGGATCCGCCGCCAGGGCGCGGATGACGCCGATACGCTGTTGCTGGCCGCCGGACATCTCGCGCGGATAGCGATTCAGGAACTTGTGCGGGTCCATCGCCACCATATCCATCAGCTCTTCGGCGCGTGTTTTGCAGCGCGCTTTATCCCAGCCCAGCATGCGCGGCACAACGGTGATGTTCTCTTCAATGGTCATGTTCGGGAACAGGCCAATCTGCTGGATCACGTAGCCAATGTTGCGGCGCAGGGTGACGGTATCCATGCCGCTGGTGTCTTCACCGTTGATCAGGATCGTCCCGCTGCTGGGGGTAATGAGGCGGTTAATCATCTTCAGGGTGGTGGTCTTCCCGCAGCCGGAAGGGCCGAGCAGGACGCACATTTCCCCTTCGGGCACGTTCAGGTTGACGTTGTCGACGGCCTTAAAGGTCTGGCCGTGCTTCTGTGAAAATTGTTTGGTGAGGTTTTCCAGTTTTATCATTATCGAATCCCCTTCGGAGTCAGAACCACCTGCAGACGGTGCAGCAGCCAGTCGAGCACAATCGCTAAAAGACAAATCATCAATGCGCCAGCAATTAACATGCGGATGTCGCTTCCGCCGATGCCGTTGAGCAGCAGCAGGCCCAGACCGCCCGCGCCGATCACCGCCGCAATCGCCATCACGCCGATGTTCATCACCACGGCGGTGCGGATGCCGCCGAATATCACCGGCAGCGCCATCGGGATTTCAACCCAGCGCAGGCGCTGCCAGAAGGTCATGCCGATGCCGCGCCCGGCTTCACGCAGCCCCGGCGGCAGGCTGTCGAGCGCCGTGTGGGTGTTACGCACAATCGGCAGCAGCGAGTAGAGAAACACCGCCGCGATCGCGGGCAGGGCGCCAATGCCCTGACCGATCAGCGAAAATAGCGGGATCATCAGGCCAAACAGGGCGATGGACGGAATGGTCAGCACGATGGTGGCGATGCCCAGCACCGGCGTTGCCAGCCATTTATGACGGACGATCAAAATGCCCAGCGGTACGCCGATGATAATGGCTAAGCCCACGGCTAGCGCCACCAGCCACAGGTGCTGCAGCGTAAGGGTTAAGAGGTAATCCCAGTTGTCCAGAATATAGTGAACGGTATCCATAGCGCCTCCTACAGCAGCTGCTTGCTACGCAGGAAATCACGGGCGACCTGCTGCGGTGACTGATGGTCGATATCCACCTTCTTGTTCAGTTCGGTGATAACGTCGTTGTTGAGCTGGGCGGAGAGGGTGTTGAGCGCCTCTTCCAGACCGGGATGGGCCTCCAGCGTGTCCTTACGCACCACCGGCGTCACCGCATAGCTCGGGAAGAAGCCTTTATCATCCTCAAGCACCTTCAGGTCGAAGCCTTTTACGCGTCCGTCGGTGGTGTAAATCAGACCGGCGTCGACGAAGCCGTCGCGCACCGCGTTATAGACCAGACCGGGGTCCATCTGGCGGATCTGCGGGCGGTCCAGCTCCATCTTATACGCGGCCTGAAGCGGCTTCATGCCGTCGCTGCGCCCGGCAAACTCAAGGTCTAAGCCCAGCAGCCAGTTTTTGTCCGGGTTGGTTTTTCGGATCTGCTCAATCTTCGCCACCATCTCCGACATGGTGTTGATATGTTCCGCCTCGGCGCGCTTGCGCTGCATGGCGAAGGCATAGGTGTTGTTCATGTCGGCGGGCTTGAGCCAGACCAGGCCGTGCTTCGCGTCGAGGCGTTTTACCGTCTCGTAGGATTCTTCTGGCGACATGCGCTTGTTGATGTGGTTAAAGATGATCAGGGACGTGCCGGTGTACTCCCAGGTCATGTCAATTTGCTTGTTGATCATCGCGTTGCGGGAGATCACCGTGGCGATATTGGTTTGCGGCTGAACCTGGAACCCTTTCTTTTGCAGGTACTGCACGGTCATCGCCGAAAGAATGTGCTGCTCGGTAAAGCTTTTGGTCGCCAGAATCAGCGGGGCCGCCATCGCCTGGCTGGTGAACAGCGCCGCGGCACACAGCGCCGTCAGGCCGGAAAACAGTCTCATAGAAGCTCCTTGTTATTGTTATCGAGCAAGATGGGGACTCATCACGCGACCCAGCGCCGCCAGCAGGGTATCGAGGATCAGGGCGAACAGGGCGGTGGCCGCCGCGCCGAGGATCAGGGTCGGGAAATCGTTCAGATAAATACCGGGAAAAATCAGCTCGCCGTAGCTGCTGGCGCCAATCAGGAACGCCAGCGGCGCGGTACCGACGTTAATGGCGGTGGCAATGCGGATCCCCGAGAGCATCACCGGCCAGGCGGCGGGCAGCTCAACCTGGCGCAGACGCTGCCATTTGGTCATGCCGATGCCGTTTGCCGCTTCCAGCAGCGACGGCGGAACCGAGCACAGCCCGGCATAGGTATTACGCACGATCGGCAGCAGCGAGGCGAGGAACAGGGCGATGATGGCGGGCGTATCGCCAATGCCAATCACCACCATCGCCAGCGCCAGCACGGCCAGCGGCGGCAGCGTGTTGCCGACGTTGAAGATTTGCATCACATATTCGGCGATACCCCGCGCGGCCGGGCGGCTCAGCAGGATACCGGCCGGAATACCCACCAGCAGGGCAAAAAACATCGATGAGAAAACCAGAATTATGTGCTGTTGCCCGAGATAAACCAGGTCGACCTGGCGTGCCTTAATCGTCTCCAGCCCGATCCCCCAGACGAGGAGGGCGAGGACCACGATAATGGCGCTGACAAACAGCAGCGAACGTTTGAGTAATGGGTGCATTGCGGTGTGTCTCCCTGTGCGCATGCGTTATAGCAACCGCCGGTTGCCTGTTGTTATGCCATGTTTCGGCAGGGGGTCATTGACCTATAGCAAGCGTTTGGGAAGGGTTCCAGCGAAGGGGTAAAATCTGTAACCCTATGAATGCAGGGGAAACCTTGTGCCAGCCCTTATGGCGTAAGGGCTGATTGAGGTGCGGGCGGAATAGTCTTAAAACGAATTCTTAAAAGTGACAGCGTCACAAGGGCGTGCCTAATGTCGGCCCTATCTTCAGAGAGAGACGCGAACCCGGCGAACCCGCACCGTGATGCTGACGATAGAACAGATAGCGACTACGGCGAGCATTAGCCCCAGCGCCAGCATGGCGTTAAACCCGATCCATCTGAACAGCAGCAGCCCTGCGATGCCGCCCGTGATAAACGAGAAAAGGGTGGTTAAGTGGGTTTTCAACTGACTTTTTTGTGCTGCCGTATCTTTGGAGTAATCCCTGCGCAGCATTGCCACCAGGACGGAAGCCAGGGATATTCCCGCGTCCGTCAGCGTGCCGGTAATGTGCGTCGATCTCACCCGTCCGCCGGAAAGCTGCGTGGAGGTGGAATTGTGAATGCCCATCAGGCCGCAGAGAAAAAGAATAATCTCGCGGTTGCTGGTGAGGGCATGAAAATACATCTCGTAGAGGGAGACGCCGGTCAGCAATATCCCCTCGACGAACAGGATCTGGCAAAAAATCAGCCTGACGTTATGGATAATGCCCCATATCACGATCGCGCGCGCAACAATGGCGCCTGCGACAAATGAAAGAATAATCGAGCCGAAGAAAATAATATCGCTCAGGTCGGTGGAAGAGACTTCGCTGGATAACTGTGAGGTATTGCCGGTCATGTGTGAGGGGAAAAAACCAAATGCCCCGAGGGCGATGGCGTTCAGCAAACCTGCCGAGGTCGCCAGCCAGAGGGCAAGCCGGCGATCCTCCTTATGCGTTCGTTCTTTCTTGAGTTTAATCAGCAAGAATACCTCCGGGTTACGCTTTGCCTGAATAGTCAGGCTAGCAAAGCGGTGCAACGGGCTGTCCAGGATATGGCTTAATTATTATTCCCTCTGACGATCTCGAGGGTTTAATAATTAAATAAAATATCCTTACTCAAGATATGGTCGTAAATATTTTAAATCATGCCGTTATTGCCGTGACGCAAGAATGCCGGACGCTGGTTAAGGCGTTCAAACCAGGCCTCGATCGCGGGCACGTCGGGCTTGTCAAACGGCGTCATTCTCCAGCGATTCACCGAAAGCCCAAGCACCACGTCCGCGAGGGTAAACGTCTCGCCCGCCGCAAATGCCCCGGTGCGCTGCAGCTGGGTTTCCAGAATGGTGATGCAGTGGTTCCACTCTTTTATTCCCGCCGCAATGCGCTCGGGGTCGTTAAAGTCGGGGTTTTGACGCCCCAGCGCCGGGAAGACATAGCGCCAGGCGGTGTTAAACTCGGTTGCCTGCCAGTCCATCCAGCGCTCAACGTTGGCGCAGGCCTGCGGCTCTGCGGGCAGCAGATCGTGACGCCCGGCCTTGCGCGCCAGATACCGGCAGATGGAATTGGACTCCCACAGCACGAAATCGTCGTCCATCAGCACCGGCACCATGGCGTTGGGGTTCAGGGCGCGGAAGGCGTCGGTTTCCGTCGAGGCAAAACCGCTGCCGTAATCTTCCTGCCGGTAGCTGATGCCCGCTTCTTCGCAGGTCCAGAGCACTTTACGCACGTTGATGGAGGTGGTTTTGCCGAGGATGTTAATCATGTCGCCGCTTCTCTTCAGAGTGATGAATCGTTTAAAAACACTACACCAGTTGCGAAGGAAAGCGACAACAATTCATCCGGCGAGTGATTTGTGAAGACGCGAAAGCAGAAGCGTCAACACAACCGCGCCGAGGAGCAACATGCCGCTCAAGGCAAACGTGCTCTGCCAGCCGCTACGATCGAACACCATACCGCCCGCCGTTGAGCCGAGCGCAATGGCGAGCTGGATTACGGCGACCATTAATCCGCCGCCGGCCTCAGCATCTTCCGGCAGCGTTCGCGCAATCCATGTCCACCATCCCGTGGGCGCCGCTGTCGCCAGCATCCCCCAGAAGCCTAACAGCAGGGCAACGATCCACACGCTGTGGCCGGTCAGTATCAACGCGCCTGCAATGACGGCCATCAGCAGAGGAATGGCGATTAACGTCGGGTAAAACGCGGCGTTGAGAACCAGCGCAACGAGCAGCGTGCCAACAAAACCCGCGACGCCGATGGTCAGTAAAATAAGCGATAAGCCGGAGGGGGAGACCTGCGTGACGGTTTCGAGAAACGGGCGCACATAGGTAAACAGCGCAAACTGTCCCATAAAGAACAGGCCGCAGGCCAGCAAACCGAGGGAAACCACCCGCTGGCGGAATAGCCGAAAGACGGTTGACCGTGACGCCGTCTTTGTATTGCCGGGCATGTTGGGCAGGCTAAAACGTTGCCAGAGAAACGCCAGCGTCGCCACGGGCACCAGGCACAGGAAGGCGCCGCGCCAGCCAATGGTGGCGCCGAGATAACTCCCGAGCGGGGCGGCGACCACCGTCGCCAGCGCGTTCCCCCCGTTGAATATCGCCAGCGCGCGCGAGACCTGATGCTGCGGAACGAGGCGAATGGCCGTTGCGGCAGACATGGACCAGAATCCGCCTATCGCGATCCCGATCAGCGCACGGCCTGTCATGTAAACCAGGTAGTTTGGGGCGAAAGCGATAAGCATCCCCGAGAGCGCCATCAGGATCGTCATGCCCAGCAGAAGGTGTTTGCGGTCCATATTCCCGGCAAGCCGGGAAAGGGAGAGGCTGGTCAGCACCGCCAGCGCGCCGGAAATGGCGATACCCTGGCCCGCAAGCCCCTCCGTTACGCCTAAATCTCTGGCAAGAGGGGTCAGCAGGCTGACGGGCATAAATTCCGAGGCAATCAGGACGAAGACGCACAGGGTCATGGCAAAAACACCGCCCCAGTGCGCGTGCTCCTCGTTCTTCGAGGAAGTTGGTTTCAGAGTGGACATAGTCATCTTTCACGAAGAGCCGCCCGCGAAAAACGGGCGGCGAAGAGGTTTATTTCAGGCTGGTTTTGAAGAACTGCTCAAACTGCGCGAAAGGGAGCTTTCCGGCAGCATTGTCGTAGAGGTCGACGTGGTTTGCGCCAGGGACAATCACCAGCGCTTTCTGCTTGCTGCCGACCGCTTTAAACGCATCCTCTGCAAAGTAGCGGGAGTGCGCCTTTTCACCGGTGACGATAAGCGTCGGGATAGTAATCTCCCCGGCATAGCTCAGCAGCGGCATATTCATAAAGGATAATGGCATGGTCGCGGTCCACGCGCCGGTGGAGTTGACGGAGCGGGCATGGAAGCCGCGCGGCATGCGATAGTAGTCATAAAATTCCTTCAGTACCGGATGCGGATCTGCTGGCAATGCCTCCGGCAGAATACGGTCAGCCGCCGATACCTTGCCGTTCTCATCGACATAAATGTCATGCCCGCCGTGCGCGAAGGTGCCGTTCTCGGCATCCTTCCAGCGCTGTTCGTTCAGATACTGCAGAACGGCGCGGCGGTCTGAGGTTGAATAGCGATCTTTCCCGTCGCCCACGCCGTGGCCCATCGCCCGGCTCATGTCGTACATCACGCTGGTGGCGACCGCTTTCACGCGGGTGTCCATGGAGGCCGCATTCAGCGCCATACCGCCCCATCCGCAGATGCCGAGAATACCGATACGGTTACGATCAACCTCTTTCTGCAACCCCAGGAAATCCACCGCCGCGCTAAAGTCTTCGGTGTTGATATCCGGAGACGCGACGTTGCGCGGCTGGCCGCCGCTTTCACCCGTATAGGACGGATCGAACGCCAGGGTCACAAACCCTTTCTCGGCCAAGGTCTGCGCATACAGACCGCTGGACTGCTCTTTGACCGCGCCAAACGGCCCGCTGACCGCAATTGCCGCCAGCTTGCGGTCAGCGCGGTTTTTAGGCAGATAGAGATCGCCTACCAGGGTGATCCCGTAACGGTTCTGGAAGGACACCTTACGGTGATCGACTTTGTCACTCTCGGGGAAGGTTTTATCCCAGGCGGACACCATTGAAACAGGGGCGTTTGGGCTGGTGGTTTCGGCATAACTCATTGTTGTCACTCCACTTAATGATGCACAGAGCAGCATCGCAACGGACAGTTTTTGGGTGAATGTTTTCATGGAAATTAACCCTGGGTTGTTGTGTTGCGGTCATTATAGTGAGCATAAATAGTGCTGATTAGAGGCCAGAATCTGCTAAGATTCATATCATATTGTTATAAATTGGGGGCGTGATGGCGAAGCGGGAAAACTATAATGAGCTATACCTGTTCATGCAGGTGGTGCGGGAGGGGAGCTTCACGGGGGCTGCGCAGCGGCTTGGGCTGGCGCAATCCGGGATTAGCCGCTCGGTTCGCGAGCTGGAAGAGCGGTTGGGCGTTCAGCTTCTGGTCCGCACTACGCGCAAGCTGTCGCTCACCCATGCCGGGGAACAGCTTTATCGGACCGCCGAGTCCGCGTTCGATACGCTCGATACGGGCCTGGCGACCCTGGCACACTACCGTCAGACGCCCTCCGGCACGGTGCGTATCAATGCCAGCCAGCACGCCATCGACAAATGCCTGCTGCCAAAGCTTGCCCTTTTTAAACAGCGTTACCCGGACATCAGGCTGGAACTGATCAATGAAAGCCGCTTCGTCGACATTATCGCCGAGCGGTTTGATGCGGGCGTCAGGCTCGGGCCGGAGGTGGGGCAGGGAATGATTGCGGTGCGTATTACGCCTGATATGGAAATGGCCGCAGTGGCTGCCCCGGACCACTTCAGGCGCTACGGCTTTCCCCAGACGCCTGCGGATTTAGTGGCTCATCCCTGCATTGCCTACCAGTTTGCCGACGGGAGTGACTATCAGTGGGAGCTGGTGCAGGACGGGAAAAAAATCACCCATCGGCCTGAAGGGCAATGGGCGCTGTCCGATAGCTACATGGAAGCGGAAGCTGCCCGCCTGGGGCTGGGGCTGGCCTATGTTCCGGTAGAGCTGGTGGCTGGCGATCTGGAGCGCGGAACGCTTATCCGGGTGTTGCAGCGCTACAGCCTGCGCATGGACGGATTGTATCTTTATTATCCTCATCGCAACGTGTCGCCTGCGCTCAGAGCGGTGATTGATACGCTTAAAATGTAGGGCAGCGTTACCATTCTGGAAGACGCCTCGCAAACCGCAAAGTAACCGCGTGAAATTCAGGGTTATCTCTTTTCTTCAACCGACCGGGGTCGTAAAGTGCCTGCGTTGCGGCACATCCGCAATCGGGCGTAGGAACCCGTATCTACAGAGCGATATTTATATGTCGCGGCAGCGCCGAACTCGTTAAAATTGCGGTGGCGCTGGCGGAGCAGCCTTAAGGCTGGCCGTTTTCTCTGTGGGCGGCATTCCTACCTCTGTCAGCGCTACCCCCTCGAGCGTAGGAACTCATCGGGTGGTTCACCCAATTTTCACACTGAGGATGCCTTAAGATGGCTGCTATCCCAACCCTGACTTATCTTCCGTCTGACGAAAACGTCATTCTACAACTTATTTCCCGACCGCTTCCGGCGGATGCCGATCTGTTTGACGTCGCCGACAGCTGCGCCGCGCTGGTGAGCGTGCTGGTTGAAACCGATGATGTCGCGAGCCGTACTGCGCTCTGCGAGCGTCTCCTTCAGACCCTGCGCAAGCTGCGCGAACTCTGCGATGTCGATCTTCCTCCCTACCTGATCGAACAGCTGATCATGGGTGAGAAAACCAGCTCCTGCGTGCCCGACTGCTGGCAGGACACCCTGACTCAGGTAGACTATGTTCTGGCGCTGACACAGGCGGTCAGGGGGGGAACGCTGCCCGCTCACGTCGCGAAAGAGCTGACGGGCCTGCTGCACGATATGGTGTGGCTGCTGGCTGAGTTTGTGAAGGAGCCGCGCATTACTGCGCACTAAGGGCACTGGCATGGAGGGGCGGTTGCGCCCCTGTGAAGCTCTGATTAATGCGATGAGTTTGCCGTATCCAGCAGCGACGTGCCGTAGGAGTTGTCGATGGTGCACAGCCAGCGACCGTCGCTTTCGTGGCGAAAAACATAGGTCGCGCGACGCGACATTTCCGTTATCCCACCCTGACCATCAGGAAAACGCAGAACGGTTTCCATGATCACGAGGGCATTATCGCCGCCTTCGATCACCTGCATATCCCCTTGTTCGACGATGAGCCGATCCTGAAAATAATCTGAGATGGCAATAAACGCGCTACGGATATTCTGTTTGCCTTTAACCGTCATGCCGGGCTTGACCACTAGAGCGGCGTCCTCGGCGTAGTATTCCATCAGGGCATCGTAGTTTTTGGTGGTGATGGCGCGATCGCAGGATTCGATTATCTGCCGTAGCGGATGTGGGGCCATGCTCATTTCCTTTTTAAGTCATTAACGCGTATTAACGTAACAGCCAGGCGCGTTTGTATAGCTACCAGGTTTTATGGGGGAGTTCGGGGTAGGGCGACGATGAGCGATGAGCGGACAATCCACATCTTATGCCAGTCAACCTGGAGGGAATCCCACTTGTCGCAGATGATTTCTAAGCACTCGGAATCTGTCAGACCGAAAAATGCATCATCAAAGCATTATCGAAGTGTTATCTAACCAGGCGGGGAGATTTTCTCTGTACCAGTTGAGATATAATTGAAAATCAATTTTCTGCCGTTCATCCAGCAATACGATTACTTCGGTAACAATCCATGCTTTAGCAATCGCAATTTCTTTAGCTAAATCACCAGGATTATAATTACGTGATAAACAGGTATAGCGCTCAGCAAACTCAATAAACTTTTGTTTCGATCCCATTCCCTTTATAAGTGGGGCAAGGTCAATCGCTGGGCTACCGGTGCTGAATCTTTCCCAGTCAAAAAGAACGAAATCGCCATCATCCCTTTTTCCCCAATTACCCGCATTGCTGTCGCCGGAAATTAAACACTGACCACTAAACAGAACATCACTTGCCTGCTGAAAGTAACGTAACCGTTTCGCTGCTCTGTCCGGTAATGCCAAAAGGTGGAGCGATTTTTCGAGGGCTGCTTCTGACCAGGTGTGATTGTGATAAACCCAGGATGGGTCAGGCCGATAGCCATGTAAGCGTGACAAAACCGACAACACTTCATCTCCTCCAACTTCGTCCTGATCAACCTGGTGTGGGATATATTCCAGTCTTAACCGGCGTGTAATTGGATCGGCAAACAACAGTCTTGGCGTGTAAATACCTGCTCGAGTGAGATGCCTGGCTGCGTGTTGATAAAAACTAAATTCGACATCACTCACCGGCAATTTTTCGATTACCTTATGACCAGTTTCATCCACCAGAAGCGTCACTTTGGCAGTGCCCATGCGGGATAAATTATCAACAGACATACATCTTGCCTTTAACATTGGTCGGTTGGTTAATTAAGTAGAGTTTGAGTTTAGCGCAACCTGGGAGTCAAGCAGCCAGACCACATCTCTAAAGTAAGCAAATTGCGAGGTGTAAAATGTCCGCTTCTGGTATAGAGAGGAGCTGGTAACTGAGTTGAAGGTCAGTTAGGAGCGAGGAGCGGACCTCGTTTATGCTTTTGAATTAGAACCCCTGCTACATAACGTACATAATTGATATGCTATCAGAACTTACAAATCAGGAAGAAATTCATGGACAATAACACACTGGTTACACTTCTGAAATTCAAGCGCTGGATTGATGATGAAACGCTAAAAGCAGTTAAAGGTATCAGCGAATCTGCTTATGCAGAAAAGCGTCATCTAATGCTAAGACTGATGAACCATATTCATGTGGTAGACATGATTTTTAGAGCAAATATTTCGGGTGAGCAGCATGGTTACACTGCCCTGAACACCCCTGAAACACCCTCAGTAGATGAGCTTGAGATTAAAATGGACGACTGTACAAACTGGTATATCCGGCGCGTAAGCTCAATGCCTCCTGCTGATTTAAGAGAAACGATTAAGTTCAACTTTGTGGATGGTAGTGAAGGGGAAATGACCGCTACAGATATGCTAAATCACATGCTTTTTCATGGAACTTACCACCGTGGGGCCGTAGGCTGGTTAATTTCTGAGTGCGGAGGTGTTCCGCCGAAAGATGTGCTGACCGTTTTTCTGAGGGATCATAATCACTGACAGGTATGTTCTTCAGCTCATCACCTATCCAGCGGCTTTGAGAGCCGCTTTGGCGAGAAGTCTACCTTAACGACCTGAGATGGCGATAAGTTTGGGCTAAATATTTTCGGAGATAATGCTTAGAGCTCTCTTAACAGTCTGGCTGGATTGCCAGCATACACCCCTTTAATTAACACAGGCTTTGTAACCACGCTACCTGCACCAATCACCGCGCCGCTGCAAATGTCCGTTGTTAAAATCGTTGCTCCGCTCCCTACGGTTACCGCGTTACCTAATACGATCTGTATCCAGCTTTCTGCAGAAGCATCAGGACCGCCATTCTTGAACAGGTCGTTAGCAAAGGTTACGCCATGGCCTATAAAACAGTCCTTACCCAGGATAACGTTCTCACAGATAAAAGTGTGAGACTGTACTCTGGTTCTATCGCCTATAATGCATCCCTTTTGTATCTCTACAAATGGCCCCACAAAAACATCATCGCCTAGTTCACACTCATAGATGTTTACCGGCGTGATTACTTTTACATTTTCACCTTGTCTTACGTCACGAATGCCACTTTCAATAACCTTCATATGAGCTGTGTCCTTATTCGAGATGGTTCAGCTAAAAGCTTGAACAGGTTTTTATCTTCACAAGGGGCCCAAAGTTACCTGTTTTCACTAATTCGCGCACTATGATGATCGAAATGTCCGTTTCTGGCTCAGGGCTGCTGTTGCAGCCCTCACACCAGATGTAGCTACATTGCCAATATTAAATCGCTAATGGATAAAATTTTTCCCAGTTATAACTTATCCTGGCTAATGTCAATTCTCCGACGACATCTCCGTAATCGCTTTCCTGACGTTTCAAAAAAAACTCACGCAACGTTCCGGGCATAAAAGCAGCGCTGTAGCGCAGGATCGTGCTGTGCCAGAATGGCGCCGGTAATGGACTTCTGCTATGGCGCTTCAGCAACTCAGCTTTCCAGTTAGACTCCAGAACTTTCTCGCAGAATGATTGACGCATGGCTACCGCTGGCTCATCTGGGATACCCGCCAGTAACAACTGGCTGGGCAAAGCGATTAAGCGAAGGTGCCTGATCGCAATTTTTTTCGAATGATATCCAGACCAGATATTTTTCAACTGATCCACTTTCGAGGGTAATCGCTCGTTTGCCTTATAGAGTGGCAGAGTCAGCGGTAAGAAGGTGAAATGAAAACTGTGTGCTGGCTGGATGTCGGCGAGTGGATCGCCCTTTGTGAGCTCGTTCAGTTCATCAATTAGCTGCGAGACCGAAAGTGGCATACGCGGTTTTATGCCTGTTGCCAGAGCGAGTTTTACCGGGTCGTAGTAGTTTTCCTCTCTGATTTGCCCGATTCCAGCATTATCTTCCCATATCCCAATGGTATTTGAATTTGTTGAACGGTATATGTCTGGCAAGCTAACGGATTTCATGATCGGCCTTATAGGATATTGGACACAGGCTATAAATTGCAGTTTTATGAGATATTTTAGGCCATTCTATAACTATTTCAGCGCTGATTAGCACTTGAGACAGGATTCTATCTCTGCTTATTTTCCCCCTCAAAGGGCAAGTTGTTGAACCACGCGAACATGCGGGACGTCCTGATGTTCAGCAATTGAATGCCGGAGGTAGCGGGTCGGCGTTGTTCCCGTGTATTGGCGGAAGAAGACAATAAAGGCACTGTCGCTGACAAATTCTAGCTGCTGTGCAACCTGACTTAGCGACAACCCCTCACACAACATTTCCATTGCTTTCAGCAGCCTCCACTGTTGCCTCCAGTTCTGATAACTCATTCCCGTTTCCCGGATAAATATACGGCTTACCGTGCGTTCACATGCACCGACCTTCTGGACTAATTGTCCCGGACGTGGGGGTAACTCGCCCTTACGGATCTTGTCCAGCCAGGTATTCAGGCGAATATCCGAGGGAAACCGTAACGTCCAGTTTTCGTGATGGGCATTTTTTATTTCTTCACAAAAAACATTGATTAGACTGCTTTGTCGTTCTGTGGGCATTCCCCATGGCCAGAATGCCATCCGTTCGATTACCTCAAAGAACAGGGGATTAACTTCAACAATCTGCAGAGGTAAAGCAGATAGAGCCAGGCCCTGAACCTGTATTGTGAACAGGCCGGAGCAGCTGGAGCGCTGTTTGGATTAGTCTACTATATGTTGCTGGGAATGACGCTGGGGCTTGCCGGTATCGTGCAGCAGCTCGGATTAGTTCTGACAGCTTGTGCAGTAACAGCCTGTTTTTGCAGCCTTTCGCGCCACTAAGCGTGCGGGCAAACCCATTCAGCCAAGCGCTAATAGCGTAGCGCGTAATTTCTCTGCGCCACCGTAAAGAGCATGTCCACCGATCATATGCTCCGTGCCATTAACCGTCGCCAGCAGTGCAGGGACTCCCCGGATACCTCGCTGATCCATAAGGCGCTTCACTTCCGCGATCCTCGCGTCCGTGATATGCCGCAGCGCCTTATCGGTATCAAGCGCCAGGATAACCTGTTCATGCTTTAACGCGAGGTTGTTTTTTCCGGCCCAGTCCTCAACGATATCACCCACCACGTCAGGTCTCGAGGTGTCTCGCCCCTCAACATAGCGGGCATGCTGTAGCGTATGAAGAAGTTGTGGCTCGGCCGACGGGGTGATGTCACGAACCATGGTCAGAGCACGATTCATAAACGTCGAATCAAACCGCGTGCCGGTCAGCAGAAGCTGATGATAGCGCTCGCTGAAAGGCTGCCCGGTGAGTGAAGCGATGCGCCGATCGTTGGACCAGGCGTACTCCGCCCATTCCGCAGTGATGTCCCGGGCTCCCTCATCGCTGAAAAGCCCGCTGGGCATGAGCTCAAGTTGATCAGCGTGGTGTTGTGCAAGGTAACTCAGCGCCGGCGCGCTGGCGTAGCACCAGCCGCAAAGTGGATCAAATAAATACTGCAGCTTCTCAAAATGCATGTTGCCTCCTTCATAACGGAATAGCGCCATCATAATGCGTTTGAACCTCGTTAAAAACGGGCGTTCAGTGAATGCAGTGTTGCGTAAAATGAGCGAATCGCGGTGAATCAAAGGCTAAACGTGAATCATGACTTAAGCCGGTATACCCACGATTTTATTATCTGACCGGCAGTCGTCGTGACGTCTACCGGCACTCGCTCATATTCAGCCCCTTCAAACCGATCGAGTACATCCCAGTGATTATGCAAATTTGCTGAAGTGAAAATAAAACCCTGAACACGATTACCTGAGCGATCCAGTACGATCCCCGGATACCCCATCTCTGCCCCCCAGCCTTTATTTAACAGAGACCCGCCAACGTGTCCTTCCTGCCACGACCCACCGATATTCTCAAGAATATGCGCATTAGGTCGGCCTGGGCCGAGCGTCCCGTACACGAACAAACTCTCCATTATTCCTCCGATAACATGATGAAAATTAAATGGTTGTTTATGTCGATTTTGAGTTGGGGACGAGGGCCTGACAAATCATTTGTTCTCACACCATGCGTGAATTATTATCACGCGTATGATGTTTGAACGCCTCCCACCCTTGCAAACGCTTCGGGCTTTTGAAGCCACTGCCCGGCTCTCCAGCATGACGCTGGCGGCAGCGGAGCTGCACGTTACGCACGGCGCGATAAGCCGGCAAATCCGGAAGCTCGAAGAGCATCTGGGGGTAAAGCTATTTCACAGACTGACGCGACAGATAATCCTGACGGAGGAGGGGGCTGAATTCCACCCTGCGGTTACCCGCCTTCTGGGTGATTTAATGAGAGAGTCCGAGCGTTTACGCGCAAGGCTCCCGGCAAAAAGTTTGCGTATCAGCACAACGGTGTCATTCGCCAGTAAGTGGCTGGCCCCGCGTCTCAGCCGCTTCAGGCAGCGGTATCCTGAACTCGATATTCAGCTCGATGTTACTGACGTTAACGTGGATCTTAACGATGGTCTGGTCGATGCCGCAATTCGCTATGGCCTGGGCAATTATCCGGAGGTCTGCTCTGAGCGAATCTTGAGTGAAACAGTCACCCCTGTCTGTAGCCCTGACTTTCTTCAGGAACATAACGGTCTGAAAGAAATTAAGGATCTTTCAAACTGCGTGCTGCTTCATGAGTACAGAATGCTGGCGAACTGGGAGGCATGGTTTGAAATGGCCGGAGAAAGCACTTTCAGCGACCATCAGGGAACCTTGTGGACGCTTGGCAGCATGGCGACCGAAGCCGCTATACGCGGCGAGGGTGTGGCTCTGGGAAGGAGTGTACTGACTGCAGATGATGTCGCTGCCGGAAGGCTTGTTGTTCCGTTTCCGCAATACAAACTTAAAGCCGAACGGGGATACGATTTAGTTTACCGGTTCGATGATAAGGATTCTTTTAAAATACGAACGCTAAAGCAATGGCTGTTCGAAGAAATAAGCCTGCTGAAAGATACGGACAGCTAAAAAGCCGTAAGCAGTTATCTCCTTACGGCTTTGGAACAGATAATGATTATTCCGGCCATCAGGCCGCTTTCACTGCCCTGATTTTTTTGGTGTCGGCCGCATCGGATTCTGTATTATCCGCTGCAGCGGGGGCATTGAGATCGGGAAGCTTGCTGGTACGCAGAATATGCTGCACGGTCTCTTTCTGCTCGGCGAAATACAGGCCAAGATTTTCAGCCTGCGTTTCATCCATCTGCATACCGCTTTGCAACAGCCAGTCGGTGAACGCGTCTGCCATATCGAGCAGCTTGTCGTGAGCGTCAGCCTCTTTCTTGCTGGCAAATGTCATTTTCTCTTCACCTTTTCTTACGACTACATATTTTATTTCAACAGCCATTATGCGTACCTCATACTGTAATTATATACAGTATAGCAGCTCCGGGTTTATGTTGCAGCTAAAAAATGCGTACAGTTCTAGCGAGCAGGGGGCGCATTCGAAAAGCGTGCGCTGATCGCATCACGTTCATATCCCTGCGGCTGGGTCAGTATCTGGTATAAATCGGGGCGGCGACCGTGGATCCAGCGCCGTCCGGTACTCATCGCGAGCAGGCTTAAATCCAGTTCAGCGCTCACCATCGCATCCTCTGCCGCCCAGGTTTCATTCACGATCCTTCCGTAAGGATCGAGGATCATGGCATTGCCCGTGCGCACTTCATCGTCGTCAGCACCGACACCGTTGCTGAAGAGAAGAAACAGTCCGTTGTCGTGCGCGCGGGCAGGCAGCCAGCGCATAAGCCACTCCCGACCGCCTGGACCTTTAAATGCGGCGGTAATGTCCTCCTTGCGCGTTTCCCGCGCCTCCCATAGCGCCAGCGGAATGGGCTTCATCCCGTGGGGGCTGCGGGAATCGGTACCGCCCGTCTGGTGCGGCGCGAGAAGAATATCGGCGCCCAGCAGCGCCGTTGCGCGCACGTTTTCGACCAGATTATTGTCCCAGCAAATCAGAATACCGACCTTCACGCCCCACGGCGTATCAAAAACGGTAAAGCTGTCCCCGCTGCTGATGGCCGGATGTTCAAAAGCATGGAGCTTACGATGCGTATGCATTGTGCCGTCCGGCATACAGGCAACATAGGCATTGTAGAGGCGGCCATCGTCGGCGCGTTCAATAAGACCGACGCCAATCAGCATCTGATGTTTTATCGCCAGGGAGCGAATGAGCGTCAGGGAAGGGCTTTCTGCTACTGGCTCAGCCAGCGCAGACACCTCCGCTGCACTGAGCTTAGGGACGTGCCAGTAGCCGGGAATACACATTTCAGGGAAGGTGAGAATGTTCACCTGCTCAAGCGCCGCCTGTTCAATAAACTTCTCTATGATCAGCAGATTGTACTTTTTGTTATTAGCCTGATGCTGAAACTGGACGGTTGCCGCCTTTAGGGATTGAGGTTCGTTCATGATGTGTCTCCGGTTGTCATCGAGACTCGATTACATAACGATTACCAATAACTGTATAATCAAATGATTTCTTATTTTGATAACCATCTGGAATCTAAAAAATGAACACCCGGTTGCTCAACGCCTTTTTGATGCTGGCTGAAAAGGGGAACTATGCCGATGCGGCGCGGGCGCTGTTTATCTCGCAACCGGCATTGACCAAACAGATTAATCTCCTCGAATCCCAGGTGAATATGTCTCTTTTTTCACGGGGGCGTCACGGCGCAATGCTGACGGCCGGCGGCAGGCGTTTGCTGCCAGAGGCTGAAAAAGTGGTGAGGCAAAGCCAGCTCTTTATGCAGCATGCCGAGCGGGTCTCAAAAGGGGTGGAGGGACATATTGCCGTTGGGTTCGGGCTCTCAAGCTTTTATCTTGCGCCGCGCTGTATCGCTGACTTTCGTCGGGACTACCCGGGCGTAGAAATGTCGTTGACGGATCTGCCTTCCTTCCAGCAGTACGAGCGATTGCAAAATGATGAGCTACAGGTCGGTTTTGTCAGGGTGCCAGCCCCCGCGGCGCTTGACTCCCTGCCGCTATTTACCGACCGTCTGGTGCTGGTGGCGCCCGCCGCGTCGCCGACGCTGCCTCCCGCAGAGTGGCTCACGAAACGCCCTCTGCTGCGGCTTTATGATGAGCGGGGACGGGGGTTGAACGCGCAGATTGACCGCTTCCTTCATGACAACGGTCTTTTCGTCTCATCGACTCAGCTGACTGACGACATTCAAACCATCGTCGCGATGGTGGTGGCGGGCATCGGTGTGGCGATTCTCCCCACCAGCGTAACGCATATCGCGCCGCCGGAGCTGGCGATTATTCCGCTAACGGGGGAGTCAATCAGCTGGAAGGTGGGCATTGCCTGGGACGCAGGCAGGGAAGACGTCATCCGTGACAATTTCATTGCTAGCGTAGCGGCTGCGTTTCCGGGCCAGCCATGCTGCGCCGCCATGCCCCAGGCGCCTGACCGTACTGACGCTTAAAGCTGCGGTTGAAGGACTGCTGGGAGTCAAAGCCCAGCGCGATCGCCACGTTCAGAATGGGCTCGTCGCTGCGGGTTAAGCGCTCCATCGATCTTTGCAGCTTCTGCGCGCGGATATACCCGGCAAGGGGATAGCCCGTATGTTCCTTAAACAAACGCTGAAGATGCCATTTCGAATAGCCGGAGCGCCTGGCGACGGACTCAATGTCCAGACGGCTGTCCAGGTTGTTGTCGATCCAGTCGAGTAAATCATGCATAAATGCGCCAGTGTTCATCGGGTTACTCCCACGCAGCATAGTAAAAGTATCTTTATCTGTTGCATTTAAAGGTGGCGCGTTTTTGCAGTAATTGCAAGTTTTATTGTTGCATTTAAATCCCTGGCCGAAACGGGTCTTTTCACATCCGCTCAAATAGCACATAAAGTGCAACAATTATTCTTGCACTTAGTTAAGCGCCTTCCTACAATCGCCGCGAATAGTGTATTCGCAACTGTTACAGTTTTGTGGCGATGAACGACACAAATGGCCTTAAGACAGCCCCCGGACAAAGGAAGTGGCGCGGTGCCTCCTGCTGCGTCTTGCCCGGCGGCGACAATTATCGGAATAAAAATAATGAGCCTGCAAAAAACCTGGGGTAACTCTCCACTGAGCGCGCTGGGGGCACTGTTGCTCTCCGCGCTGCTCGTCGGGTGCGATAACAGCGTCGCGCAAAACGCCGCGCCGCCTGCGCCAGCCGTGAGTGCCGCTGACGTGGTGGTGAAATCGATCAGCCAGTGGGATAGCTTTAACGGCCGGATTGAAGCGGTGGAGAGCGTTCAGCTGCGTCCGCGCGTGTCCGGCTACATTGATAAGGTGAATTACACCGACGGTCAGGAAGTGAAAAAGGGTGAGGTGCTGTTCACTATTGATGACCGAACCTATCGCGCGGCGCTGGAACAGGCGCAGGCGAATCTGGCGAGAGCCAAAACGCAGGCAAGCCTCGCGCAAAGTGAGGCAAACCGTACCGATAAGCTGGTCAATACCAACGTCGTCTCCCGCGAAGAGTGGGAGCAGCGTCGTTCGGCCGCCACGCAGGCGCAGGCCGATATCCGCGCCGCGCAGGCGGCAGTGGACGCCGCGCAGCTCAACCTGGACTTCACCAAAGTCACCGCGCCTATCGACGGTCGCGCCAGCCGGGCGCTGATCACCAGCGGGAACCTGGTGACGGCGGGGGACACCGCCAGCGTCCTCACCACGCTGGTCTCGCAGAAGACGGTCTACGTCTACTTTGACGTAGACGAGTCGACCTATCTTCACTACCAAAACCTGGCCCGCAGCGGGCAGGGGGCGTCCAGCAACCACACGGCGCTTCCGGTTGAGATTGGCCTGACGGGCGAAGAGGGCTATCCCCATCAGGGCAAAGTGGACTTCCTGGATAACCAGCTCACGCCGAGCACAGGCACCATCCGCATGCGCGCGCTGCTGGATAACGCGCAGCGTCAGTTCACGCCGGGACTGTTTGCCCGCGTACGCCTGCCGGGCAGCGCGGAGTTCAAAGCCACGCTTATCGACGACAAGGCGGTGCTGACCGATCAGGATCGTAAATACGTGTATATCGTGGATAAAGAGGGGAAAGCGCAGCGCCGCGACATCACGCCGGGGCGTCTGGCAGACGGTTTACGCATCGTGCGGCAGGGGCTGAACCCTGGCGACAAAGTCATCGTCGAGGGTTTACAGAAAGTGTTTATGCCGGGTATGCCGGTTAACGCGAAAACCGTTGCCATGACCGCCAGCGCCGCCCTCAACTGATCCCTTGACCTGAGAATCCAACCCATGGACTTTTCCCGCTTCTTCATCGACAGGCCGATTTTTGCCGCCGTCCTGTCGATTCTGATTTTTATCACAGGATTGATCGCCATCCCGCTGCTGCCGGTGAGCGAATACCCTGACGTCGTGCCGCCAAGCGTGCAGGTGCGCGCGGAGTACCCGGGCGCCAACCCGAAAGTGATTGCCGAAACCGTGGCGACGCCGCTGGAAGAGGCAATCAACGGCGTTGAGAACATGATGTACATGAAGTCCGTTGCGGGCTCGGACGGCGTGCTGGTGACCACCGTCACTTTCCGTCCGGGAACGGACCCGGATCAGGCGCAGGTTCAGGTGCAAAACCGCGTCGCGCAGGCCGAAGCGCGTCTGCCGGAAGACGTGCGGCGTCTGGGCATTACCACCCAGAAGCAGTCCCCGACGCTGACGCTGGTAGTGCATCTGTTCTCGCCTGGCGGTAAGTACGACTCCCTGTATATGCGCAACTACGCCACGCTGAAGGTGAAGGACGAGCTGGCGCGCCTGCCCGGCGTCGGCCAGATCCAGATTTTCGGCTCCGGCGAGTACGCGATGCGCGTCTGGCTGGATCCCAACAAGGTGGCGGCCCGCGGGCTGACCGCGTCGGACGTGGTGACGGCGATGCAGGAGCAGAACGTGCAGGTCTCCGCCGGACAGCTTGGCGCCGAGCCGCTGCCGAAGGAGAGCGATTTTCTGATCTCCATTAACGCCCAGGGCCGTCTGCATACCGAAGACGAGTTCGGCAATATTGTCCTGAAAACGACGCAGGACGGTACGGTTGTCCGCCTGCGCGACGTGGCGCGTATTGAAATGGGGTCCGGCAGCTATGCGCTGCGTTCCCAGCTGAACAATAAAGACGCGGTCGGGATTGGTATCTTCCAGTCTCCGGGGGCGAACGCCATCGATCTCTCCAACGCGGTGCGCGCGAAAATGGACGAACTGTCCACGCGCTTCCCCGCGGACATGAAGTGGGCAGCGCCTTACGATCCGACCGTCTTCGTGCGCGACTCCATCCGCGCGGTCGTGCAAACGCTGCTGGAAGCGGTAGTGCTGGTGGTGCTGGTGGTGATCCTGTTCCTGCAGACCTGGCGCGCGTCGATCATTCCGCTGATTGCGGTGCCGGTGTCGGTGGTGGGTACCTTCAGCATTCTTTATCTGCTGGGCTTCTCGCTGAATACCCTCAGCCTGTTCGGGCTGGTGCTGGCTATCGGCATCGTGGTGGATGACGCCATCGTGGTGGTGGAAAACGTCGAGCGCAATATCGAAGAGGGGCTTGCGCCGCTTGCGGCTGCGCACCAGGCGATGCGCGAAGTGTCCGGGCCGATTATCGCGATTGCGCTGGTGCTGTGCGCGGTGTTTGTGCCGATGGCGTTTCTCTCCGGCGTTACCGGGCAGTTCTACAAGCAGTTTGCGGTGACGATCGCCATTTCCACGGTCATCTCCGCCATTAACTCGCTGACGCTCTCTCCGGCGCTAGCGGCACTGCTGTTAAAACCGCACGGCGCGCCGAAAGATTTCCCGACCCGGCTTATCGATCGTCTGTTCGGCTGGATTTTCCGTCCGTTTAACCGCTTTTTCCACCGCAGCTCGAACGGCTATCAGGGGCTGGTGGGCAAAACGCTGGGACGACGCGGTGCGGTATTCGTGGTTTACCTGCTGCTGCTTAGTGCCGCAGGCGTTATGTTTAAGGCGGTCCCCGGCGGGTTCATACCCACGCAGGACAAGCTGTACCTGATTGGCGGCGTGAAGATGCCGGAAGGCTCTTCGCTGGCGCGCACCGACGCGGTGATCCGCAAGATGAGCGAAATCGGGATGAATACCGAAGGCGTGGACTATGCGGTCGCATTCCCGGGGCTGAACGCGCTGCAGTTCACCAACACGCCGAATACCGGTACGGTCTTCTTTGGCCTGAAGCCGTTCGATCAGCGTAAGCATACTGCGGCGGAAATAAACGCCGAGATCAACGCGAAAATCGCGCAAATCCAGCAGGGCTTTGGCTTCTCCATTCTGCCGCCGCCGATTTTGGGGCTGGGGCAAGGGTCAGGCTATTCGCTGTACATTCAGGATCGCGGTGGTCTGGGCTATGGCGCGCTGCAAAATGCGGTGAACACCATGTCCGGCGCGATTATGCAGACGCCGGGAATGCACTTCCCGATCTCCACCTATCAGGCTAATGTTCCGCAGCTGGACGTGCAGGTCGACCGCGACAAGGCGAAAGCGCAGGGGGTGTCGCTGACCGATCTTTTCGGGACGCTGCAAACCTATCTGGGCTCGTCGTACGTGAATGACTTTAACCAGTTCGGGCGCACCTGGCGCGTGATGGCGCAGGCCGACGGGCAGTTCCGCGACAGCGTGGAAGATATTGCCAACCTGCGCACCCGTAACAGCCAGGGCGAAATGGTGCCGATTGGCAGCATGGTGAAAATCACGACCACCTACGGGCCGGATCCGGTGATCCGCTACAACGGTTACCCGGCGGCGGACCTGATTGGCGATGCCGACCCGCGCGTGCTCTCATCCGCGCAGGCGATGACGCAGCTGGACGCGATGTCTAAGCAGATCCTGCCGAACGGGATGAACATTGAATGGACGGACCTGAGCTTCCAGCAGGCCACGCAGGGCAATACGGCGCTGATCGTCTTCCCGGTCGCGGTGCTGCTGGCGTTCCTGGTGCTGGCGGCGCTGTATGAAAGCTGGACGCTGCCGCTGGCGGTGATCCTCATCGTGCCGATGACCATGCTCTCCGCGCTGTTTGGCGTCTGGCTGACCGGAGGCGATAACAACGTGTTCGTGCAGGTGGGGCTGGTGGTACTGATGGGGCTGGCCTGTAAAAACGCCATTCTTATCGTCGAGTTTGCCCGCGAGCTGGAAATTCAGGGGAAAGGGATTATGGAGGCCGCGCTGGAGGCATGCCGCCTGCGCTTACGCCCGATTGTGATGACCTCCATCGCCTTTATCGCCGGGACCATTCCGCTGATCCTCGGCCACGGCGCGGGTGCAGAAGTGCGCGGCGTCACCGGGATCACCGTGTTCTCCGGGATGCTGGGCGTAACGCTGTTTGGCCTGTTCCTGACGCCGGTGTTCTACGTGACGCTGCGTAAATTCGTGACGCGCGGGAAAAAAGAGGAAAGGGAAGTGCTGCCCGCGTAGGGACGCTCTAGATAATAAAAAACCGCCTTCACGATGAAGGCGGTTTTTTTACATCAGAATGTAGGCCGGGTAAGCGTAGCACCACCCGGCAAAATGGTTACGACGTCTTTTGATACTGGGCAATAAGTTCTGGGAGCGGATCGCATCCGCTGCTGTCGGCGTTTTTAACCTCTTCCAGCGCGCTTGCCACGGTATGGCGGGCGAGTACCGCCAGCGAAGCCTCCTCGGCCTCTTCGGAAATCGACTTGAAGTACCAGCAGGCGTTAGCGCTGACCACGCAGCGGGCCGGTACGTCAGGGCGCGACGCCCACAGCTTTTTATCTTCGATGACCGACAGGTAGATGTCGCGCAGGGTTATCTCTTCCGGCGGGCGGCCAAGATGAATGGAGCCGTTACGGCCTAGCGTTGAAACGATAATGCCGTCACGCGTCAGCGGAACCATCAATTTACGGATAAAGCTCGGGTTGGCTTCCAGGCCGTAGGCCAGAATGGCACTCGTCGAACGTTTTCCTAATTGCTCCGCCATCGCTACGCTGAGAACCATCTGCAAAGCTGTCGGGAAGCGGTAATCTAACATTTCTCTGTCCTGGGTCGCGGTGAATCTTGTTCTTTTTGGCACCGCAGAGGTGAATAAGCAATAAACAACAATATAACAAACAGGGGAATTTTTTTGAAGCAATCTGCGGCATTTGCGATCAAACACCCTGTTTCGGTTTAGCAAAACGTGCGGTTCTGGAAGCCAACGACATGTTTCCTCTTTAAATGGATTTTATCAAAAAACGAGAGGCGGCGTCTCAGTCCGGAGCATTTGAAAACCAGAACCTCAGTGAAAAGTGTGCCAACATCTTCTGAGTAATGTCCAGGTCCGGAGAATAAGGTGTTCGGAAAACTGTTGTTAAACTACATGCCAGGCTTACAAAATTTGTTAGCCTACGATAAAAGCTGGCTAAAACAGGATGTTAAAGCCGGGTTATCCGTTGCGGCCGTCGCGCTGCCCGTTGCGATTGCCTATGCCGAGCTGGCGGGGGTAGGGGCAATCGTAGGGCTGTACTCCTGCGTGTTACCGATGATCGCGTATGCCCTTTTTGGTTCTTCACGTCAGCTTATTGTGGGTCCTGATGCGACAACCTGCGCGGTGATTGCGGCCGTCGTATTTCCCCTTTCTGCGGGCAATCCCGAACTGCACTGGCAGCTGACGATCGTCATGACATTGATGATGGGCGGGTGGTGCCTGCTTGCCAGTAAATTTCGCCTGGGCGCACTGGCCGATCTCCTTTCTCATCCCATTCTTACGGGTTTGCTCAATGGCGTTGCCGTGACGATTATTGTTGGGCAATTGGGCAAGGTGTTGGGGATCAAGCTTGAGCAGGCGCAGGTTATTGAAAAAATAATGGCCTTGCCGGGGCAAATTTCAGATAGCCATTTATTAACCTTAGCAATATCACTCTTTACGTTAATTATTTTAATCGTTATCAGGACGTACCGCAGCCAGTGGCCAGCACCGTTGATTGCCATTGTGTTAACAACGTTGCTGGTGTGGGCGACATCCGCGCAGCAGTATGGCATTGCCACAATTGGCGGGGATGGCTTCCAGTCTGGTTTACCCATTGTTCACTGGGGAGCGTTCCAGCCGGGACCGATGCGTGATTTAGTGATCCCGGCGCTGAACCTGGCGTTGGTCAGTTTTGTCAGTCTGATGCTGACCGCCCGCAGTTTCGCCGCGAAAAATGGCTATGAAATTAATGCTGATGCCGAGTTTCGGGCGCTGGGGATTGCGAACATTATGTCTGGGTTATCTCAGGGGTTTGCTATCAGCGGTGCCGATTCCCGAACCGCGGTGAATGATTCCGTCGGGGGAAAAAGCCAGCTGGTCTCCATCGTCGCCGCCTTCATCATCGGTATCGTGGTGGTCTTTTTCACTCGACCATTACAGTTTATTCCCGTTTCTGCGTTGGGCATTGTTCTCATGTATGCGTCGTGGTCATTGATTGATTTACGTGGATTATGGAACCTGAGGCGCAGAAATAAACAGGCATTTCGCCTGGCCTTTTTCACATTTGGCTGTGTGTTAATTATCGGCGTTATCCAGGGGATCGGCCTTGCGGTGTTGCTTGGCCTGCTGCAGTTCCTTCGAACAGTATTTCGTCCCTCTGAGCACCTGCTGGGTACTGACGAAGAGGGAATGATTCACTCGTTAGGCAATACAACTGATATTAAAATGGTCCCGGGCGTGCTGATGTATCGGTTTAACTCACCGTTGACCTATTTTAATGTGGCCTATTTTAAACGTCGGGTTTTGAACCTGGTTGACGGCGCCGCATTACAACCTAAATGGGTGGTCATTGATGCCGTTGCGTGCTTCACCTATTCAGACATCAGCGTGCTGGCAACCATTAATGAGCTAAAGCGTGACCTGAAAGAGCGACAGATTACGTTAATCCTTGCGGGCAGGAAAACGGAGTTAACGCGCTGGTTTAAAGAGAGCCGGCCCACAATGAATGATGATGACATGATTCTGGCCCCAGACCTCTACCTGGCACTGCGGTTCATTCAAAGCAAAGAGAGCGTGAGTAAATCAGGCGGAGACGTCTAAATGCTAGCCTGGCTTGCCCGCCATCCGCGAGCAAGCCACATCCCTTACCGATACAGCGTCTTTTCCGCCACCGGAATAAGCAGTCCGGAGCGCCAGTCTGCGAGCGTCAGCTGCGCAAGCTTGCCCAGCGCGGTATAAAACGGATGCCCGGCGTTATCGACAAATTCCGACAGGAAGCGGGTGCTCCAAGGCAGCAGGTGCCATGCCAGAAGCTGAGCGCATTCCGCATCGCGGCCGTTCTCGGCCAGCCACGCCGCAAGCATCAGCAGCGTACCGAAGTGATCTTCTGGCTCATTCTGCTGCATCTCAAACGCGATAGCGTTCTCCCGCATCCACTGGCGTAGCGCAAGGGTCGAGTCGCCAAACAGCACGGATTCGCGGTCCAACCAGACGGAGCCCCACGGCGGAGCGGGCAGGGCGTAAGGGCCAATGAACAGCCGTTGCCACGCGTCCGTCAGCGGCTCATCGCCAGGAGTGGCAAAGGTATCCGCGACGGGCTGCAGCGTTTCCGGCGGCAGAGGCCAGTCCGGAACCCATTCGCCCGCCGTGAGGGCCTGCACCAGCGGCGCAGCCTGCTCGCTGTCTGGCGAGAAATAAAACAGCGCGCCCAGCACCCGGGCGCTGAACGCGAACGATTCACGATGTGAGACGTCTTTCATTAAATCTTCCTTGCTCGCGCGGAGGGCGTCCGCGCGACTGTGTTAACCGATAATACAAACCATAGAATAAACTACGGCTACGTAATGCACCCACTACACCTTTTCGATCTGCACCAGATTGGTGTGCTGCGGGTTGCCTTTTGCCAGGGGAGAAGGACGATGCGTCGTCAGCGTGTTGATGCATGAGCCATGGTCAATACGATCGCCCCGCATATCGGCATCATGCCAGGCCCCCTGACCCATGGCGCTTACGCCGGGCATAATGCGCGGCGTCACTTTCGCTTCAATTCGCACCTCGCCGCGATGATTAAAGACGCGCACCGTATCGCCGTTCTTAATGCCGCGTTTTTCGGCATCGACAGGATTAATCCAGACCTCCTGGCGACAGGCCGCTTTCAGCACGTCGACGTTGCCGTAGCTCGAGTGGGTACGCGCTTTGAAGTGGAAGCCAAACAGCTGCAGCGGGAACTGCGCGCGCGCGGGCGCATCCCAGCCGTCAAAGGTTGAGGCGTAGACGGGCAGCGGGCTGATGGTCTCGTCTTTTTCCAGCTCCCAGGAAGAGGCGATCTCCGCCAGCTTGCTGGAGTAAATTTCAATCTTGCCCGATGGCGTTTTCAAAGGATTGGCTTCCGGATTTTCGCGGAATTTTTTATAGGCCACAACGTGTCCGTTCGGATCTTTGCGCTTATAAATGCCCATTTTTTTCAGCTCGTCATAGGACGGCAGCTGAGGATCTTTTTCGAGCATTTTGGCGTACAGGAACTGCAGCCACTGCTCCTGCGTGCGCCCTTCGGTGAATCTCTGATGGACATCCGGCCCGAGGCGTTTCGCCACCTCGCTCATGATCCAGTAGATGGGCTTACGCTCGAACTTCGGCGCGGTCACGGGCTGGAGGAAAATCAGGTAGCCCATATTGCCCGCATAATCGTTAGGAATGATGTCTTCCTGCTCGACGGTCATCAGGTCCGGCAACAGGATATCGGCGTACTTCGCTGACGAGGTCATAAAGTTGTCGATGACGACAATCATTTCGCACTTGCTTTCATCCTGCAGGATGTCGTGGGTTTTATTGATATCGGAGTGCTGATTGATGAGGGTGTTACCCGCGTAGTTCCAGATGAACTTAATCGGCACGTCCAGCTTATCTTTACCGCGCACGCCGTCGCGCAGGGCGGTCATCTCCGGCCCGCGGGCGATAGCGTCCGTCCAGCTGAAGCAGGAAATTTGCGTTTTGACCGGGTTATCCGGCAGCGGCATGCGCTCGATGGTGATGGTGTAGGTTGACTCACGCGCGCCGCTGTTCCCGCCGTTGATGCCCACGTTTCCGGTGAGGATCGGCAGCATCGCGATGGCGCGGGACGTCAGCTCGCCGTTCGCCTGACGCTGCGGTCCCCAGCCCTGGCAGATGTAGGCAGGTTTCGTTGAGCCAATCTCGCGGGCTAGCTTAACGATGCGATCGGCAGGGATACCGGTGATGTGCGAAGCCCACTCCGACGTTTTTGCCGTGCCGTCATCGCCCTGGCCGAGAATGTAGGCCTTGTAGTGACCGTTAGCGGGCGCGCCTTCCGGCAGCGTTTTTTCGTCATAGCCGACGCAGTATTTGTCGAGGAACGGCTGGTCGACCATGTTTTCGTCGATTAATACCCAGGCAATGCCCGCCACCAGCGCGGCATCGGTTCCCGGACGGATCGGGATCCATTCGTCTTCACGTCCGGCTGCCGTGTCGGTGTAGCGCGGGTCAATAACGATCATGCGGGCGTTAGAGCGCTCGCGAGCCTGCTCCATATAGTACGTAATTCCGCCGCCGCTCATGCGCGTTTCCGCCGGGTTATTGCCGAACATCACCACCAGCCTGGTGTTTTCGATGTCCGAGGTGCTGTTGCCGTCGTTACTGCCGTAGGTGTAGGGCATCGCGCAGGCAATTTGCGCCGTGCTGTAGGTGCCGTAGTGGCTCAGGAAACCGCCGTAGCAGTTCATCAGGCGCGCCACCAGCGAAGCGTAAGGGGAGGAGCGGGTGATATTGCCGCCGACAATGCCGGAGGAGTAGTTTATGTACACCGCTTCGTTGCCGTAGTGAGCGACCACATCTTTCAGGCTGGCGGTGATAGCGTTCAGCGCTTCATCCCAGGAGATGCGCTCAAACCTGCCTTCGCCACGTTTGCCCACGCGCTTCATCGGGTAGTTCAGACGGTCAGGATGATTGATACGACGACGAATAGAACGGCCGCGCAGGCAGGCGCGGACCTGATGATCGCCATAAATATCTTCACCGGTGTTATCCGTTTCGACCCAGTACACTTCGTCATCACGGACGTGCAGTCGCAGGGCACAGCGGCTGCCGCAGTTGACCGAGCAGGCGCCCCACACGACCTTATCTTGTGCAGGCTGGACGGCGTTCTTCACCGCTGCGGCCGCGCTTTTTAATCCAAATGGAAGCGAGATCCCACCGGCGGCAAGCGCCAGAGAACCTAATGCGGTAGATTTCACGAGAGTTCGACGGCTAATTCCGCCGTGATGTTCGCTATCGGACATGGCTCACCCCATCATTATAATTGCGTATTATTTTTCCCGAAATGATGACCGGGCTAATGATGGGGTGAGTGTTACTTATTTGGGGGTATTAAATCTTAATCCTTATCAATTCAAAGGGGATTCAGGCTAAATTACTGAGATTCAGCAGCCCCGCCGCCGGTTCGGGTGTACAAAATTTTAAAGGTGTCGTTGGCGCAGTGACCTACCACCTGCGTGCCCGCCTGGTCGGCCTGATCGTTCGGCACAATGGTCAGGGTAAAGCCTGATTCAGGCACGCCGTTGTTAATAATCTTTTGCTGTATGTCGCTTTTCACGCGCTCGCAGGAATCCGGTGCCGCCAGCGCGGCCGTTGAGGCACTCATTAACAGCAGGGCGGTAATCCAGGGTAACCGTTTCATCTGTCGCTCCTTTTCTCTGTGTGTAGATTTATTCTAGCAGGCTTCGTGTAAACAACTGTATTTGCTAATATGATTGAGAATAATCTCCCTGAGCGGTAATAAATGTGAAGAAATACGCAGCGATAACGCTACTGGCAGCAACACTCGCGGGGTGCGACAACAGCTCCGCACCGCTGTCGTTTACGCCCGAGATGGCGAGTTTTTCGAACGAGTTTGATTTTGACCCGCTGCGCGGCCCGGTTAAAGACTTTACCCAGACCCTGTTCAACGAGAAGGGCGAAGTGTCCAAAAGGGTCACCGGCACCGTCTCGACGGAAGGGTGTTTCGATACGCTGGAGCTGCACGACCTTGAGGCCAACACCGGCGTGGCGCTGGTGCTGGACGCCAACTACTACCTTGATGCGGAAACCCAGCAGCGCAAAGTGAAGCTGCAGGGGAAATGCCAGCTGGCCGAACTGCCATCAGCCGGGGTGACGTGGGATACCGACGACAACGGTTTTGTGGTGGCGGCGCACGGCAAAGAGATGGAAGTAAAGTATCGCTACGACGCGGATGGCTACCCGCTGGGCAAAACCACCGTCTCCGGGGATCAGCATCTGTCCGTCCAGTCGACGCCGTCTAAAGATCTGCGCAAAAGAATGGATTACTCGGCAGTGAGCGTGCTGAATGACAAGCCGCTGGGCAACGTGAAGCAGAGCTGCGACTACGATCGACACAACAATCCGGTGAGCTGCGATCTGACGATTACGGACGAAAGCGTTAAACCGGCCGTCGAGCGCAAGTACACCATCAAAAACACGATTGAATATTACTAAGCAAGGTATTGATATTATTTCACAAAGTAGGCCGGGTAAGCAAAGCGCCACCCGGCAATAAAGACCGCGCCATTATTGATGACAGGGTCTGTCATCCCTCTCATTGCGCGGTCGGCTTCAGCAGGCTGGCGCCAGACGGTTTATGCCCGGCCAGGTGCTGATGCTGGAAGATGCACATGCGGATGGTATTGCGGTATTCACCGTTGATAAAGAACTCGTGAATCAGCTCGCCTTCCACCATAAAGCCCAGCTTGCGGTAGATATGGATCGCTTTCTCGTTCTCTTTGTCCACAATCAGGTACAGCTTGTAGAGGTTCAGAACGTTGAAACCGTAGTCCATTGCCAGCTTCGCCGCCCGTGAGGCCAGGCCTTTTCCCTGATGCTCAGGGGAGATGATGATCTGGAACTCCGCCCGACGGTGAACGTGGTTGATCTCAACCAGCTCTACCAGCCCGGCTTTTTCGCCTCCACACTCCACCACAAAACGACGTTCGCTCTGATCGTGAATGTGCTTATCGTAGAGATCGGACAACTCAACAAAGGCCTCGTAAGGCTCTTCGAACCAGTAGCGCATCACGCTGGCGTTATTGTCGAGCTGGTGGACGAAGCGCAGGTCTTCCCGCTCCAGCGGACGGAGCTTAACGTCACACGAAGCCGACATTACGGAGCTACCGTGCGGCCAGTGCGGCGATCGAGGCAGCGCAGGGTGTTAGGCTCCCAGTAGGCATTGACGTTTGCGCTTTGCTGACACTTATCGCGCGCGTCAAAAGCGACATCTTCTTTGTCCCACTCTTTTTCAGCACGTTTGTTGACCTTCTGACGAAGGCTGCGGGTGTCATTCCATTGTTCTTTGTCCATGGCGGCATTCTGGCGGCTTTGCGCGCTGTCACCAGACTCAATAACGAGCTTGCTGGTTTGTGCTGTCGCAGAGGCGGCAAAAGCGAACGATGACATCGCCAGCAGGGCTGTCAGACAAAGGCGTTTGCTTAATGTGGTCATAGCGTTTCCTTTTAAATGGGTGCAGATAATCGAGTTACCCCGTACAGATTCTACACCAAAGCGAAATAACGTCATACCCGCGGGGCAAGTATGGAAAAGTAAAGGGCATCATCAGGTATGATGCCTAAATAATTCCTCACCTGACGTGAAATATGCTTAAAACGACGCTGCTTTTTTTTGCTACCGCCCTGTGCGAAATCATCGGCTGCTTCCTGCCCTGGCTCTGGCTGAAGAAGGGGGGAAGCGCGCTGCTGCTGATCCCGGCGGGCGTTGCGCTGGCCCTCTTTGTCTGGCTGTTAACCCTGCATCCGGCGGCCAGCGGGCGCGTTTACGCGGCTTACGGCGGTGTTTATGTGTGTACTGCGCTGCTGTGGCTACGGGTGGTAGACGGCGTAAAACTCAGCGCGTACGACTGGGCCGGTGCGCTGATTGCCCTGTGCGGTATGCTGATTATTGTCGCGGGATGGGGGCGGGCCTGAGCCCCCGTATTTTTGTGATCGTTAGCTGATTTAACGATCGTTATACTTGTATGGTAGTAGGGTTGGTGGGTAAATTTCCAGCATCACAACGACCGATGTAAGGAAAGGAATTATGAAGATTGTCGCGGCTGACGTGTTTGTTACCTGCCCGGGGCGGAACTTTGTCACCCTAAAAATCACTACCGACGAGGGGATTGTCGGCCTCGGTGACGCGACCCTGAACGGACGCGAGCTTTCCGTGGCATCCTACCTCAAGGATCACCTCTGCCCCCAGCTGATTGGCCGCGATGCGCACCGCATCGAAGACATCTGGCAGTTCTTCTATAAGGGGGCCTACTGGCGTCGCGGTCCGGTCACCATGTCGGCCATCTCCGCCGTGGATATGGCGCTGTGGGATATCAAGGCGAAAGCGGCCAACATGCCCCTTTACCAGCTGCTGGGCGGCGCTTCCCGCGAGGGAGTCATGGTCTACTGCCACACCACCGGGCACACCATCGACGACGTGCTTGAAGACTACGCTCGCCATAAGGAGTTGGGCTTTAAGGCGATTCGCGTCCAGTGCGGCGTGCCGGGCATGAAAACCACCTACGGCATGGCCAAAGGGAAGGGGCTGGCCTACGAGCCCGCGACCAAGGGCGACTGGCCGGAAGAGCAGCTCTGGTCCACCGAAAAATACCTCGACTTCACGCCAAAGCTGTTCGACGCGGTGCGCAATAAATTCGGCTTTAATGAACATCTTCTGCACGACATGCACCATCGCCTGACGCCAATCGAAGCGGCGCGCTTCGGCAAAAGCATCGAAGCGTTTCGTATGTTCTGGATGGAGGATCCCACGCCTGCCGAAAATCAGGCCTGCTTCCGCCTGATCCGCCAGCATACCGTCACGCCGATTGCGGTGGGCGAAGTGTTTAACAGCATCTGGGACTGCAAGCAGCTCATTGAAGAGCAGCTTATCGACTATATCCGCACCACCATAACCCATGCGGGCGGCATCAGCGGAATGCGCCGCATCGCGGACTTCGCCGCGCTCTACCAGGTGCGAACCGGCTCGCACGGCCCGTCCGATCTTTCACCCGTTTGCCACGCCGCCGCGCTGCATTTCGACCTGTGGGTGCCGAACTTTGGCGTGCAGGAATATATGGGTTATTCCGAACAGATGCTGGAGGTCTTCCCGCACGGCTGGCGCTTTGATAACGGCTATATGCATCCGGGCGACAAGCCGGGTCTGGGGATCGAGTTTGATGAAAAGCTGGCGGCGAAATACCCGTACGATCCGGCCTATCTGCCGGTAGCCCGTCTTGAAGACGGCACGCTGTGGAACTGGTAAGCGAGGAGCAAACGATGAAAAGCGTAGTGATTCAGCAGCCGAACGAACTGGTGATTGAGGAACGGCCGCTCCCAATGCCGGGCGCAGGTGAAGTTCGCGTCAGGATTAGACTGGCCGGGATCTGCGGGTCGGACAGCCACATCTACCGCGGCCATAACCCCTTCGCGAAGTATCCGCGCGTGATTGGTCATGAGTTTTTTGGCGTGATTGACGCCGTGGGCGAGGGCGTTGACGGTGACCGCCTGGGCCAGCGCGTCTCGGTTGATCCGGTGATCAGCTGCGGGCACTGCTACCCGTGCTCCGTCGGAAAGCCCAACGTCTGCGCCTCGCTGGTGGTGCTGGGCGTCCATCGCGACGGCGGCTTCAGCGAATACGCGACCGTGCCCGCAAAAAACGCCTGGCCCATCCCGGATGCAATACCGGATAAACACGCCGTTATGATCGAGCCCTTTACCATCGCCGCCAACGTGACGGGGCAGGCGAGGCCGACTGAACAGGACGTCGCGCTGATTTACGGCGCGGGCCCGATGGGGCTGGTCACCGTGCAGGCGCTGAAAGGCGTCTATCGGGTGAAGCAGGTTATCGTGGTTGACCGCATCGATGAGCGCCTGAACATGGCCCAGCGCAGCGGCGCGGACTGGGTGCTGAATAACGGCGAGCAGTCGCTGCAGGCCGCGCTGGACGAAAAGGGCATCAAACCGACGTTAATCATCGATGCCGCCTGCCATCCGTCCATTTTGCAGGAAGCGATAACCCTCGCTTCTCCGGCGGCGCGCATCGTGCTGATGGGCTTCTCCAGCGAGCCGAGCCAGATCGTTCAGCAGGGCATCACCGGCAAAGAGCTGGCGATATTTTCCTCACGCCTCAATGCCAACAAATTCCCGGTCGTCATCGACTGGCTGGAAAAAGGGCTGATCCACCCGGAAAAACTGATCACCCATACCTTTGACTATCACCACGTTACGGACGCCATTGAACTGTTTGAGAAAGACCAGCGGCAGTGCTGCAAGGTTCTGCTCACGTTCGGCCAATAATCATTTTCGCGGTTAAGAGCCCGCGCAGACGGGCTCTATGTGGTACGCATCTTACCTTCAGAGATAGCCATTATGACGCAAGCACAACCACAAAGAACCACCTCCGATCTGGTGAAAGCCGCCGTTTCCGGCTGGCTGGGCACCGCCCTGGAGTTTATGGACTTTCAGCTTTACTCGCTGGGGGCCGCCCTGGTTTTCCACGAGATCTTCTTCCCGGAACAGTCGGCCGCGATGGCGTTGATCCTCGCCATGGGGACCTACGGCGCAGGCTATATCGCACGCATTGTCGGCGCCTTTATCTTCGGCAGAATGGGCGACAGCATTGGCCGTAAAAAAGTGATGTTCATCACTATCACCATGATGGGGATCTGCACCACGCTGATCGGCGTCCTGCCGACCTACGCGCAGATCGGGATTTTTGCCCCCGTTCTGCTGGTGACGCTGCGTATTATTCAGGGGCTGGGCGCCGGGGCTGAAATTTCCGGGGCCGGGACCATGCTGGCGGAGTACGCGCCGAAAGGGAAACGCGGCATCATCTCCTCGCTGGTGGCGATGGGCACTAACTGCGGAACGCTGAGCGCGACGGCGATCTGGGCCATTATGTTCTTTGCCCTCGACCGTGAAGAGCTGATTGCCTGGGGCTGGCGCGTGCCGTTCCTCGCCAGCGTGGTGGTGATGATCTTCGCCATCTGGCTGCGTATGAACCTGAAAGAGAGCCCGGTCTTTGAGAAAGTGAACGATGCGCAAACCGTACAGCCGGACACCTCGATGGGTTCGATGGTGAAAAGCAAATCCTTTTGGCTGGCGACCGGCCTGCGGTTTGGTCAGGCGGGCAACTCGGGTCTGATCCAGACATTCCTTGCGGGCTATCTGGTCCAGACGCTGCTGTTCGATAAGGCCATCCCTACCGATGCGCTGATGATCAGCTCCATTCTCGGGTTTATCTCTATCCCGCTGCTGGGCTGGCTATCCGATAAAGTGGGACGCCGCCTGCCGTACATCATCCTCAATATCTCCGCCATTGTGCTCGCGTACCCGATGCTGTCGATTATCGTCGATAAGAGCTATGCGCCGGGGACGATCATGCTCAGCATCATCGTTATCCATAATTTCGCGGTGCTGGGGCTGTTTGCGCTGGAAAATATCACCATGGCGGAGATGTTTGGCTCGCGAAATCGCTTTACCCGTATGGCGATTTCCAAAGAGGCGGGCGGTCTGGTGGCGGTAGGCTTTGGTCCGGTACTGGCGGGGATTTTCTGCAATATGACCGGCTCCTGGTGGCCGATTGTCGCCATGCTGGTGGTCTATTCCGCGATTGGGCTGGTCTCGGCAATCCTGATGCCGGAAGTGCGCGACCGGGATTTGAGCGCGGCGCAAGACGCGGCGGAGTCCACACCAGTAGAAAACGTGGGTTACGGCGCGGTCTCCTCGCGGCGCTGATGGTTTATAGCCTGCGTGACTTATCACACAACTTTATCTTTATGTCACACCACATGCGTAAAAGTTAATATAAATCAAAATCTCCTACGGCAGTATCAGTATGGTTAATGGCAGTGATTTTTTTACCCCAGCTGCCATTCTAGTTGGTGTAGTCAGCAGGCGCAGCCGCTTCAACATGAGCGGCAGCGATCCACCGCTTTCTAATTAACGAGTATTAATGATGGAAAATACCTTATTACAGGCCAACGCGACGCTGCCTCAGTACGATCGCAACAGCCTTAACGCCCGCATTGTTCATTTAGGCTTTGGCGCATTTCACCGCGCGCATCAGGCGGTGTATGCCGACATTCTCGCTGCGGAACACGGCAGCGACTGGGGCTACTGCGAAGTAAACCTGATTGGCGGCGAACAGCAGATTGCCGATCTCAACGCACAGGATAACCTCTATACCGTAGCGGAGATGTCCGCCGATGCGTGGACTTCCCGCGTGGTGGGCGTGGTCAAAAAGGCCCTTCATGCGCAGGTTGACGGGCTGGAGAGCGTGCTGGCCGCGATGTGCGAACCGCAGGTGGCGATTGTCTCACTGACCATCACCGAAAAAGGCTACTGCCATTCTCCCGCAACCGGGCAACTGATGCTCGATCACCCGTTTATCGTCGCCGACCTGCAAAACCCGCACCAGCCAAAATCTGCGCCGGGCGTGGTGGTGGAAGCGCTGGCGCGCCGCAAAGCGGCGGGTCTGCCCGCGTTCAGCGTGATGTCATGCGACAACATGCCGGAGAACGGCCACGTGATGCGCAATGTGACCTGTGCCTATGCCCGAGCGGTAGACGCTGAGCTGGCGGACTGGATCGAGTCTAACGTTACCTTCCCGTCAACCATGGTGGATCGTATCGTACCGGCGGTGACGCCCGAGACGCTGGATAAAATCGAAAAGCTGACCGGCGTGCGCGATCCGGCGGCGGTGGCCTGCGAACCGTTCCGCCAGTGGGTTATCGAAGATAACTTTGTGGCGGGGCGTCCCGAGTGGGAAAAGGCCGGCGCCGAGCTGGTGTCAGACGTGATCCCGTTTGAAGAGATGAAGCTGCGTATGCTCAACGGCAGCCACTCCTTCCTGGCGTATCTCGGTTATCTGGCCGGTTATCAGCATATTAATGACTGCATGGAAGATGCGAACTATCGCGCCGCGGCGCACGCGCTGATGCTCAACGAGCAGGCGCCTACGCTGAAAGTGAAGGGCGTCGATTTAGGCCGCTATGCCGATCTGCTGATCGCCCGCTACAGCAACCCGGCCCTGCGCCATCGGACATGGCAAATCGCAATGGACGGCAGCCAGAAGCTCCCGCAGCGCATGCTGGATTCCGTGCGCTGGCACCTGGTACACCAGAAGCCGTTTCCGCTGCTGGCGCTGGGCGTGGCAGGGTGGATGCGCTATGTCGGCGGGGTGGACGAACAGGGTAACCCTATCGAGGTGAGCGATCCGCAGCTGGCGGTGATTCAGGCGGCGGTGAAGGGCAGTGGGGAAGGGGAAAGCCGGGTCAAGGCGCTGCTCGGCATTGAGGCTATCTTTGGCAAGGAACTCCCGCGTGAAGCAGGCTTCGTTGATGCAGTCATGAAGGCGTACAGGACGCTGCTGCAAAAGGGTGCGAAAGCGACCGTGGCGCAGTACGTTTCTCAACGCTAATTCAGCACATGCCGCCGTGCGCGGCGGCATGTCTGCGCACCGTTAGTGCATACCCAGGCGAATCAGCTCAATCGGTTCGAACTTACCTTCGCATCCTTCCACTTCAACCGTTTTGCCGCGGCGCACCTGCTCGGCATTGAGGCCGTCGCTGTGGATCGCTTTAATCACGCCGAACTGGTTTGTGCCGCTGATCATGACGCGGCTGCCTGTGGTGATTGCATTGCGGTTACGGTCGTATGTCATCATGGTATTTTCTCCTTTCTAACCTGTTCGTTACGGCGTTATTTCAGGGTTGCCGTTCACGGAGCATATAAATACGCCTGTCTGCATCACATGTTTTTGTTTTTGATCAAACTCACACTTTTTTCTTTATTGCGTTGGGCGCTGACCGTTCACGACGGAAATTGACAAAGCAGACCGTAATTTTCATTTGTTGATAGTTTCAGCAGGCAAGCGTTGAGTGTTGGTTTATATTCCAGCTGCCATTCTGGTTGCAGGAAATAACCCTTTCATCGGAATAAGGAGTCAGGCTTATGTATAAGAAGATTTTGATGCCTGTTGACGTGTTTGAAATGGATTTGAGCGACAAAGCGGTTCGCCACGCGGCAAACCTCGCGAAGGCGGAGGGCGCCTCGATCACCCTGGTCAATATCCTGCCGGCCAGCAGCCGGTCCCTGCTGCGCGGATTTAACGCCGATATTAAAAAGTTCGAAGAATATATGACGGAGGAATCCGGCAAGAAAATGAACGCGTTAAAAAGACTGTTCGATATCTCGCCGGAGAAAATTGACACGCTGGTTCGCTTTGGCAACGTCCGCGATGAAATTATCAGCCTCAGCAAGGAAGGAGAATATGACGCGATCGTCATCGGGTCGAAAAATCCGGGCATCTCCACCCATCTGCTGGGATCAAATGCCGAATCTATTTTGCGCTACGCCACGATCCCGGTGTTAGTCGTTCGCTAACCCCATCGCCGCGCCCGAAAGGGGGGCGGCGTACTATTACTCTTCGCTAAACCACTCGCTATTTTCCTGACGAATCAGCTGCACGGATTCGCTAATTTCCTGCAGATGCAGCGTCATCGCTTTCTCCACGCCGTCCGGGTCGCGTTTTTCCAGCGCGCTGAAAATATCGTGATGCTGTCGAAGCAGCATTTCCGGCGGGGAGACGTGATCGAGGCTCATGTAGCGCACGCGGTCAATAGTGGCCTTGATGTTTTCGATAGTGTCCCAGGCCAGCTGACAATCCGCAATCTGCGCCAGCTTCTGGTGGAATTCATCGTCAAGCTGGAAGAAGTCATTCAGCTGCTTGCGGTCAATCGCAATGCGCTGCTGATGGAGGTTCTGCTCCAGCAGGTAACACTGGTTGTCATTGATAAGCGTTGCGGCCCGGCGGGCGACGGCGCATTCAATGGCCTGGCGAACGAAACAGCCGTTACGCACCTGAGAAAGTGAAATTTTGTTCACATAGCTGCCGCGCTGCGGGCGGATTTGAATCAGGCCGTTTTCAGCAAGCTTGATAAACGCTTCGCGCACCGGCTGACGGGAAACGTCAAAACGCACGGACACCTCTTTTTCAGAAAGCGGCGTGCCGGGTGGGATCAGGCAGTGGACAATATCACGTCGCAAAATGCGATAAATTTGCTGGTTTACGGGCTGGGTAGGATTGAGTTGCGATTCAGCGGCCATGAGTTGTCATTTCTCAGAGAGTTAGCCCGAACATACTACCATTCTTTTAGTTGCCTAAACAGACCCGGCCCGCAGGCCGGGAAGGGCCAATTTAGCCACGATGGACGCTAAGTCCGGCAAAACTCTGGCTGACAGGCATCATTTCTACGGTATTGATGTTGACGTGTTTCGGCAGCGTCGCCACCCACCAGACCGTTTCGGTGACGTCTTCTGGCGTCAGCGCGTTAGCATTTTCGTAGGTCTTGCCCACTTTCGCATCGTCGCCCTTGAAGCGCACGTTGGAAAACTCGGTGCCGCCCACCAGACCCGGCTCGATGTCGGTGACGCGAATGGCGGTGCCGTGCAGGTCAGTACGCAGGTTCAGGCTGAACTGGCGCACAAACGCCTTGGTTGCGCCATAGACGTTGCCGCCCGCGTAGGGCCAGCTTCCGGCGGTAGAACCGATGTTAATAATGTGGCCGCGGTTGCGCTCGACCATGCCCGGCAGCACCGCGCGGGTCATATAGACCAGCCCCTTGTTGTTGGTGTCGATCATGTTTTCCCAGTCTTCAACGCTGGCTTTATGCGCAGGCTCCATGCCCAGCGCCAGACCGGCATTGTTGACCAGCACGTCGATGTCGCGCCACTCGGCGGGCAGGTTGGCAATCATCTCTTCGATGGCCGCGCGGTTGCGCACGTCCAGCTGCGCGGTCAGGATGCTGTCGCCCAGTTCATCCTTCAGCTCCTGTAAACGCTCCTGGCGGCGACCCGTGGCAATAACCTTATGCCCGTTGGCGACGAAGCGACGCGTGATGCTTTCACCAAAACCTGCCGTTGCCCCGGTAACTAAAATAATCATCTCACTGTTCCTCAACGCTTTTTGTGTTGTACTAACATAGCACGGCTGCAGAGGGGGCGTTAAGGCAACATTTGTATGACGGCGTTGCAGGCAATGGCGGCCTGGCCTACTCTGGGAGAATACCCGTACTCAGGAGCGAAAGATGACGGCCACGAATCCCTTTTTTGACATCAGCCTGCTGCCTTACCAGGCCCCCCATTTTGATGAGATCAACGACGACCACTATCGCCCGGCGTTCGATGAAGCGCTTCGCCAGAAGCGGGCGGATATTGACGCCATTGTCTCTCAGACCGCTGCGCCTGACTTCACCAACACCGTGCTGGCGCTGGAGAAAAGCGGCGCTATGCTCGCGCGCGTCAGCAGCGTGTTCTTCGCCATGACCTCCGCGCACACCAATCCGTATTTACAGGCGCTGGAAGAGCAGTTCTCCACCGAGCTTGCCGCCCTGGCGAACGATATCTGGCTGAATGACGTGCTGTTCGCCCGGGTGGAGAGCGTCTGGCAGGACCGCGCCGCGCTGGATGCCGAATCCCGGCGGCTGGTCGAGGAGACGTATCAGCGGTTTATTCTTGCCGGTGCGCGTCTGAATGAGACCGAAAAAGCGGAGCTAAAGGCGCTGAATACCGAGGCGGCGACCCTGACCAGCCAGTTTAACCAGCGTCTGCTGGCGGCCGATAAGACGGGTGGGCTGGTGGTGGATTACGCGCACCAGCTTGACGGGCTCAGCGCCAGCGAGATTGCCGACGCGGCGCAGGCCGCCGCGGAGAGAGGGCTAAACGATCGCTGGCTGATCCCGCTTCTGAACACCACCCAGCAGCCCGCGCTTGCGGCGCTACGCAATCGCCAGACCCGCGAAAACCTCTTCAACGCGGGCTGGACGCGTACCCAGAAAGGGGACGAAAACGACACCCGTGCGCTGATCCTTCGCCTGACGGCGCTGCGCGCGCGACAGGCTCGCCTGCTGGGCTTCGAAGACTACGCCAGCTGGAGCATCGCCGATCAGATGGCGAAAACGCCTGCCGCCGCGCTGGAATTTATGCGCGGCATCGTGCCAGCCGCCCGCGCCCGCGCGGAACGCGAGCAGGCCGATATTCAGAAAGTCATCAACGACGAGCAGGGTGGTTTCACCGTTCAGGCCTGGGACTGGGCCTTCTATGCCGAGCGCGTGCGCCAGGCGAAATATGCGCTTGATGAATCCCAAATCAGACCCTATTTTGCGCTCAACACCGTGCTTCAGGATGGCGTATTCTGGGCCGCAAGCCAGCTGTTTGGCATCCGCTTTGTGGAGCGCTTCGATATCCCCGTGTATCACCCGGACGTCCGCGTATGGGAAATTTTCGACCACACCGGTGAGGGCATGGCGCTGTTTTACGGTGACTTCTTTGCCCGTGATTCCAAGCAGGGCGGCGCCTGGATGGGGAATTTCGTCGAGCAATCCTTCGAGTTTGCTGCCCGCCCGGTGATCTACAACGTCTGTAACTACCAGAAACCGGCTAACGGCGGCGTTGCGCTTCTCTCCTGGGATGACGTGATAACCCTGTTCCACGAGTTTGGCCATACGCTGCACGGCCTGTTTGCCAGCCAGCGCTTCGCCACGCTTTCCGGCACCAATACGCCGCGTGATTTCGTTGAGTTCCCGTCGCAAATTAACGAGCACTGGGCCAGCCATCCGCAGGTGTTTACCCATTATGCGCGCCATTACGAAACCGGCGAGCCGATGCCGGACGCCCTGCGGGAAAGCATGCTCAACGCGACCCATTTCAACAAGGGTTATGACATGACGGAGCTGCTGGGAGCCGCGCTGCTGGACATGAACTGGCACGCCCTCCGTGAAGCCGTATCGGACGTTGAGGGCTTTGAAACGGCAGCGTTGCAAAAAGAGGGGCTGGATCTGCCCGCCGTACCGCCGCGCTACCGCAGCAGCTACTTTGCCCATATCTTCGGCGGCGGCTATGCGGCGGGGTATTACGCTTACCTGTGGACCCAGATGCTGGCGGACGATGGCTATCAGTGGTTTGTCGAGCAGGGCGGCCTGACCCGTGAAAACGGGCAGACATTCCGCGAGGCGATTTTGTCGCGCGGGAATAGTACTGATTTAGCCGAGCTGTATCGCCAGTGGCGCGGGCACGATCCGAAGATTGAACCGATGCTGGAGAATCGCGGGTTGAGCGAGTAGGGGTGCCGTTAGCGGGAAAAAGAACCGGGCTTTGCGCCCGGTTTATGTTTAAGCGGCGTGAAAGCTCACGGAAGCCATAATCTTATTCCCGCCAATATTACCCATAATCAGATCGAGTAATTTTCGGTATTCCTCACGGGTCATCACCTCGGCCCGTATTTCCGTTTTTCCTTCCGCTTGCGCCGTATCGCAATAAATCGCTTTCAGACTCAACGTCAACTCTTTCGCCATGCTGACCACGCTCTGCCGCACCGCATCTTTATGCTCGTCATCGCAGGTAATTTTCAGAACATAGCATTTTTCGCCTTCGTGGAGCGCGGGCAGTTGATTAATCCGCTGCGCGGCCTCGCGAAGCAGGATGTTGGCGCAGAGTATAATTCCGCTGGCCATAGCGGCATTCCAGAATTGACCTAAGCCGCACAACACACCAATTCCGGCCGAGCACCACAGCGTAGCGGCAGTATTGAGACCACGAATATTCATGCCCTCACGCATAATGACCCCTGCGCCAAGAAAGCCTATTCCGGAGACAATCTGCGCTGCAATACGCCCCGGGCTATCAGGCGACGTCGAGAGAGAACTTAAAATAAATACGGCTGCGCCCGTCGCCACCAGTGCATTGGTGCGAAGCCCGGCCATACGCTGGCGCCACTGCCTTTCCGCGCCGATAATTGCGCCCAGCAGCATCGCTGCGAGCAGATGAGAGATATAAGGGAACATCAGCCTGTCGCCTGTTAACGTTATAAAATAATAAGCGTCAGTGCTTCGCTAAGCACATCATAACGCCGTTTAAATGCTAAACGTGTCAGAACGACGGTGGTGGAAAGAGTGAGTGTTTAAACATGAACATCGCGATGCCCCACAAATTGAGCGGTTCTTATTCTGTCGGGATACAATCGCGTAAAGAGGATTGCTGCCCACCGGTTAAGGTAAGCAGCGAGAATATTGCGCTAGCTTACCTTCGTATCGACGCTAAAATAACTTTCCAACGAAGGTCTCCTGTGAAAATTTATTGCCAGTATAGTCAGGCGAGTGAATGAGTAAAGCGAAAAAACAGCCTCCTTTATGAACCGTTTAAGTTCGCAAGGCATGTTTTTTTAAGGCGTCATCTGATTTTCAAACATACCCGGTATACTCCATTGTGCTTTTTAACAGGCGATAACAGTCAAAGGCAGGAAGTATGTCTCTTCGTTCGCTGCGGGCATTATGCCTGACCAGTTTTTTTATCGCGGATGTTCGCGACGGGCTTGGGCCTTTTCTCGGTATTTTTCTGACCGAACGCCACTGGACCCCGGATGATATTGGCATCCTGATGACGGCAGGTGGGCTGGCGGGACTGCTGGCCACGCTTCCGGCGGGGGTTATCACCGACACTTCCCGGAACAAACGTGCGGTGCTGGCGCTGCTGTGCGTGTTGATCACCCTGAGCACGCTGCTGCTCTGGTTTAGCCAGCAGACCATCGTTGTCGCCGTCTCGCAGATGGTCACCGGTATCTGCGCGGCGTTTGTCGGCCCGCTGATTGCGGGGATTACGCTGGGCCTCACCGGGCAGGGCGGGTTCAGCGCGCAGATGGGCAAAAACGAGGCGTTCAATCACGGCGGCAATTTCGTTACCGCACTCCTGGCGGGCGGTATTGCCTGGTACTGGGGCGTCGGGGGGATTTTCCTGCTGATGACCTGCACCACGCTGCTCACGCTGTGCGCTTTACTTGCCATTCGCAACCGGGATATCGATAACGACGCGGCGCGCGGGCTTTCCTCCTCGGGGAGCGCTCCGGTTCCCGGCTTTGCCGTGCTGATTAAAAACCGGGCGCTGTTTGTGACCGGGATGACGCTGCTGCTGTTCCACCTGGCGAACGCCGCGCTGCTGCCGATGCTGAGCATGAGGGTGGCGTCGGCGCCCGCGTCGATCAACCCCGGCCTGTATGCGGCAGGCACCGTCATCATCTCACAGGCCGTGATGATCCCCGTCGCCATTTGGGTTGCTCACCGAATAGACCGCTACGGCTACTGGCGCTTGATTATGCTGGCTCTGCTGGTGATGCCGGTGCGCGCGGCACTGGCGGCCTCTACGGATGCGCCGTTGATGATGATCCCAGTCCAGATTCTTGACGGTCTGGCCGCCGGGATCCTGGGGGTAGTCGTACCGTCGTTTATCGTGGTGCTGTTGCGCGGAAGCGGCCACGTCAATGCCGGGCAGAGTGTGGTGATGCTGATGCAGGGGATTGGGGCATCCTTGAGCCCGGCGTTAACCGGCACGATTGCCGGGCATTACTCCTTTACGACGGCATTCAGCGTTCTGAGCGCGATTGCGCTGGCGGCCGTCCTGATCTGGTGGCGCGTTGCGCATCGTAGCTGGGAAACAAACGCGCCGGGCGAGGTATAGACGCCACCCGGCGTTGGGGTTAAGCCAGTTCGTTAGGGCAGGCTTCACCCTTTTCCAGCTGCTGCAGGTTACCCAGCGTGGTTTCTGAAATGCTGATCAGCGCTTCGGCCGTCAAGAACGCCTGGTGGCCGGTAAACAGCACGTTATGGCAGGCAGACAGGCGGCGGAACACGTCGTCCTGAATCACGTCGTTAGACTTGTCTTCAAAGAACAGATCGCGCTCATTCTCGTACACGTCCATACCCAGCGCGCCAATTTTCTGGGTTTTCAGCGCTTCGATGGCGGCCTGGGAGTCAACCAGCCCGCCGCGGCTGGTGTTGATGATCATCACGCCGTCTTTCATCTGGTCAAACGCCGCCTGGTTCAGCAGGTGGTAGTTTTCCGGCGTCAGCGGGCAGTGCAGGGAGATCACGTCAGACTGTGAGAGCAGGGTCGGCAGGTCGACGTATTCCACGCCCAGCTCCAGCGCTGCGGCGCTTGGGTACGGATCGAACGCCAGCAGACGCATGCCGAAGCCTTTCAGAATGCGCAGGGTCGCTACGCCAATTTTACCGGTGCCGATCACGCCTGCGGTTTTGCCGTACATGGTAAAGCCGGTCAGCCCTTCCAGCGAGAAGTTGGCGTCACGGGTACGCTGATAAGCGCGGTGAATACGACGGTTGAGCGACATCATCATGCCGATCGCATGTTCCGCGACCGCTTCAGGAGAGTAGGCCGGAACGCGCACCACCTTCAGACCCAGCTCTTTCGCCGCGTCGAGGTCCACGTTATTAAAGCCCGCGCAGCGCAGGGCGATGTACTTCACCCCGTGTTTTTTCAGCTCTTCCAGCACCGGGCGACTGCCGTCGTCGTTAACAAAAATGCAGACGCCTTCACAGCCGTGCGCCGTTTTGGCGGTTTTTTCGGACAGCAGAAAGTCGAAAAATTCAAGCTCAAACCCGTAAGCCTCGTTTACATGTTGCAGATACTTTTTGTCGTACTGCTTTGTGCTGTATACCGCGAGTTTCATAAGACTTTCTCCAGTGATTTTGCATTCACGTTAGCATGATTAAAATTATCTTACAATTTCTAAAATATTATTGAATTCAATAAGTTCTATCAATTATTCTAGAGCATCTATCCTTAAAAATGGCATTCCCTTCAACTAACTGGCTAAACATGCGACAATAATCGGCACTGCCGGCTTAATTCTTTCGCTAAATCAGGATATTAACTGCCCATGAAGGGTAAATACAAAGCCGCTCTTGCGCTTTTACTGCTGTTCATACTGTTGCCGCTGACGCTGCTGATGACGCTCGCCCAGTGGGTGCCGACGCTCGCCGGGATCTGGCTTCCCGTCGGGACGCGCATCGCGTTTGAAGAGAGTCCGAAACTGACCCGCCACGCGCTGCTCATCCCCGATCTCCGCTATCTGGTGGATGACTGCGAGATTGCCCGCATCGAGAACGTGACGCTGTCACATCCAAGCCGCTGGCAGCTGGATATCGGCGCGCTGGATCTTAACTCCGTCTGCCTCAGCAAAATTCCCCAGTCAGCGCCCTCAACGGTCGCCCCCAAAACGCTGGCGCAGTGGCAGGCGGTGTTACCCAATACCTGGCTCACGGTTCACCGTCTGACGCTGTCGCCCTGGCAGCAGTGGCAGGGCGAGCTGAAGGCGTCGCTGACCCCGTCCATGCAGGAGATCGCCTATAAAGGCGAACAGGTCAGCATTAAAGGCACGCTTCGCGGCCAGACGCTCTCGGTCAGCCAGTTCGATGTACAGCTTCCTGACCAGCCGCAGCCCGTTAAGCTGGTGGGCGAGTTCACGCTGCCGCTGGTGCCGGACGGCGTGCCGGTGAAAGGCCACGCGGTGGCAACCTTTAACGTGCCACAGTTAACGTCTCTGGTCGATGCCGATCTGGACTGGGAAGACAATCAGGGGCAGCTGGTGGTGATGGCGCGGGACAACCCCGATCCGCTGCTCGATCTGCCGTGGCAGATCGCGGCGGAGCAGCTGAACATCAGCGACGGGCGCTGGAACTGGGATCTTTCCGGTATGCCGCTGAGCGGGCGGGTGTCCCTTCGCGCCGACAACTGGCAGCAGGGGCTGGAGAAAACCACCCTGACCGGACGACTGAACGTGTTGACGCAGGGCGATGCGGGGAAAGGCAACGCGGTACTGAATATTGGGCCCGGCAGGCTCAGCATGGAAAACAGCGACATGCCCCTGCACCTCAGCGGCGAGGCGAAGCAGAACGATCTTATTCTTTACGCCAAACTGCCTGCAACGCTGACCGGCAGCCTGTATGACCCGCAGCTGGCCTTTGAGCCGGGCGCGCTGCTTCGCTCGCGCGGGCGGATCATTAACTCGCTCGATATCGATGAAATCCGCTGGCCGCTGGCGGGCGTGAAGCTCACCCAGAAGGGCGTGGACGGCCGCCTGCAGGCGATCCTGCGCGCCCATGAAAACGAAATGGGCGATTTTGAACTGCACCTGGACGGACAGGCCAGCGACTTTTTACCCGACAGCGGCCTGTGGCAGTGGCGCTACTGGGGGAAAGGCGGGTTTACGCCGATGCACGCCCGGTGGGATGTCGCCGGGAAAGGCGAGTGGCGCGACAACCTTATCGAGCTGACGGCGCTCTCCACCGGTTTTGACAAGCTGCAGTACGGCACGATGGAGGTCAGCAAGCCGCGTCTGGTGCTGGATAGGCCTGTACGCTGGTTGCGCGATGCCGAAAAACCGACCTTCAGCGGCGCGCTGTCGCTCAATGCCGGGCAAACCCGCTTCTCCGGCGGCAGCGTTTTGCCGCCCTCGGTCCTGACCTTCAGCGTCGACGGCACCGACCCGACGGTATTCCAGTTTAAGGGCGACCTCCATGCGGAAAAAATCGGTCCGGTGCAGGTGAACGGTCGCTGGGACGGCGTTCGCCTTCGCGGGCAGGCCTGGTGGCCGAAACAGTCGCTCACCGTCTTCCAGCCGCTTATCCCGCCGGACTGGAAAATGACCCTGCGCGACGGGGAGCTTTATGCCCAGGTGGCCTTCTCGGCGGCGGCCGATCAGGGCTTTGAGGCGGGTGGGCACGGCGTGCTGAAATCCGGCAGCGCCTGGATGCCCGATAACCAGATTAACGGCGTCGACTTTGTGCTGCCGTTCCGCTTCAGCGAGGGCACCTGGTCTCTCGGCACGCGCGGTCCGGTCACGCTGCGCATCGGCGAAGTGGTAAACCTGGTGACCGCGCGCAACATTACCGCGGATTTACAGGGCGATTATCCCTGGACGGAGGACAATCCGCTGCTGCTCACCAACGTGAAGGTGGAAACCCTCGGCGGGAAGATCACCATGCAGCAGCTGCGGATGCCGCAGCACGATCCGGCCCTGCTGCGCGTGGACAATATCTCATCAAGCGAGCTGATTAGCGCCGTCAATCCGAAACAGTTTACCCTCTCTGGCCCGGTCAGCGGGGCGCTGCCGTTCTGGCTGGATAATGAAAAATGGATCATTAAGGATGGCTGGCTGACCAACCCGGGGCCCATGACGCTGCGCATCGACAAAGATACTGCAGACGCCATCGTAAACGATAATATGGTGGCGGGCGCGGCGATTAACTGGCTCCGCTATATGGAAATTTCACGCTCGTGGACGAAAATCAATTTAGATAACCTGGGTGAATTAACCATGCAGGCGACCATCAAGGGGACCAGCCGGGTGGAGGGCAAAAGCAGCTCCGTCAACCTGAACTACACCCATGACGAAAATGTCTTTACCCTCTGGCGCAGCCTGCGTTTTGGGGACAACCTGCAAACCTGGTTTGAGCAACATGCGGCGATACCTGCTCTCCGCAGTTCGACCGGCAAGGAAAGTGAGGAACAACAATGAACAAGATGGCTGGTGCGCTCACCGTTGCCGTTGCCGCGCTACTGACCGGCTGTACGCCGCGTATCGAAGTTGCTGCACCAAAGGAGCCGATTACCATCAATATGAATGTCAAAATCGAACATGAGATCCACATTAAGGTCGATAAAGACGTTGAAACCCTGCTGAAATCGCGCAGCGATCTGTTCTGAGGATGCCATGAAACGATTAGCTCTGATTTTACTGGCGCTGGGGATGAACGTGCAGGCGGCTACGCTGACCTTAAGCGATGCCCGGGCGCAGGGGCGCGTGGGGGAAACCCTCAGCGGTTACCTTGCCCCGATCCAACAGGATGCGGAAACGCTGGCGCTGGTCAATCGTATTAACGCGGCGCGCACGGAGAGCTATCAGAAGCTGGCCGACAGCAATAATTTGCCGGTCGATGAAGTGGCTAAAATGGCAGGGCAAAAGCTGGTTGCCCGCGCGCAGCCGGGTGAATACGTGAAGGGGATTAACGGCAAATGGCTGAAAAAATAGCTAGCGGTAGCGCCTGCGGTATTCCCCCGGCGAGACGCCAAAACGCTGCTTAAATGCCGTTGAGAAATGGCTATGGTCGGTGAACCCCCAGCTGTAGCCAATGCCCGCCAGCTTTTCATCATCCCCGGCAGCGCGCAGCACCTGCGCGCACAAATCCAGCCGACGGTTTTTGATGTACTGCGCCACCACCAGCCCCTTCTCGGCAAACATGCGGTAGAGGCTGCGCACGGACATTCCGCTCTCGGCGGCAATCCATTCCGGGCGCAGCGATTCAGACTGAATATGGTCGTCAATCAGCGCCACGACGTGCTGAAACTGGCGCTCCTTGCGCGGCTGAATCACCTCGCGCTGCTGGAAAGCGGGGCGCAGCAGGCAGATCATTGCTTCGAGCGCCGCTTCACTCTCCCGGTCGCTCAGGTCGGCATTGCTCATGCTCTCCATCAGCAGGCGATGGCTCAGCTGGACCGTGGGCAAGGTGCGGGAAAGGGCGGTCGCGCAGCTTATCTCCTGGAAGCGACACTGCTGCTCAATAATCTGGCGGGGAACCAGCAGCGAAATCTGGCGAGATTTTTCCCGCCAGTTGATCGAGCAGGGTCGTGACGCGTCAATCAGCGTGATATCACCGGTTCTGAGCAGCGCGCGACGGTCATCCTGCTCAATTTCCGCGCTGCCTTCGAGCTGGAAGACGGTATAGAACCAGGCATCATGACTCTGGGCGATCTCCTGACGGGAGCGGAACAGGTTAACGCCGCCTGCGGTGACGGTGCTGAGCTTCAGGCTGCGCGCATAGCTGGTCTCCAGCTCGCCGAAGAACTTCCCCTCCGTGGGCTGCGCGTTAAACCGCCCGCAAACCTGGTTAATTTGCGCCAGCCACTGCTGATACTGTTCCTGCTCGCTTGCACACGCCATCGTTTCTCTCACTGCACCGTCAACGTTTTCACATTGTTGCATTTGTGTTGCATTTTGTCAGAGCTATGAGGCTGACTATAGGAAAGAACGCTCACCGGTAACAGCGATATAAGCGGCAATTATCGCGATTTGCGGAGCCTGTCACAGGTGGCAAAGCGAATGTCACAGAGACAAAAGCGAGAACGTAAAACCCCACTTAGACTGGATAAACACCCTGCGAAGAATAACGAAGGAGTATCCTATGTCTGCATCACAGGTGGCCATTCAGCCCGCCGTACAACAGTTTTTAGACCGCCAGCATGGCCTGTGGATTGAAGGGCGTCAGGCCGCGTCGGACAGTGAAAAGCGGCTGAACGTCTACAATCCGGCCACGGGCGAGGTGATTGCCTCGACGGCCGACGCCAGCGTCGACGACGTTGATCGTGCCGTCATGTCCGGCTGGCGCGCGTTTGTGGCCCGCAGCTGGGCCGGAAAACTCCCGGCAGAGCGCGAGCGGATCCTGCTCCATTTCGCCGATCTGGTGGAGCAGCATAGTGAGGAGCTGGCCCAGCTTGAAACCCTGGAGCAGGGCAAATCCATCAACATTTCCCGGGCCTTTGAAGTGGGCTGCACGCTGAACTGGATGCGCTACACCGCCGGGCTGACCACCAAAATTTCGGGTAAGACCCTCGACCTTTCCATCCCGCTGCCGCAGGGCGCCCGCTATCAGGCGTGGACGCGCAAGGAGCCGGTTGGCGTGGTGGCCGGGATTGTGCCCTGGAACTTCCCGCTGATGATTGGGATGTGGAAGGTGATGCCCGCCCTGGCGGCTGGCTGCTCAATTGTCATCAAGCCGTCAGAAACCACGCCGCTGACCATGCTGCGCGTGGCGGAGCTGGCCAGCGAGGCGGGCATTCCAGACGGGGTATTCAACGTGGTGACCGGCAGCGGCGCGGTGTGTGGCGCTGCGCTGACGTCGCATCCGCATATTGCCAAGGTGAGCTTTACCGGCTCAACGGCGACGGGCAAGCAAATTGCCCGCGCGGCGGCAGACACGCTTACCGGGGTGACCCTGGAGCTGGGCGGGAAAAACCCGGCTATCGTCCTGAAAGACGCGGATCCGGCGTGGGTGATCGAAGGCCTGATGACCGGCAGCTTCCTGAACCAGGGGCAGGTGTGCGCGGCAAGCTCGCGCATCTATATTGAAGCGCCGCTGTTTGACACGCTGGTCAGCGGGTTTGAGCAGGCGGTGAAATCCCTGAGCGTCGGGCCGGGCATGTCGCCGGAGGCGTTTATCAACCCGCTGGTGTCGCGCGCGCACTGCGATAAGGTGCAGGCCTTCCTTGATGAAGCGACCTCGCGCAACGCGGAGCTGCTCGTCGGTAACCGGGGGCCAGAAGGCAAAGGCTATTACGTCTCGCCAACGCTGGTGGTGAACCCGGATGCCTCGCTGCGTTTAACCCGCGAAGAGGTGTTTGGCCCGGTGGTCAACCTGGTGCGCGTCGCCGACGGCGAAGAGGCGCTCCAGCTGGCAAACGACACCGAATACGGCCTGACCGCCAGCGTCTGGACGCAGAACATCAGCAAGGCGCTGGAGTACACCGACCGGCTGCAGGCGGGCACCGTCTGGGTGAACAGCCATACGCTGATCGACGCCAACCTGCCGTTCGGCGGCATGAAGCAGTCCGGTACAGGGCGCGACTTTGGCCCGGACTGGCTGGACGGCTGGTGTGAAACCAAGTCGGTTTGCGTGCGGTATTAAAAAACAAGCCGGGTGGCGGCTACGCCTTACCCGGCCTACAACGGCACGAACCGTAGGCCGGGTAAGCGCAGCGCCACCCGGCTTCGCCTACCGCGACAACCGATCCCGCCCGGCCTCTTTCGCCCGGTACAGCGCCGCATCGGCGCGGGCGATAATCTCGGTGCCCGCGAGCCCCTCCGTCATGCTCGCAATGCCCATGCTCACGGTGACATGGTCGCTGACCGTCGACGCGCCGTGCGGTATGGCTTCCGCGCGCAGGCCGTCCTGAATACGCAGGGCAACCTTTTCAGCGATGTTTACCGGGCAATTGAAGAGGATGACCACGAACTCCTCACCACCGTAGCGCGACACCACATCGTCAGGCGTTCGCACCGACTGCTTCAGCACGCGCGCCACGCGGGTCAGACAGTCGTCGCCCGCCTGGTGCCCGTAGGTATCGTTGTAGCGCTTGAAGTAATCGATATCCAGCATGATCACCGAGAAGGTTTTTTTCTGCTCTACCGCGTTCTCCAGCACCACCTCCATTTTCCGGCGATTGGCGGTTTTGGTTAGCGGATCCTGATGCGCCAGCGCATCCAGTCGCGATATCAGCAGCTGATTTTGCTGGTTACGCCGCCAGGCTTCGTCAAACCAGCTCAACAGGATGAAACGCCCGCAAATCAGGATCAGCGTAAAGACGCTCCAGATAATAATGAAGTGAAGGTTGAGACCGTCATTCAGGATCCCGTTTGCGACAGGCAGGGTGATCCACAGCGGGAGGATAAAAGCGAGTAGCCCCTCAGGATAAAAATAGAGCGCCGTTAAGCCCGCGAGTAAGAGAATGACGCACAGCGGCCAGACGTGCGGGAGCAGCAGCTGGGTAATAAACCAGAAGCAGGAGACCGACCAGATGGCGCTACAGATAAACAGCACCACGCTGATACCGGCGATGCGCCGCCAGGCCATCAGGACCAGCGCGGCAGAGAGGAGGATAATGCCGAGCATCGAGGCATCGACCATCTTCGTCAGCTGCGGCGAATGGGGATAAAGGGGATCGCTGGCCTTGAGCAGGATGTGGCGCAGCAGAATCATCACCGCGAAGCTGATATTCACGAAGGCCAGCCACGGCAGGTTCATCGCCAGCCCATGCATCACCATGGCCTGGCGCGTCGGCCAGGTTGCCCGTTCAAGCGTCGGTTTTTTTCTTTTTTCCATAAATGCCTTTCCCGTCCGGGGGATAAATCATGCAGGTGGGATATCAGTAACTATAAGCAAGCCCGGACGAAGCTCAAATGCAGAGGCAAAAAAAACCGGGCAATTGCCCGGCCGGTGGTTATTTATCCTCTTTTTTCTTCCCGAGCGTTGGCGTCTCGTCGAAGAAGTTCCACGGTTTAAGCAGGGTATGTACCCATTCCGTCGGCATAATCGGCCATTCCTCCGCGCGCGCGACGTGGGTGGTGCCGGTGGTCATCCAGACGACGTCATCCTGGCCGTTGAGCGACTCGTTATCTTTGCTGTACTGTCCCAGGCCGGTATCGTGGATGGAACGATTCGGGAATTTCCCTTCCGGATACAGCTCATCCGGGTGGTAGCGGGTCACCCACAGCTGTTTGTCCATAAAGCTCAGGCGATGGTAGATCCACTCGTCCGGGGCAAATTTCGCGCCGGTCGCCACCGGGTGCGTACCGCCCGCGTAAGGGATGATCTGGTAGGAGACCGGGTTGCCCATGCGGTTCTCTTTACTCGTGTTGCTCAGCAGGCGAATGGTGCCCGGGTCGAACTTCTGCGCCGCCTGCTGCTCGGTATCGATATCGTACTGGTTGACCTGCATGGTGCTGGTGCGCGGGCCTCCGGCGGTATTCGGCTTCACCTCCGGATCCATCGCCACCAGCTTGTTGTTTATGCCGTCCACGTCCATATCAAGACGGAAGTTATAGATGTGCTGGTGCGTGGTGCCCACGATGTTATGGTCGATCAGCGTGCCGTATTTTGTGTCGTCTTTGGCGGTGGCGTCGTGCATGGTTTTCGCCTGCACGCCTTTCACCGCTTCGATACCCGTCGCGCCGGCATCAATGCCGATGGTGCCGTTCTCGTGGAACACCCAGTCGAAGATGTAATCGTAGTTGCCCACGGTACTCACCCAGCGTACCACCAGCTCGCGGCGCTCGGCGCTGACGTTTGGCTGGCCCATCTCCTGATGCTTGTATTCTGGCCCCGCGTAGCGTTCGAAAATAGCGATCGCGCGCGGGATCTCCATCGGCGCGCCGGTGTAGTCCGGAATGGTTTCATTAAGCATCACGGCGTTGGACGGCACGTCTTTCCCGCGAACCAGCGGCGAGGTCAGGGTGCCCATGCCGTAGTCGCCGGAGTCAAGATAGGCCTTAAAGTACCAGCCCACGTCCGGATCGCCGTAGGGGACGATCATGCCGCCCAGCGACCCCTGGTACATAATCTGGCGTTTTTTGCCGTTGTCGTTATACGTGACGGTCGAAATCATCGGGCCGACGCGGGAGTCCAGGCTCAGGTGGAAATCCCAGTTCTGCCAGTGCACCATATCGCCGGTAATGGTGTAGTTCTTGCCCTCCGGCTCGACAATCTCCAGGGGTTTCTTCACCGTTTCTACCCGGTCGCGGCCGTCATACGGGCGCGGGGTGAGCGGGACCGGGATGACCGGGCCTTCTTCGATCTTCTGGATCTTCATCTGCTCAAGGTCGACCACCGCCACCAGGTTTTCAATCGGGTGCGCCCAGTAGTTGCCGTCGCCGACGTCCAGATAGCTCACCACCTTCAACAGGCGATCTTCCTGCTTCAGGCCGTCTTTACCGTCGAAATAGCCGACGGTTAGCGGCGTGGTAATCACTTTTTTCGGGTCGGTGATGCCGTGTTTTTTAAGCACCTCGGCGAACTCGGTACTTTCGTTGATAATTTGCTGAACCGCGGTGAAATCATCCAGCAGCACCATGCCGTGCGCGTCTTTTACCGGTTCCCAGCGCAGGATTTTTTTATCCTTCAGGTCCACCACGCTTTCAATAACGTGCTTTCCATCGAGCATGACGATCTTTGCCTGGCGAGGAGCATCTACTGCGGTACCGTTGAGCACAAAGTCCCACACTTTGGCTTTCTCGGGCTCGGCAAGGGCAATCTGGGTGAAGCGGGTATTCGGTTTAAAATCCGCCGAGGCTTTCACAATCTCAACGGCCTGCTTAATTTCGTCCGCCGTCAGCGCGTTTAGCGGGTGAGGGCGTTTTTCAACCTGGAACGTCTGGTCAAGGCCGGACTGGAAAACATCGTTGATAAACGTATCGGAAATAAAGGCTTTCTTGCCTTTCATCACTACCGGCACCTCAAGCGTGAGGGGTTTCCCGTTGACGATGGCGGTTTTCGCACCCGGTTTGACCTTCACAAAGGCGCCGTCTTTCGCAATGGTGAACATCTGTGCGTAATCATCCCACTGCACATCTGCGCCAAAGTCCTGCAGCGTCTTGTCCATCGGGACCATATGCGCCTCGCTGCCGTGGGCGAAAACAGGGGATTGCCAGGCGCAACACAGCGCAACGGCCATGGCCAGCGCCGTTCTACGGGCAGAAAAAGAAGAATTGCTTCCCATCGTAGACCTCATCTTGTTGTGTTTATTGTGTTGTTACAGCCTTATCCTGACAGGCGCCTGAGAAAAGCGTTTGCCTGCATCTGCCAGATTATTTGTCAGTCTTGCCAGGTTAAAAAAGAGCGGGGATAGGTCACATCCCCGCGATAATGACGCAATGCGATCAGTTGGCGGATCTGTCGAGATGAATAGGTACATCGAACCCCGCTGCAGTGAAGGCGTAAATATTCCCCTGAACGCGGAGATAAATTTCTCCGTTTGTTACCGTTGCAGAGGCTTTTGCATCGTTGGTAACCATGAAAGGATTGATATCTGATACGTGAGACATAAACTCTTCCGTGCTTTTTCTTGCATCGTAGAGATAAAAGTGAAACGTATTTTTGGATAAAGAACTTGCTTCTACCTGGGTGATATACAGAGTCAGACGGTCGTTAACCCGAATTTTTTCCTGAAAATTTTCATATACGGTGAAAAGATCGCGGAAGGGATAGAAGATAAACCCAAGGAAAATGACAACTACTATTCCGCCTCGCCAGTTAAAAACCCGACCGTCGCGCATAATCTATTCCTGCCCTAATCCATAACTGATCAACGGGGTCATCTCCATAAGCATAGGCACCCTGATATTTTGCAAATTCTACGGGATCGCTTGTGCCAGCAAGGATCTGAGCCATACCTGCGCCGCGCAGCAGTATCCCGTCAGGGATGCCCGCAGCCGCGCCAACCGCACCGTAATGGAAATTTCCAAAGTTGGCATATTCGGCGCGGCCCTGCTTATAATCCCAGGGACCGTGGTTTCTCACCATTTGATAAAACCATACGTAAGTCATCAATGACGCACCACCATGAAATCGAGCGATAACCATATGGCTAATAACATCAATGCCAGGTGGTGCAAATGAAGAAATATCATACGGAGTTGAATAAAAGGGAATACGCATTACCGTTCTGCCCAGCTGTCCGCGAACCGCAAATTACCGTCGCGATACGTCCAGGTTATTTTGTCGTAGCGTAGTTCAACGACTTCAAGATGATTGTGTTTTTCCTTCGTAGGGTCTTTAGTGTCATGCATTAATGGCGAAACGGAAACGACGCGAACGTTATCGAGATGCATATTGTAATATTCTACCTCCTGCCCGGCGTCATTAATGCGATACCACCTGAACTCTGCTGTTTTGAGCGTTTGTCCGGTAGCCACGGCTTTCATCAGATAAGGCGAAGATGAATCAATTTCTTTTTGAAAAACAATTGGGGCATGGTTGCGTTTACTGGTGATTTTACCTGTCAAAGGATCCGTTGGCAGTCGCAGGTTATGTGTAAAACCAGTGACCTCAATGCTTCCCTCACGGCCTTGTACATCTACCGAGCCTGTTATTATTGCACCGCCGTCGTCAGTCAAGAAAAGATAAACAGGAATTGCCATAGCTTATTAATCTTCCATGTAATTTAAATCGGGAACATTCCCTGCCCTAAATAATAACCATGGTAACTATGTGGTCAATTTGCTTACTGTTTCTGTTTGTAACTTATGCACAGCACGCTGACTGGATGGCATGGTTAACCCAATCCATCCAGTGCATGCTTTCTCATAAGGCTATTTTGTTGCGCTCAACTCATTCAAGTATCTTCGCTAACGCTTGCTTTTGATTAAAAGTCACCCCGCTGGCGCGCCACCAGCGTCAGAATGGAGTAGAGCGCCACGGCCTGCTGGTGCTGGTTGAAGATCTCAACCGCCCATTCCACCACGCCCGTCGGTTTTTCTTCCGCGGTGCGCTGTTTCTTCAGCGTTTTGCGTTTGCAGGTCAGGCGCACCTGAATGGTATCGCCCGGCTTGACCGGCTCGATAAAGCGCAGGTTTTCCATGCCATAGTTGGCGATCACCGGCCCGACGCCCGCATCAACAAACAGCCCCGCGGCGGCGGAGATGAGGAAGTAACCGTGCACCACGCGCTCGCCAAAGATCGACTCTGCCGCGCCGATCTTGTCCATATGGGCGTAGAAGTGGTCGCCGCTGAGGCAGGCAAAGTTCACGATATCCGCTTCCGTCAGGGTGCGGCGCGGCGTCAGCAGGCTGTCGCCCGGCTGCAGCTCCTCGAAGTATTTGCGGAACGGATGCACGCGATCTTCCTGCACCGCTGCGCCCCGCACCCACTGCTTGCCGATGGCAGCCAGCATAGAGGGGCTACCCTGAACAGCGGTGCGCTGCAGGTAGTGCTTCACCGCGCGCAGGCCGCCCAGCTCTTCACCGCCGCCCGCGCGGCCCGGACCGCCGTGGACCAGCTGCGGCAGCGGGGAGCCGTGGCCGGTGGACTCTTTGGCGGATTCCTCGTTAAGGATCTGAATTCGCCCGTGGGCGCGCGCCGCACCGGCAATAAACTGGCGGGCAAGGGCTACATCAGCGGTAACCAGCGTGCCTGCGAGGCTGCCGCCGCCCGCGCGGGCAAGCGTCATCGCGTGTTGCGTATCGCGGTAGGGCATCAGCGTTGCAACCGGGCCGAAGGCTTCGGTTGAGTGCACCGCCGGGGTTTCATCCGGCTGCGGGCAGAACAGCAGGGTCGGCGGGAAGAATGCGCCCGCGGCCTGCAAATCTGCTTTGCCACCCAGACGGATCTCGCAGCCTGCTGCAACCAGCTGCTCCACTTTCTCCTGAACGTCCGCGCGCTGTTCGGCGTTGACCAGCGCGCCCATCTTTACCCCTTCCTGCGCCGGGTCGCCCACCACCACCTTTTCCAGACGGGCAATCAGCGCCTGGCTCACCGCCTCAATCTGGTTTTGCGGGACGATAATGCGGCGAATGGCCGTACATTTCTGTCCGGCCTTGGCGGTCATCTCGCGGACCACTTCCCGGATGAACAGGGCAAACTCCGGCCGATCTGGCGTAACGTCTTCACCCAGCACGCAGCAGTTCAGGGAGTCGGCTTCCATGGTGAAGGGAATGGAATTCGCCACAATATTCGGGTGCACGCGCAGGCTTTGCCCGGTGCTGGCGGAGCCGGTAAAGGTCACCACGTCCTGGCTGTCGAGCTGGTTGAGCAGATCGCCCGCGCCGCCGCAGATCAGGCTGATGGCGCCGTCCGGCAGCAGCCCGCTGTCGACGATGGATTTCACCATCGCCTGCGTCACCTGCGCGGTAGCGGTAGCGGGTTTGATGATGGCGGGCATACCGGCGAGCCAGGTCGGCGCCAGCTTTTCCAGCATCCCCCAGCAGGGGAAGTTGAAGGCGTTGATGTGTACCGCCACGCCGGATTTCGAGGTCAGAACGTGGCGCGCCGCAAAGCCGCCTTCTTTCGACAGCGGGATTAACTCATCTTCCGGCCACACGGTATCGTCAGGCAGCTCGCGGCTGCCAAGGCTGGCGTATGTGAACAGGGTGCCGATCCCGCCTTCGATATCGACCCAGCTGTCCGCCTTCGTCGCCCCGGTCTGGGCAGACAGAGCATAAAACGTCTCTTTCTCGCTGAGCAGGTGCTTTGCTACCGCCTTCAGCATGGCGGCACGTTCAATAAAGGTCATCCCGTGAAGCGCTTCACCGCCGCGCTCAATCGCATACCGACGGGCGGCCGCCATATCCAGCCCTTCGCTGGTCACGCTCCACAGCGCTTCGCCACTGATGGCGTGATGAATAGTGCGTTCGCGGCCCCGGCCAGACTGCCAGGTACCGGACACGAAGCTGGCTAACTGCTGCATCGCTTATCTCCAAATGTTACGTAATATCACTATTAATAGTTTAATCGTGAATCATAAAAATCAAGCTGAGTTTTAATGAATTGTTAACATTGTGATCCAGTCTTATGGATCTCCTCGTCAGAAATCGCCCGCCCAGAGGCCTGAAATAAAAGCCTTGCGAGCGACATCACAAAACAGGGAAACAATTCTTGGGGTTATATTTAACCTTTGTGTAACTTTTAAAAAACAAAGTGATTCACAATTTCGCTTTAATATGCAAACTAACGAATCATAAAGGTGATGACGTGACGCAAGAACAACGGTTTGAGCAGCGCATAGCGCAGGAGACGGCGATTGAGCCTCAGGACTGGATGCCTGACGCCTACCGTAAGACGTTGATCCGCCAGATTGGTCAGCACGCGCACTCTGAAATTGTCGGCATGCTGCCGGAAGGAAACTGGATCGCCCGCGCCCCGACGCTGCGCCGAAAAGCGATCCTGCTGGCGAAGGTGCAGGACGAGGCCGGACACGGGCTCTACCTCTACAGCGCGGCGGAAACGCTGGGCTGCGCGCGGGAAGACATCTACCAGAAGATGCTCGACGGCAGGATGAAATACTCCTCCATCTTTAACTATCCGACCCTGAGCTGGGCCGATATCGGCGTGATTGGCTGGCTGGTGGACGGGGCCGCTATCGTCAACCAGGTGGCGCTGTGCCGCACCTCCTACGGTCCGTATGCCCGTGCGATGGTGAAAATCTGTAAAGAAGAGAGCTTCCACCAGCGTCAGGGGTTTGAAGCCTGCATGGCGCTGGCGCAGGGCAGTGAATCCCAGCGGCAGATGCTGCAGGACGCCATCAACCGCTTCTGGTGGCCAGCGCTGATGATGTTCGGGCCGAACGACGACAACTCGCCGAACAGCGCCCGCAGCCTGGCCTGGAAAATTAAACGCTTCGGCAACGACGAGCTGCGCCAGCGCTTTGTCGACAACACGGTACCGCAGGTGGAAATGCTGGGCATGACGGTGCCGGATCCCGATCTGCGCTTTGACGAAGAGAGCGGCCACTACCGCTTCGGCGAGATCGACTGGCAGGAATTTGAAGAGGTCATTAACGGGCGCGGCATCTGCAACCACGAACGCCTGGCCGCGAAGCGTAAGGCCTGGGAAGAGGGCGCATGGGTGCGCGAAGCCGCCCTGGCGCACGCGGAAAAACAACGCGCCCGTCAGGCCGCATAAGAGGAAATAACCATGAGCAATGTCTACTGGCCGCTGTACGAAGTGTTCGTACGCAGCAAACAGGGGCTGTCCCACCGTCACGTGGGCAGTCTTCACGCCGCCGACGATCGCATGGCGCTGGAAAATGCGCGCGATGCCTACACCCGCCGCAGCGAAGGGTGTTCTATCTGGGTGGTGAAGGCGAGCGAGATTGTCGCCTCCCAGCCGGAAGAGAGCGGCGAGTTCTTCGACCCGGCGGAAAGCAAGGTTTACCGCCATCCGACGTTCTACACCATCCCCGACGGCATCGAGCATATGTGAGGCAAAGAATGAATTCAGTGACTGCCTATGCCCTGCGTCTGGGCGACAACGGTCTGGTGCTCTCCCAGCGCCTCGGCGCCTGGTGCGGTCACGCGCCGGAGCTGGAAATCGACCTCGCGCTCGCCAACATCGGTCTCGACCTGCTGGGCCAGGCGCGCAATTTCCTGGCCTATGCCGCGGAGATGGAAGGCCAGGGCGATGAAGACACGCTGGCCTTTGGCCGCGACGAGCGTCAGTTCCGCAACGTCCTGCTGGTGGAACAGCCGAACGGCAGCTTCGCCGACACCCTTGCCCGTCAGTACCTGATGGATGCCTGGAACGTGGCGCTGTACGAACGTCTGACCCAAAGCCGCGACGCCCAGCTTGCCGCCATCGCCGCGAAAGCGATTAAAGAGGCGCGCTACCACCTGCGCTTCAGCCGGGGCTGGCTGGTGCGCCTGGGCGACGGCACCGAAACCTCCGCGCAAAAGATGCAGCAGGCCATCGACAATCTGTGGCGCTTTACGGCTGAACTGTTTGAGGCCGATGACGTCGAGCTGGCGCTGGTGGATTCCGGCGTGGCGGTCGATCCGCGCCTCCTGCGCCAGCCGTGGGAAAGCGAAGTGTATGCCGGTCTGAATGAAGCCTGCCTGCAGGTCCCCGCAGAGGTGGCGTACCGCACCGGGGGCAAGCGGGGGCTGCATACCGAACATCTGGGCCCGATGCTCGCTGAAATGCAGTACCTCCAGCGCGCGTATCCCGATCAGCAGTGGTAAAGGAGAAGGCTATGCAACGCCACGTCGACATCGCGCCCGCGCAAATCCCGCAGATATGGGCGCTGTTGAGCCAGATCCCGGACCCGGAAGTGCCGGTGTTAACCATCACCGATCTCGGCATGGTGCGCAGCGTGAAGGCGCAGGGGGAAGGCTGGGTCATCGGCTTCACGCCAACCTACTCGGGATGCCCGGCAACCGAACACCTGCTGGGGGCGATCCGCGAGGCGATGACCGCGCACGGCTTTACCCCGGTGCACATCGTGCTCCAGCTTGAGCCCGCCTGGACCACCGACTGGATGACCGCCGACGCGCGCGAACGCCTGCGGGCTTACGGCATCAGCCCGCCCGTGGGGCATAGCTGCCACGCGCACGCGCCTTTGGCGGTGAGCTGCCCGCGCTGCGCCAGCACCAACACCGCGCTAATCAGTGAATTTGGTTCGACGGCCTGCAAAGCGCTCTACCGCTGCAATACCTGCCGCGAGCCCTTCGACTATTTCAAATGCATTTGAGGCTGCCATGACAACGTTTCATTCATTAACAGTGGCAAAAGTGGAACCCGAAACCCGCGACGCGGTGACCATCACCTTTGCGGTGCCGCAGCCGTTGCAGGACGCCTACCGCTTCCGTCCCGGCCAGCACCTGACGTTAAAAACGAAGCTGGGCGAAGACGAGCTGCGCCGCTGCTACTCCATCTGCCGCAGCGCCGCGCCGGGCGAGATCAGCGTGGCGGTCAAAGCCATCGACGGCGGGCGCTTTTCCCGCTATGCACGGGACGAGATCAAACCGGGCATGGCGCTGGAGGTGATGGTTCCTCAGGGGCAGTTTGGCTACCAGCCCCAGGCCGAACGCGAAGGCCACTACCTGGCGATTGCCGCAGGCTCCGGCATCACTCCGATGCTGGCGATTCTCTCCGCCACGCTGGCGACCGAGCCCAACAGCCATTTCACCCTGATTTACGGTAACCGCAGCAGCCAGAGCATGATGTTCCGCCAGGCGCTGGCGGACCTGAAGGACAAATACCCGCAGCGCCTGCAGCTGGTTTCCATCTTCAGCCAGGAGCGGCTGGACAGCGATCTGCTCTACGGCCGCATCGACGGGGAAAAGCTGCAGGCGCTGGCGAAAACCCTGATCGACTTCCGCCAGTACGACGAGGCCTTTATCTGCGGCCCGTCGGCGATGATGGACGACGCCGAAGCCACGCTGAAGGCGCTGGGGATGCCCGAAAAAGCCATCCATCTTGAGCGCTTCAACACCTCCGGCATCACCGTTAAGCGCGCGGTGCACGTGCAGGCACAAAGACAGAAGGTGACCGTGCGTCAGGACGGGCGCGACCGTGAAATCACCCTCACGGCGGACGACGAAAGCATCCTCGACGCCGCGCTTCGCCAGGGGGCGGATCTGCCGTATGCCTGCAAGGGCGGCGTGTGCGCCACCTGTAAATGCAAAGTGCTGCGCGGGAAGGTGGACATGGCGACCAACTACAGCCTGGAGCCTGACGAGCTGGCCGCCGGGTATGTGCTGAGCTGCCAGTCGCTGCCGCTCACCGCCGACGTGATCGTCGACTTTGACGCGAAGGGGATGGCATGAGCGAGCTGATTGTTACCCGTCATGGTCGCGTGCTGCAGCTGACGCTCAACCGTCCGGCGGCGCGCAACGCCCTCAACAACGCGCTGTTGACTCAGCTTGCGGAACAGCTTGAGGCCGCCGCTGTGGATGCCGACATCGCCGTCTGCGTGATTTACGGCAGCGAGTACTGCTTTGCCGCCGGGGCCGATCTCAGCGAAATGGCGGAGAAAGACCTGCCCGCCACCCTGAACGATATCCGTCCGCAGCTGTGGGCGCGCATTAACGCGTTCAATAAACCGCTGATCGCCGCCGTTAACGGCTTCGCGCTCGGCGCGGGCTGCGAGCTGGCGCTGCTGTGTGACGTGGTTATCGCCGGGGATAAAGCCCGCTTTGGCCTGCCGGAAATCACGCTCGGCATTATGCCCGGCGCGGGCGGTACCCAGCGTCTTATCCGCAGCGTCGGTAAATCGCTCGCCAGCAGGATGGTGCTGACCGGAGAGAGCATTACCGCGCAGCAGGCGCTGGGCGCCGGTCTGGTGAGCGATGTTTTCCCGGCCGCGCTAACGCTGGAGTATGCCCTGAAGCAGGCGGCACTCATGGCGCGCCACTCGCCGCTGGCGCTGCAGGCGGCGAAACAGGCGCTGCGCCAGTCGCAGGAGGTGCCGCTCCAGGCCGGTCTGGCGCAGGAGCGCCAGCTGTTTACCCTGCTTTCCGCTACCGAAGACCGCCGGGAAGGCATCGACGCCTTCTTACAAAAACGCACCCCCGACTTTAAAGGACGCTAATTGTGGAATTTATTCTCAGTCATGTAGAACAGGGCGTAATGACCATTACGCTGAACCGTCCGGAGCGTCTGAACAGCTTTAACGACGTGATGCACCAGCAGCTTGCCGAGTGCCTGAAGCAGGCCGAACGCGACGACACCGTTCGCTGCCTGCTGCTCACCGGGGCAGGACGCGGCTTTTGCGCCGGTCAGGATCTGAACGACCGCAACGTCGACCCCAACGGCCCGGCGCCGGATCTGGGGATGTCCGTGGAGACCTTTTACAACCCGCTGGTGCGCCGCCTGGCAAAGCTGCCGAAGCCGGTTATCTGCGCGGTCAACGGCGTGGCGGCGGGCGCGGGTGCGACCCTGGCGCTCGGCTGCGACATGGTGATTGCCGCGCGTTCCGCCAGCTTTGTGATGGCCTTCAGCAAGCTTGGCCTGGTCCCGGACTGCGGCGGCACCTGGCTGCTGCCGCGCGTGGCCGGACGCGCCCGCGCCATGGGGCTGGCGCTGCTCGGGGACAAGCTCAGCGCCGAGCAGGCGCAGGCGTGGGGCATGATCTGGCAGGTGGTCGATGACGACCAGCTCTCCACCACCGCGCAGCAGATGGCGCTGCACTTTGCCTCTCAGCCGACCTTCGGGCTGGGGCTGATCAAGCAGGCCATTAACGCCGCGGAAACCAACACCCTGGACGCCCAGCTCGATCTGGAGCGTGACTATCAGCGTCTGGCCGGGCGCAGCGACGATTACCGTGAGGGCGTCAGCGCCTTCCTGGCGAAGCGCGCGCCGCACTTTACGGGGAAATAAGATGCTGAACATACGCACGGTCGCCGTGATCGGCAGCGGCACGATGGGGGCCGGAATTGCCGAAGTTGCCGCCAGCCACGGTCATCAGGTTCTGATTTACGACATCGCCGGCGATGCGGTTTCACGCGCCATCGACGGGATCCGCCAGCGGCTGGCCTCCCGGGTGACGCGCGGGAAGCTCTCCGCCGATGCCGGGAGTCAGATCCTCGCCCGGCTGATTCCGGTCACGGATATTGAGGCGCTCGCCGGGGCCGATCTGGTCATCGAAGCGGCCTCCGAGCGGCTGGAGGTCAAAAAGGCGCTGTTTGCGCGGCTGGCTGAGATCTGCCCGCCGCAGACGGTGCTGACCAGCAACACGTCTTCTATCTCCGTCACGGCGATTGCGGCGGACGTGCACCATCCGGAGCGCGTCGCAGGGCTGCATTTCTTTAACCCGGCGCCGGTGATGAAGCTTGTGGAGGTGGTCAGCGGGCTGGCGACCTCTCCGGAGGTGGCCGACGCGCTGTGCGAGCTGGCGCTGAACTGGGGCAAACAGCCCGTTCGCTGCCAGTCAACGCCGGGGTTTATCGTCAACCGCGTCGCCCGCCCGTTCTATTCCGAAGCCTGGCGCGCGCTGGAAGAGCAGGTCGCTCCGCCGGAGGTGATTGACGCTGCACTGCGGGAAGGCGGCGGCTTCCCGATGGGGCCGCTGGAGCTGACCGACATGATTGGTCAGGACGTGAACTTTGCGGTGACCTGCTCGGTGTTTAACGCCTTCTGGCAGGAGCGTCGTTTTCTCCCCTCGCTGGTGCAGCAGGAGCTGGTGCTGGCTGGAAGGCTGGGCAAAAAGAGCGGGAAGGGGGTTTACGACTGGCAGGGGGACAAACCTGAAGTGCAGTGGATTGAGTCGGTGAACGACAGCTATAGCCCGATGCGCGTGGAAAAAAGACGTGACGGTGTCACAGAAATTGATGACGTGTATATGGTTGAAACGCAGGGTGAAACCGCTCAGGCGCTGGCGCTGCGGCTCAACGGGCCGGTGGTGGTGGTGGACCGCGTTGAGTGCGACGTGGCGGTAGTTGCCGCGGCCGCCAGCAACCCGCATACCGCGACGCAAAAAGCCATCCGCTACCTGCAGCAGCAGGGGCACCGGGTGGTGCAAATTGCCGATTATCCCGGCCTGCTGGTCTGGCGCACGCTGGCGATGATTGCCAACGAGGCGCTGGATGCCCTGCAAAAGGGGGTCGCCAGCGAGAAGGACATCGACACCGCCATGCGTCTGGGCGTCAACTACCCGAGCGGCCCGATCGCCTGGGGTGAGCGTCTGGGCTGGCAGCGCCTGCTGACGCTGCTGGAGAACCTGCAGCGTCATTACGGCGAAGAGCGCTATCGCCCCTGTTCACTGCTGCGCCAGCGCGCGCTTCTGGAGAGTAGCTATGAGTCATAACGCCTGGCATAACGCCCGCATCATGTACGAAAACGACGCCTGCGCGCAGGCGATGGGGATGGACATTGTCGAGATGGACGACGGCTACGCGGTGGTGACCATGACCATCACCCCGCAGATGCTTAACGGTCACAAAACATGCCACGGCGGCCAGCTGTTTTCGCTGGCGGACACCGCCTTTGCCTACGCCTGCAACAGCCAGGGGCTGGCGGCGGTAGCCTCCGGCTGCTCGATTGATTTTCTGCGTCCGGGCTTTGCCGGGGACACGCTCACCGCCACCGCGCGGGTGAAGCATCAGGGCAAACTGACCGGCGTCTACGACATTGAAATTCAGAATCAACAACAGAAAACCGTTGCCCTTTTTCGCGGAAAATCTCACCGCATCGGCGGCAGCGTGACAGGAGAGGCCTGATGCGTGACGCATTTATTTGTGATGGCGTGCGAACGCCTGTTGGGCGCTACGGCGGCGCGCTTTCCGCCGTGCGAACGGACGATCTCGGCGCCGTGCCGCTGCGCGCGCTGCTGGCCCGCTACCCGCAGCTCGACCTTGAGCGGATTGACGACGTGATATTCGGCTGCGCCAACCAGGCGGGGGAAGACAACCGCAACGTGGCGCGCATGTCGTCCCTGCTGGCCGGGCTGCCGCAGACGGTGTCCGGGACCACCATTAACCGCCTGTGCGGGTCAGGGCTGGACGCGATTGGCTTTGCCGCCCGCGCCATTAAGGCGGGCGATGGTGACCTGCTGATCGCAGGCGGCGTGGAGTCGATGTCCCGCGCGCCGTTTGTGATGGGCAAAGCCACCGCGGCGTTCCAGCGCCAGGCGGAGATCTTCGATACCACCATCGGCTGGCGATTTGTGAATCCGCTCATGCATCAGCAATTCGGAACTGACAGTATGCCGGAAACGGCAGAGAATGTAGCTGAATTGTTAAATATAAGCCGCGCCGATCAGGACGCGTTCGCGCTGCGCAGCCAGCAGCGCACCGCGCAGGCGCAGCAGAACGGCATTCTGGCGCAGGAGATCGTGCCGGTGCAGATCCCGGGCAAAAAAGGGGCGGTAACGGAATTCAGCGTGGATGAACATCCGCGCGCGGACACCACGCTCGAACAGCTTGCCGGTCTGAAAACGCCGTTTCGCAAGAACGGGGTGGTGACGGCGGGGAATGCCTCCGGCGTTAACGACGGCGCGGCGGCGTTAATCATCGCCAGCGAGAAGGTGGCGCTGGTGCAGGGGTTAATGCCGCGCACGCGGATCGTGGCGATGGCAACGGCGGGCGTTGAGCCACGCCTGATGGGGCTCGGTCCGGTGCCTGCCACCCGCAGGGTGCTCGAGCGTGCAGGACTCAGCATAAACGATATGGACGTCATCGAACTGAACGAAGCCTTCGCCGCACAGGCGCTGGGCGTGCTGCGTCAGCTGGGCCTGCCGGACGACGCCGCGCACGTTAACCCGAACGGTGGCGCGATTGCGCTGGGCCATCCGCTGGGCATGAGCGGCGCCAGGCTGGCGCTGGCCGCGAGCAACGAACTGCACCGACGCGGCGGGCGCTACGCGCTGTGTACGATGTGCATCGGTGTGGGTCAGGGCATTGCCATGATCCTTGAGCGTGTTTGAGCACAAAAACAATGTGAGTACCCTACAATGACAAATACAACAAAGCTTGATCCGATTGAAACGGCCTCTCTTGACGAATTGCAGGCGCTACAGACCGCGCGTCTGAAATGGACGCTGCATCACGCCTACAGCAACGTGCCGATGTACAAACGCAAGTTCGACGCCGCGGGCGTTCACCCTGATGACTTCAACGAGCTGGCGGATATCCGTAAGTTCCCGTGCACCACCAAGCAGGACCTGCGGGATAACTATCCGTTCGATACCTTCGCCGTGCCGATGGAGCAGGTGGTGCGCATTCACGCGTCCTCCGGCACCACCGGCAAACCGACGGTTGTCGGCTACACGCAGGGCGACATCGACAACTGGGCCAACCTGGTGGCCCGCTCCCTGCGCGCCGCGGGCGGCAGCGCGAAGGATAAAATTCACGTGGCGTATGGCTACGGCCTGTTTACCGGCGGGCTGGGGGCGCACTACGGCGCCGAGCGCTTAGGCGCCACGGTGATCCCGATGTCCGGCGGCCAGACCGAGAAACAGGCGCAGCTGATCCGCGATTTTCAGCCGGACATGATCATGGTGACGCCCTCCTACTGCCTCAACCTGATTGAGGAGCTGGAGCGTCAGATGGGCGGCGATGCCAGCACCTGCTCCCTGCGCGTGGGCGTATTCGGCGCCGAGCCGTGGACGCAGGCCATGCGCCGCGAAATTGAAAAACGCTTAGGCATTACGGCGCTGGACATTTATGGCCTCTCCGAGGTGATGGGACCGGGCGTGGCGATGGAGTGCATTGAAACCGCCGACGGCCCGACCATCTGGGAAGACCACTTCTACCCGGAGATCGTCAACCCGAACGACGGCACGCCGCTAAACGATGGCGAGCAGGGCGAACTGCTATTCACCACGCTGACCAAAGAGGCGCTGCCGGTGATCCGCTACCGCACCCGCGACCTGACGCGCCTCCTGCCGGGCACCGCCCGCACCATGCGCCGCATGGACCGGATCAGCGGCCGCAGCGACGATATGCTGATCATCCGCGGCGTTAACGTCTTCCCGTCGCAGCTGGAAGAGGAGATTGTGAAGTTTGAACACCTTTCTCCGCACTACCAGCTGGAGGTGAACCGTCGCGGACATCTTGATTCGCTTTCCGTGAAGGTGGAGCTGAAAGAGAGCAGCCTGACGCTGACGCACGAGCAGCGTTGTCAGGTATGCCACCAGCTGCGCCACCGCATTAAGTCGATGGTCGGGATTTCCACGGACGTGATGATTGTCAACTGCGGCAGCATCCCGCGCTCGGAGGGCAAAGCCTGCCGGGTATTTGATTTGCGTAAAGTTGCGGCTAACGGTTAAATCAACTACCTCTCACAAAGGGCGAAGGGACTGCTCGGTGTGGCCTTTTCCCCTCTCCCCTTTGGGGAGAGGGTCAGGGTGAGGGGAATATGCTATGATTCATCCAGACCAAAAAACACAGCAGAATGAATCACATGAATAAACTCGACGCCTTTATCCAGCACGCGGTCAGCTCGGTTCCCGTTAGCGGTACGTCGCTTATCTCCTCGCTGTACGGTGACGCGCTTTCCCATCGCGGCGGTGAGATCTGGCTCGGCAGCCTCGCCGCCCTGCTGGAAGGCATGGGGTTTGGCGAGCGCTTCGTGCGCACCGCGCTGTTTCGCCTCAACAAAGAGGGCTGGCTGGACGTCTCGCGCATCGGGCGCCGCAGCTATTACCGCCTGAGCGACAAAGGGCTGCGCCTGACCCGTCGCGCGGAAAATAAGATCTACCGCGCCGAACTGCCCGCCTGGGACGGCAAATGGCTGCTGCTGCTCTCCGAGGGGCTGGACAAAACCACCCTTGCCGACGTCAAAAAGCAGCTGATCTGGCAGGGGTTTGGCACGCTGGCGCCGAGCCTGATGGCCTCGCCGTCGCAGCATCTGGCTGACGTGCAGTCCCTGCTTCACGATGCCGGCGTGGCGGAAAACGTGATTTTTTTTGAAGCCCACTCGCCGCTGGCGCTCTCCCGCGCCGCGCTGCGCTCAAGGGTGGAAGAGTGCTGGCAGCTGACCGAGCAAAACGCGATGTACGAGTCGTTTATCAGCTCGTTCCGGCCGCTGCTGCCGCTGCTGAAAGAGGCCGCGCCGGAGGAGCTGACGCCGGAACGCTGCTTCCAGATCCAGCTGCTGCTGATTCACTTTTATCGTCGCGTGGTGCTGAAGGACCCGCTGCTGCCGGAGGAATTGCTGCCCGCGCACTGGGCGGGACAAAGCGCCCGACAGCTTTGCATTAACATCTATCAGCGTGTCGCGCCGGGGGCGCTGGCGTTCGTCAGCGAGAAGGGCGAAACCTCCGTGGGCGAACTGCCCGCGCCCGGCACGCTCTACTATCAACGCTTTGGCGGTCTTACGAGCGCATAAGGGGGGAAGATGCCTGTTTATCAAATTGACGGCCTGACGCCGGTGGTGCCGGACGAGAGCTACGTTCACCCAACGGCGGTGCTGATTGGCGACGTGATTCTGGGCAAAGGCGTTTATGTCGGCCCTAACGCCAGCCTGCGCGGCGATTTTGGCCGCATCGTGGTGAAAGACGGCGCCAACATTCAGGATAACTGCGTCATGCACGGGTTCCCGGAGCAGGATACGGTGGTGGAAGAGGACGGGCACATCGGCCACAGCGCCATTCTCCACGGCTGCATTATCCGCCGCAACGCGCTGGTGGGCATGAACGCGGTGGTGATGGACGGCGCGGTGATTGGTGAAAACAGCATCGTCGGCGCGGCGGCGTTCGTGAAGGCGAAAGCGGAGATGCCCGCCAACCATTTGATTATCGGCAGCCCGGCCAAAGCGATCCGCGAGCTGAGCGAGCAGGAGCGAGCCTGGAAGCAGCAGGGCACGCGGGAGTATCAGGTGCTGGTGGAGCGCTGTAAGCTGACCATGCATCAGGTCGAGCCGCTGCGCGAGGCTGAGCCTGACCGCAAGCGGCTGACGTTTGATGAAAATTTACGGCCGAAGTCGGCGGTGTAGAGAGCATTCGCTTTTCGATTTAGCAGAACAGGGACCCCATAGATGACGCGCTTTTACCAATTTACAGCCACCCGCCTTGATGGCCGCCCGATCTCAATGGCCGACTATGCGGGTAAGGTGGTTTTGGTCGTGAATACGGCCAGCCAGTGCGGCTTTACGCCCCAGTATGCGGGTCTTGAGGCGCTGTACAAAAAATATGCCGCGCAAGGATTAGTGGTGCTGGGCTTCCCCTGCAATCAGTTTGGCAAACAGGAACCCGGCGGCGCCGATGAAATCTCGAAGACCTGTTACATTAACTACGGCGTCAGTTTCCCGATGTTCGAGAAAGTAGAGGTAAACGGCGCGGCAGCGCATCCGCTGTTTCATTATCTGAAAAACGCATTGCCCGGCGTGCTGGGCGGGCGGATTAAGTGGAATTTTACCAAGTTCCTGATTGGCCGCGACGGTAACCCCCTAAAGCGTTTTGCACCGATGACCAGGCCCGAGAAAATGGACGCGGCGATTCGTACGGCTCTGGAAAGCAAAGCCTCTTCGTTTTAAGCAGACCAGAGGGTCTTTCTTTAGTCTTTTTTTCGACTTGTTTTCCCCTATTTGTTATATAGCGAAAGAGATTTTATATGGCATAAATGCACCCTCCGAGTGTGAAAGGGAACAACCTTATGTCGCTTTACGATCTAAAGACTGAAGCAAATGCATTAAATGAGGCCTGGCGCTCCCGCGTATTAGGCAACATTGGGGAGGCAAATCTCAAAATTTTACGAATGGATGAGCGATCGGTCGCTGAAGAGGTGCATGAGTATGACGAGGGGTTACTGGTCATTGACGGACGCCTGGAACTGAGCGTTAACGGTAAAAATATTTCTGTAAGCGCGGGCGAGCTTTATATCGCCAAAGCGGGCGTTCCCCATACGGTGGAAACCGGTAGCGTTGGCACTCTGGTTATTATTGATCTACTCGAACCTGCAAATTGATATCGTTGCGAAATGTAGGCCGGGTAAGCGCAGCGCCACCCGGCAAAACACGGTTAGAACGTTGAGGGCGGGGCTTCCTCTGAATCAGAAGCGATATTGCAAACCCGCTGTAACGGTATAGTTGTGGTTAGAGATACCCGCAGCATCCCCGTCAATAGAGCCGGACTGCCCGGTACGGGTATCAATAATCTGCGTTCCGCCTTTACCTTCTTCGTAACTGCTATAGGTAAATTCAGCAAAAACCCTGGCGTGCGGCGTCACATAATATCCGGCATCCACGGATGCGCCATAATAGCGGGAATCCGATACTTTCTCGCGGAAGGTGAGATCGCGCATGTAGTGCTCGTCGTTATCATGCGCACGAACCCAGTCACTGAATTTAAACAGGGCATTAAACTCAAAATCATTAAAACGGTACTGTCCTGCAAGGCCTATATACGGCATGGAGAAACGCTGACTGTAACCAATACCGCGTTCGCCCGCCGGGAAGCTGCCCTGGTAGGCACCGTTCTCATAATTGTAAGAGCCGCCGGTTGCCGTCCAGCTAAAGCGGGTTTCCTGATAACCTGCGGTGACACCCGCTTTGTAGTTATCGCTCTGGAAGATCCAGCCTTTTACGTTGAGATCGTATTCATTGGCATAATTAACGTTCGTCGCAGGATGGCTTGAATGGTCTGTCCAGGAGGACTGTTTCTCATCCATCCAGTCATAGTCATCCATATGACCTGAGCCTGATGCAAGGGACGTCCAGCCGCGGGCGTTCAGGGTCAAAAATGAGTACGCATCCCAGGAAATATCGCCTTTGAGAATAGCGACATTTTTTATTTTCCAGTCCAGCTGGCTAATTTTTCTTCCTGTGACTTCGTCGTAAACCATTTCGTGGGATTTTCCGCTCAGCACCCCGGCAGAGGCTGAAACCGATAAACTTTCCGGTGAAAAATCCGATATGACCTGTGCTGGTCCTGCATATACCGCCCCTGAAAACGCGGCCATCATCATTCCCGCAACAATATTTCTTGTCATTTTTATTTCCCTAAAACAAATTAATAAATGCGTTGCAGGAGAATTTTAAAATTCATAAAAATAGGTATCAACTGCCAGATTTGGTAATTTTTTATAATTTAACATAAGGGTTGATATTTAACTTTGGGCCACCTGAGGGAGGCCATATTGAATATTTAAATGATTACTGACTCGATATCAAATACGGTCAGCTGTGGATAAATCGCCGTTATTCACCTTGGAAACACACTGCAGACAACTTCCCTTTATCCCCGTAGCCATGGCGTGATCGTCAGTCCGGTCAACAGGCCCTCCGGGCTGAGCAGGCGGGTGACGGTTTGGCCCCACGGCTCGGTCCGGTTGGCCACCAGCAGGTGATAGCCTTTTTCACGCAGAATGCGGGTAGCTGAATCCAGGTCCTGTACCTCATATTCAATCCATCCCTGCGGTATCGGGTGCTCAGCAGGCCATTGCGTTTCGCCAAAACAGGAGGCTGCCGCCTGAGAGAGTGGCCAGACGGCAAAATGCTTAACGCCTTTTAGCTGGCCCTCTTCAACGAGCAGGTAATCGGTATTGCCCTCCATCGGCTTCAGCGGAAGACCAAGCGTCTGGACATAAAACGCGGTGCTGGGATCCGTATCCCCTGAAATAGGCCCAAAGCCGGCGACAAACAAGACATCAATTCCCGGTAACGACTGCGACATATCCCCCTCCTTAACTGGCTGAAACTTCAGAAGTATAGTTAGACTCTCAAATGAGGTACCACTTTCACCGCACGTGCACGTTCTCGACGGGTTTAAATCTCAGCGCGATGACCATCAGCAGCACCACGCCCGCGCTCATCACCAGCCAGGCGCTGGTTAACGAAAGCGAACTGTCACGAACGATCCCCGCAATTAGCGGCATCAGCGCGGCAATCGTATAGCCACCTCCCTGTACTCTGGCGAGAAGTTTTCCGGCCTCAGCGGGCGTGCGGGCGTGATCGAACGTGACGATAAGCGACAGCGGAAAGAGGGCGCCAATACCGATGCCAAGCAGCAGCGTGGACAATACCGGCGTCGTGCCCGGCGAAAAGACCAGACACAGTAATCCTGCCAGCAGCAGCGAAAGCACAGCGAGCAGCGGCACTCGACGGTCGGGAAATTTACCAATCAGCGCGGAGACGGCAAACCCGGCGGCAACCTCGGTTAACGTCAGCCAGGCCAGCATGTAGCCGCTGCTGCGAGCAGACCAGCCTGCCTGAATATAGAGCGGGGGCAGCCAGGCCAGTACCAGCGTGTAGGCTCCTGTTCCTATGCCGAAAAAGAGCAACAGCAGCCCGGTGCGGGAGGAAGAGAGCGTCACGGTTTCGCGTGCGGCTTGTTCTTCTTGTGGATGCTTAACCAGGGTTAACCACAGTATCAGCGCCAGCAGCGCTAACAGCCCAGCTACTGCCAGCGCGGGCTTCAGCGTGAGCCATGAAAACAACGGCTCGGCGCTCGCGGCGGCAACTGCCGCTCCGGCCATAATGCCCGTGCTGAATAGCGACATTATCGTGCTGGCCGTTTGCGTATACTCCTTTTTTATCAGGGCGGGCATTAACGCCTGGATCATGCCTATGCTGGCTCCGCCCAGCAGCGCGGTGCCCATAAGGCTCTCCGGTGAGGCGCTAAAGCCGCGCAGGAAACAGGCCACAAGCAGGATGAATAGCCCGAGCATAATGCCGCGGATGGCGCCGACTCCGGCTAAAAGCCGGGGGCCACACAGGGCGGCCAGTCCCATCATCGCCACGGGCAGGGTGGTCAGCAGGCTAAACTGCGTAGCCGTTAGCCCCGCCTCGCGCTGCAGCACGGGAAACAACGGTCCGACAGAAGCCAGAATAGGGCGCAGGTTCAGCCCGACGATAAACGCGATAATGGCGAAGAGTACAGGTGGCGTGCGTTTCAAGGTGAAATCCTTTTAGGTTGTGAAGGGCCCGTGCAAATCGTCACGAGCATTTATCTTAACGTTAAGATAAAATGTGTTTTTGCGTAAGATGTACCGCACAACAGGATAAATACCCACGCCTCTCGGGAGGAAAATGAAAGACCATGTAGACTTCGTCGTCGACCAGTGGCGCAGCGCCATGCCGGAGCTTGACGCCTCGTCGATGAAAATTTTTGGCCGACTGCTCAGGCTGATGAAGCATCTGGGAAAAACGCATGCGCAGGTCATGGCGCAGTTTGGCTTTCGCGAGGGCGAGTTTGACGTGCTCGCCACCCTGCGTCGCGCCGGGGAGCCGTACTGCCTTTCTCCCACGCAGCTGTATAAATCGCTGCTGATTACCTCAGGGGCGATGACGAACCGGGTCAACCATCTTGAACAGCAAGGGCTTATCAGGCGAATTGCCGACCCGGATGACAAGCGCAGCACGCTCGTGAGCCTGACGCCGCAGGGCCTGGAACGTATTGAACGGGCGCTTTTCGTGCATACGGAAACGCAAAATGCGCTGCTGAGCAGCTTGTCTGACGCGCAGCGCGGCCAGCTTGAGTCTCTGCTGAGGGAAATGCTGCTCACGTTCCCGTCCGAGGAACCGGGTAACCCGCTACAGCGTGTCGATAATAAAGTGCATGATTAACCCTCACCGAAAGGAAATGTATGTCTTTACCGCCACTGTACGCGCTACGCGCTTTTGAAGTTGCCGCGCGGCTGAACTCCTTCAGCAAAGCGGCTGAAGCACTGAATATTACGCCTGGCGCGGTCAGCAGGCATGTCCGGACGCTTGAAATGTGGTTCGACTGTGAGCTCTTTAAACGTCAGGGGCCGAGAGTCGAGATCAGCGATGCCGGGCGCGTTCTGGCCGGACATTTGAGCGAAAGTTTCACCAGCATCGAGTGGGCCTGTCGCGCATTCAAAAGTGAAAATCACCTTCTGCGCCTCAAAGCCCCCAGACCCTGGAACAGGGAAGCCGTGCCGCCATGAACAGACATGGTGTTGCTATGGCCGATCTTCGTCTTACGCTTGAAGCGCTTGAGCGTGGGCTTCTCGCACTGCCTTTCAGGGAAGCTATCGCAACCGGGGATGGCTACTATCTTGTCTGGCCGAAAAATTCGCTCAGAAGAGAGAATATCGAACGCCTGATGGCCTGGCTTGACCTCCATACGCCGGTTTTTCCCTCTCTGGATATTGTTTGTCTCGATAAAGATAAGAAACATTTTTTATAATCTAAATGCTGGATATTCCGGACGGAATATCCAGCATGATGAATGATTTTATGCGTAGGGTATATTTCTTTTCTGTTGAAGGTAACGCTATCAACTCATGCACATTTGCATGGGCGCTAAATTTATGAGGCGAGATAATATTCATTACAGGGAATAAAACATCGAGTGTCATAGGTGCTCCATACAGGCTTGGTATTATTTATTTTTTCTATCCCAGGGATGAATGGATGGTATTTCAGAGGGGCTCTTTTGAAAAACGATAAATAGTGGGAATCAAAGTGAGTTTTACTCAATGTTGGGCTTTGGAGTGCAATCACGCACATCCTCACGCTCGCGTTTTGTTTCACAAATGCCATAGCTCATTGGACGTCCTGAATGGTATAACGTTCTGCGGCAACTGGGTTGCCGTCTGCTGACCTCATTTATAAAGGTGTATATGAAACAAATTACGTTCAGTGACCTGCAGCAACAGAGCGAGCAGGCCGCAAATTCTCCTCGCTTACGCGCGCATCGCAATTTACATCCTGAGCTGAGCGACCCGGTGCAGCGGCTGGCCATCGCGATGGAGCCCGGCACCTACGTTCGTCCCCATCGCCACCCGCACACGTTTGAACTGCTGACCGCGCTGAGCGGCCGCTTTCTGGTGCTGAATTTTGATGAGCGCGGTACCGTGACCCGGCGCGTGGTGTTGGGTGAAGAGTGCAAGGTGCTGGAGATGGACGCAGGCACCTGGCATGCCGTGCTGTCGCTGGATAAAGGCGGCGTCATTTTTGAGGTCAAACACGGCGGCTACCAGCCCGTGGCTGAGCAGGACACCGCCCCGTGGTCACCGGCTGAAAACGCGCCCGGCACCGCGGAGCTGATGAAATGGTACGCCCGGGCGCAAGTGGGTGACGGTGGTTTTACCCTCTGATTGAGCTCTCAAGCTCCTGCAGGAAATCCTCTACCTGGGCAGACGTCGTCGTGTCTGCCTGGAAAAGAATGTCGAGCTTAACGTTCTTCAGCCCGCAGAAGCCAAATACCCCTTCAATAATCTGCGTCTGAATCGCCGTTGAATAGCCGTGTTTGTCGAATCCGCCGGTATCGGTTCCGGCGGTGGCAATCAGGCGGACGGGAACGTCACGTAAGTTGCCCACAATTCGGCCGTCGTCGGCCACCTTATACGCCCAGTTCAGGGTTAACACGCGATCGAACCAGCCTTTCAGCAGCGCGGGGACCGACCACCAGTAAATGGGGAAGACAAATACCAGCATATCCGCCCGCTCGACGCGCTGCTGCTCGCGCAGAATATCGTCGGGAAGGGCGCTCGGATCGCCGTGATACAAATCAAGATCGGCGCGGGACATGGCCGGATTAAACCCTTCAGCATGCAGATTGGCTATCTCCACCTGCGTACCCTGTTCACGCAGCTTCCCGGCAATGCGGGCGGCCAGCGAATGGGATAATGAATTGTCGACAGGGTGAGCCGTCACGATCAGTGCGTTATTAATGGTATTTGTAGCAGACATAGCGACCTCGAAGGGATGGGAATTGACACCTATATTACTATTGGTAACTTAGCTGTCAATCCGCCCCTGCCGATCATTTTGTGCTATTTACGTAGGTCTCCAGCACGCCAATCATGGCGCCGCTGAGCGTATCTTCCGCCACATTCCGGGCGAGCACGCCGTTACCCGCGGCGGTACTGAGGGCGTCCGCCGCACCAATGATGGCCGTCAGCACCGCTTCTCCCTGAACGCCTTTCAGCACGACGAAGGGAGAAAGCGCGGTGCGCAGGCAGTCGGCACATTCGGCCACGCATGCCTCACGAAACGTCTGCAGCGCATGGGAACCGGACAGCGCCGCCGCAATCGGCCCGGTTTCCGGCCCGGCGGTAATCACGCAGTCGATATAGGCGGCGCTGATAAAGCGGATCGTCTTCTCCAGCGTTTTGCTGTCCACCGCCAGCGTCTCGCGGAATTTCGCCAGCTGCCGATCGCTATAGTCCTGGTACAGCGCCATCAGTAACCCCTCACGATCGCCAAAGTGATCGTAGGGGATAGGCTTGGTCACGTTAGCCCGTTCGGCAAGATAGCCAAGCGTCAGCGCCTCGGTGCCTTGCTGACGAACGATTCCGCGCGCCACCTCCAGCAGCTGCACCCGGCGGTCCTCTTTTCTTAAGCGCTTAACAACCATGCTTTCCTCAATTCTGTTATTTACTGATGGTAGTTTACACGTTTTCTGCAGGGCGCTGCACGCGCAGTTCCGCAGGGCGGATCCGGAACCAGATGGCATACATTGCGGGCAGGAAAATAAGCGTAATGAGCGTTCCTCCCAGCGTTCCGCCGATCAGCGTGTAAGCCAGCGTGCCCCAGAACACCGAATGCGTCAGCGGAATGAATGCCAGCACGGCGGCCATGGCGGTCAGTAACACCGGGCGTGCGCGCTGGACCGTCGCTTCCACCACCGCCTGAAACGGATCGAGACCCTCCCGCTGGTTATGAGCGATTTGACCGATCAGGATCAGCGTGTTGCGCATAAGAATGCCGGAAAGGGCGATCAAACCGACCAGCGCGTTGATGCCAAACGGCTGGTTGAAAATCAACAGCATCGGCACCACGCCAATCAGCCCCAGCGGCGCGGTTAAGAACACCATCACCATCGCCGAGATTGAGCGCACCTGCAAAATGATGATCAGCAGCGTCAGGGCAATCATGATCGGGAACAGCGGAATCATTGCCTGCGTGGCTTTGCCCGACTCCTCAATCGAACCCGCCATGTCAATACGGTACCCGGCCGGGAGCGTATCAACTATCGGCTGGAGCTGCTTCATGATGGCGACCGACACGTCCGGTGGCTGAAGATTGTCTGCGATATCGCCCCGCACGGTAATGGTCGGGGTGCGATCGCGACGGCGCAGGATCGGATCTTCCATACCGACTTCAATCTTGCCAATCTGAGACAGCGGCACGCGCTGTCCTGCACTGCCGACCAGGGTAAAGCCCTCGATTTTGGCCGGGTCAAGACGGATCTCACCCGCCGCGCGCGCAACGACGTCTACCGAGCGAATATCTTCCCGCACGGAAGTGACGGTCACGCCTGACAGCAGGAACTGAAGCTGCTGGGCAACGGCGCTGGAGGTTAGGCCGGTCGCCTGCAGGCGGTTTTGATCGAGGGTGAAATGCAGGACGGGAACGCGTGAACCCCAGTCGGTGTTGACGGTTCTCATCATCGGACTTGCCTGGAGTATGGCTTTCACCTTGTCAGCGATGTCGTGCACCTGTTCGACATCCGGCCCCGTCACGCGCCAGGCAACCGGGAAGGGCGAGTAAGGGCCAAACACCAGCTGCGTCACCCGCACGCGCGCTTCGGGCGCAAGGCCGTTGGCGACGGCCTCTCTCAGCCGGCGCTTAAGCGCCTCGCGTGACGTCTCGCTGTCAGTCAGGATCACGATTTTCGCAAAAGACGGGTCGGGCAGTTCAGGCGCCATCGCCAGATAAAAGCGGGGCGAACCCTGACCTATGTAGGCAGTGACGATTTTGGCTTCAGGCTGCTGGCCCAGCCACGCCTCTATTTTTGCCGTGGCGGCGCTGGTTTGCTCAATTGAGGTGCCGTAGGGCATCTGCACCTCGACCAGCACTTCCGGGCGGTCGGAAGTCGGGAAGAACTGTTTTTTAACCAGCCCCATGCCGAGCACGGCCAGAATGAAAATGGCGACCACCGACCCGGCCACCCGCCATTTTCCGGCGATAACGCGGGCAAGCAGCTGGCGAAAACGGTTATAGCGAGGCGTGTTGTAGAGGGCAGCATGACCCCCTTCGACTTTGGGTATAGCCGGCAGGATCTTCACCCCAAGATATGGCGTGAACACCACCGCGACAAACCATGATGCAATGAGGGCGAGACCGACGATCCAGAACATATTGCTGGTGTACTCCCCGGCGGTCGACAGGGCAAAACCATTCGGCATAAAGCCAATGGCCGTCACCAGCGTACCGGCCAGCATCGGCGCGGCGGTATGGCTCCAGGCGAAGGCCGAGGCTTTAATTCTGTCGTAACCTTCCTCCATTTTAACCACCATCATTTCGATAGCGATAATGGCATCGTCAACCAGCAGGCCGAGGGCGAGGATCAGGGAGCCCAGCGTCACGCGGTCAAAGTTAATTCCCGCGGCTTCCATCACCACGAATACGACCGCCAGCGTCAGCGGTACCGCCGCTGCAACGACCACCCCAACGCGCCAGCCCATGCTGAGAAAACAAACCACCATGACCACCAGCAGGGCGACGAAGAATTTGATCATGAATTCATCGACCGACGAACGGATGTTCACGGACTGGTCGGTGACTTTGGTCAGGGACATGCCAAGCGGCAGGCTATCATTAATTTTTGCCGCTTCCGCATCCAGCGCTTTCCCCAGCGCCAGGCCGTTCCATCCTTCGCGCATCACGATGCCCAGCAGAAGGGCGGGTTCATGCTGATTGCGTATCAGCATCGTCGGAGGATCTTCGTAGCCGCGTTCCACCGTTGCCACATCGGACAGCCTGATTGTTTTGCCCTGCGCGACAAAAGGCGTATCGCGGATTTTCTGTAGTTCATCGAACGCGCCGTCCATGCGGATAAAAATCTGTGCGCCACGCGTCTCAATGGAGCCCGCCGCGGTTAACGCGTTCTGGCTGTTAAGGGCGTTAAAAATATCCTGCGGCGAGAGTCCTATCGTCGCCAGGCGGTCATGGGAGAAGGCGATATAAATCCGCTCGGCCTGCTCGCCGATAATGTTCACTTTCTTCACGCCGGGAACGTGCAGAAGCTGCTGACGCAGGCCTTCGGCATCGCGTACCAGCTGCCGCTGCGGTTCGCCTTTCGCTTTCAGGGCAAAGAGGGCAAAGGTGACATCCGCGAATTCGTCATTGATCATCGGGCCGATGACGCCTGCCGGAAGGCGTCGAGATTCATCTCCAAGCTTTTTACGCGCCTGATAGAACTCCTCCTGCACCTCTCCAGGCGGGGTTTTGTCCTGCAGTGACAGCGTGATAAACGCCATGCCGGGACGGGTATAGGTTTCGGTACGGTCATACCATTTAAGTTCCTGCAGGCGCTTTTCCAGCGGTTCGGCGACCTGATCCTGGATCTCCTGCGCGGTCGCGCCCGGCCAGACGGTTATCACCGTCATCTGCTTTACCGTGAAGGGCGGATCTTCCGCGCGCCCGAGCCCGAAGAAGGCGTAGATTCCGGCGATGGTAACCAGAACAATCAGAAACAGCGTGATAGAACGTTCGCGAACGGCCAGCGCCGACAGGTTGAAGCGGTTTCCGCTCATGGCGCGTTCTCCGCCGGGGCGGCATTGCGTTGTTCTGCAAGCCTGACGACCTCACCCTCGTGCAGCAGATGTGCGCCTAACGCCACAATCTTCTCCCCGGGCTTCACGCCGCCCGTGACCTGCACCGCATCGTCACCCACGCTCAGCACCGTGACCGGCGTCCACGCGACCCTGGCCGGCTGGGCGGAAATGCGCCAGACGCCGGGACCTTTTCCGGCATCATAAAGAGACGCCAGCGGAACCTGCATGACCTGGCCTTCCGCTTTATTGTCCTGAATGTTCAGCGTGACGGTTGCCCCCAGCGGCGCGTTCGCCAGCAGGCCATCCAGCACGTAGCGGGCTTCATAGGTGCGGGTCGCGGCATCCGCCGAGTCGGACAGCAGGCGCAGCGTTGCGGTAACCGGGTGTTTTTCATTGCCATACAGCGTGGCCTGCGCTTCGCTGCCGACGGCAGGGCGCAGCGTTTCAGGGAGCTGCACGAGCGCTTCACGCTGTCCCGCCCGGGCAAGCCTGATGACGACCTGTCCGGCGCTGACGACCTGACCCGGTTCGGCGAGCGTCTCCATCACCACGCCGTCCGCATCCGCCAGCAGTACGGCATAGCCCGTGGCATTTTGCGCCACGCTGGACTGTGCCCGGGCGGCGCTGAGATCGGCCCTGGCCGTATCCGCCGCGGCTTTGATCTGATCATACTCCGAGGCAGACACGGCGCCGGACACCACAAGGCCGCGATAGCGCGCCTCGTCGCTGGTCGCTTTTCTCGCCCGCGCCTGGGCCGCATCCACCGCGCGCTGCTGTGCCTGCGCCTGTAACTTCAGGTCAACGGGATCGAGGCGCAGTAAGGGCTGACCCTGTTTGACGGTCTGTCCCGTATCAACCAGTCGTTCAAGGATTTTACCCTGAACTCTGAAACCCAAATCGCTTTGCGTTCTGGCGACCACCACGCCCGTGAAGGTGCGGGCGGTTGTGTTCGCGAGCGCGACGGAGGCGGAGCGGACCAGCGGTGGCTTTGTGCGCGGATCGTCACTCGCGGAAATATCGCCGCATGCCGCCAGGGCAAACGGCAGAAGACAAACGGCAACGTGGGCTGAAGTGAGCCTGAGCATGGGAAACCTTTTTGACGTAACAGGACGGTATCCGCATTCTCTGACTAGTGACCAAAAATGTCAATGGTCACAAATCAGGGGGCCAGGCTTCTCAAAATCAGTGAGGAGAGGAGCACCGCCGCGGTGGGGGCCATTTCGAGGTTGTACTGCAGCTGGTTGGGATTGATAAAAGGACACATCACCATGTGGATAGCCTGAGTGACCTCGTCGAGCGGGGTTTTTCTTTCAAACTCCCCGGCCTGCCTGCCTTCGATAATGATGCTCTCAATCAGCTTCATCAGGCTTTCAGCATAGCGTTCTGTTGAAGGCCACTGCTCGCGGGCGGCGACGGCGGCAATGTCGTACAGCTTACGGTCGCGGAAAAACAGCTCGCTTCCCGCCTCGGTAAGCGCTTTGAAAAGACGACGTAATTTTTCGCTTGCTGAGGGCGCACCCTCGATGGCCGACAGCACCGCAGACATAATCAACTCCAGGCGGTTAGCGCAGATCACCTCGCCGATAGCCTGCTTGGAGTCAAAAAACTTATAAATGTAGGACTTTGAAAAACCGATGGATTTAGCCAGCTCGGCGACGGTGGTTTTTTCATAGCCGTAGTGACCGAAGTGCTCAAAAGCCGCTTCGACGATTTGCTCTCTGACAGAGTGGTCAAGTGGACCACGTATTGATGGTGCATTCATAGTTTTAGTCATTATGTAAGCTTAGCGTGACGGGCTGGGGTTGACAACGAGTGACCATATTGTGCATTGGTCACGTTTGATTTATCCCGCGTCGTGAGGAGGGGACAATCTGCCAGGTGGAGTAAGTGTATCACCGTTTCTTTTGTTAATGTTTTTTAAGCCAGTCGAGAAAAAACTGGCTAAACGCTGTGACCTGGAGCGGCTGCAGCCTGCGCTGCGGATAAACAAACTGCAGCCCGACATCTTTGCGATCGTAGCGGCTAAAGCCGGTGAAGCTGTCAGCAAACAGCACCGTGAGCCTTCCGGCCTCAACGTCCTCTTTTACGTCCCACCACGATTTCCCCGCGATGCCCGCGCCGCTGAGCGCCCACTGACGAAGCAATGCCCCGTCGTCGCACACCATGGCGGGCTCTATCCGAACGACGCTTTCCTCTCCCTCTTTTTCACAGCGCCATTCGTTCATCACCACGCCCTGAGACTCAAGCGCCAGGCACCGGTGTCGGGCTAAATCTGCAAACGTGGAGGGGATACCGCGTTCGTTAAGATACTCCGCGGAGGCAACCAGCACCCGATGGTTCGGGCGGATATTTCTGACGACGAGGCTGCTGTCCGGCAGGTTGCCGAAACGCACGCTCATATCCAGCCGGTTAGCGACCAGGTCCTCAACGTGTTCTCTTAGCGAGATGAAAAATTTAACCTCAGGATGGCGGCGGGAAAATTCAACGACAGCGGGGCTGAGATACTGTCTGCCAAAGTCCGAGGGCGCTGAAAGGCGAATGTTGCCGCTGAGCACGCCTTCTTTTTGCGTTAATAGCGACTCGGCGTGATGCACCTCTTCCAGCACGCGCAGCGCGGCATGGTAAAACTCTTCCCCGGCGCGGGTTAGCGTGATGGACCGCGTTGAGCGGTGAAACAGGCGCGTCTGGTAACGCTCCTCCATCGCTTTTAGCCTGGCCGTCATGGTGGCAGGGGAAAGCGACAGGCGTCGGCCGGCGGCGGAAAGACCTCCGGCCTCGGCCACTTCAACCAGCAACGCCATGTCTTCGAGTTTACCCATTATTCATCTTTTCCGAAAAGTGCATCTGCTTTTAGCGTAATTATCAAAATCAGATGCCGCCTGTAAAGTGATTTCATCCAAACCGGATTTCCCCCACCAGCTGCCTCTGGCCCAGGTGCGCGACCCGCCACGCTGTTTGGGGGCAATGCCACGGGGTATACCGATTATCCCACCTTGCCGTTATTCTGATAAATGATTGAGAGAAAAATGATGAACTCTTCGACCTATTTTCGTTTTGCCTTAATGCCGCTTATTTTTATGGGGCTGTCGGCAACCGCTTATTCTGCGCAGGAGGCGTGGGTGAAACCGCAGCAGCTTATTGTCGATAAAACTCTGCCGCAGGCGCAATTACAGGCGAATGAAGCCGTTGCCAGAGAGTATGCCTCGTTCTGGAATACGGGCAATGAGTCCCTGGCACGTGATGCCCTGGCAGTAAACTTTATTGATAAAACGCCTCCGGAAGGTCGTAGGCAAGGTCCCGAGGGCGCTATTTTAGCTTCCCGGACGTTTCGTACAGCCGTTCCTGATTTGCGTTGTGACGTTGAGCAAATGATTATTTCAGGCGATCGTGTGGTTTCGCATTTACATTTTCACGGCACTTTCACCGGGACATTTGGCAAGCTGAAAGGACAGGGGCAGAAAATAGATTTTATCGCCACCGATATTTATGAAGTCGCTGAAGGTAAGATTGCGGCTAACTGGCACATTGAGGACAACCTGACGCTGATGAAACAGCTGGGCGCCCTGTAAATTCATCACTCCGGGGTGGCCCGGAGTGATGCGCAAATCCTATAAGCCAAGATCGCTCAGCGAAGGGTGATCGTCCGGGCGTCTGCCCAGCGGCCAGTGGAACAGGCGCTCGGATTCTTTTATCGGCATATCGTTTACGCAGGCAAAGCGTCGCTTCATCAACCCGTCCGGCTCAAACTCCCAGTTTTCGTTGCCGTAAGAGCGGAACCAGTTGCCGGAATCATCATGCCATTCATAGGCGTAGCGCACCGCGATCCGGTTATCCGTAAATGCCCAGAGCTCTTTAATCAGACGATAGTCCAGCTCTTTTTTCCATTTCCGCTCCAGAAACGCCTGGGCCTGTTCACGGTTGGTGGCGAACTCTGCGCGGTTGCGCCATTGGGTATCCAGCGTGTAGGCCAGCGCGACGTTGGCCGGGTCGCGGCTGTTCCAGCCATCTTCTGCCAGTCTCACTTTTTCGATGGCGCTTTCACGGGTAAAGGGCGGTAAGGGAGGACGTGTGTTCATGGCGATTACCTCAGTGTGATTTATGTAGACAGGTCTGTCTACTTGCGCTAATCTATGCCTGAAAAATAACGCTGTCAACACTCTTTTTGAGGCTGCCAAAAAAATGAAAACCGAACCCGCAAGCAACGAGAAAATAAACAGCGCCAGGGATAAAATATTAACCACGGCGCACGATCTGTTTTATTCCACGGGCTTTAAAGCCACGGGCGTGGATACGCTGATTAAAGAGGCGAAAGTGACCAAGGTGACGTTTTATCGCCACTTTCCGAGTAAAAGCGAGCTTATCCTTGCCTATTTGCGCTATCGGCATGAAATATGGATGAGCTGGTTTGAAGCCTCATTGCGCCGCAATCTGGATTCGGGTCTGATATCGTCTGACGCGTTATCTGCCACGCTTAATGAATGGTTTATTTCACCAGAGTTCCACGGCTGCGCGTTTATTAATGCCAGCGCAGAAGCCAAATCCGAAGAGATTGAAAGCGAAATAAAAGAGATATGCCGCGATCATAAATCCGACACCAGGAAAATCATTGCGCTGCTGACGGGCATAGCTGATGAGCAGATCGTTGATCAAATCATGTTGTTGGTTGACGGCGCCATTATCCATGCACAAATGGGAATGGATACAGATGCAGTAATAAGCCCATTAAAAACGGGTATCAGATTGCTGACAACGCACAGATAATGAGTTTTGCCCATCGACGCTGCGCCTGCACGGGCCTCCAAACGGCTCAGAATCGTAGGCCGGGTAAGCGCAGCGCCACCCGGCTTCAGCATCAACGCTCTTTCTCGTCCCGCTGAGCCAGCGACAGCGCGCTGGCGCTGGCGGGATCGAACAGCGAGATGCTCTCAATCTGACTGAGCAAAATCACCTTGCGGAACGACATGGCGCTTCGGGGTTCTGAGTCGAGCGTGATGTCATGCTCCGCGTACCACTTGCTATAATTATTTTCGATGCGCAGGTTCATCGTCTTCGCGTCTCGGTACCCGCTCAACATCGGGATCAGCACGATATTGGCGGTTTTTTCATATTCCAGCGTCGCGGTGTGGATCATGCCGACGTAAATCCGTCTCGACCGGAGCGTCACCTGCGCCAGCTCGCCTTGCTCCATGCACTGGTACAGCAGTTGTTCAATACCGCTCGACTGGGCAAGACGCTGGTAGAGCTTTTTCCGGCTTTCGCCGTCCAGCCTGGCGCTGCCTGCCCAGTTAGAGCGGTAAAGGCAAAACAGAATGGCAAATGCCAGCATCACGACCACCGGCGCCTGGATGCCTAAAAAACTCCAGTTCATAAAGTCGATTTGCCAGTCGGTGTATTTCGGTGAGGCAAAGTGAAAGGCGTTTTTGGCGGCGGAAAGGGCGAGCAGCAGCAGCCAGAGCAGCCCCGTGGCGATCACGCCCTGCAGAACGAAAATACAGCCGTACAGCGCGACCAGAAAATAGACGTCCCAGCCGAAGGAGCGCTTGATTTTAAAGCGGGTCGACAGATCGCGACTGGTGTACCAGTACCCGCACACCATCAGCACCATGAATATCGCCGTTCCCATATCAGGCCCTCTTCAGCGTGTTGACGTGGCGCAGAAAATCCTGCCGCACCTCGTTGCTTTTGTAGTTCACCGAGGCGTTCCCATCCTGATCGATAATGATGCGATCGCCGTCTTCAACGGCCTCAATAATTTCCTGCTGGCTCATCACCTGGAGCAAGGATTCGGGGCTTGAAAATAGCGAGAAGAAGAACCGTCTCATGTCAGGCATCCTTATGAATCTAAAAGAATAAGCCTGGAAGAGGATGGGAGGATTTGCCTTAAGGTTAAACTGAAAGAACAATGCCGGGTGGCGGCTACGCCTTACCCGGCCTACAAAAGCCACATTATTCGTGACATTAACTTATTGATATTTTTCAAATATAAAAAATAGACACTTACAAACTTGGACAAATAACAGTAATTGTGTAAGTTTTAATTATGCGATTACGCCACGTTGTATACAGCCAGGATGTGACCCATGAGCACGTTGCCCTCTGTCGTGAGTCGGTTTGTTGATTACTATGCCGCACTGGATAGCCAGCCGCCGTCCGCGCTGGTCGGGCTTTACCATTCAAATGCCACGCTTATCGATCCGTTCGGCGAGCATGACGGAATATTCGCGCTTCAGCGCTATTTCACCCATCTGCTGGCCAACGTCGAGCACTGCCGTTTTACCATCGATTCGCCTCTGATCGACGGAAGTCGGTTTGTCGTTACCTGGGTGATGCACTGGTCGCACCCGCGTATTGCCGGGGGAGAGCCGCTCGAACTGCCGGGCTGTTCGGTGGTGGAGACGGAAAACGATCTCATCACGCGCCAGCGGGACTATTACGATGCGGGAGAGATGATCTACGAACATCTTCCTCTGCTGGGCTGGGCGGTTCGCGGCGTCAAGCGGAGGGTCAAATCATGAAAACGGTACTGATTACCGGCGCTAGCTCGGGGATTGGCGCCGGGCTGGCGAAATCCTTTTCCGCTGACGGCTACCATGTGATTGCCTGCGGGCGCGATCCGGCTCGTCTGGAAGCCCTGCATCAAACCTGTCCCAACCTCACCGTTCGCCTGTTCGATATGACAGACAGGGACGCCTGTCGCCAGGCGCTGACCGGCAGCTACGCCGATCTGATTATTCTCTGCGCCGGTACCTGCGAATATCTCGATGGAGGCGTGGTGGATGCGGCGCTGGTGGAGCGGGTGATGGCGACAAATTTCCTCGGCCCGGTGAACTGTCTTGAGGCGCTTCAGCCGCAGCTGGTCGCGGGCAACCGCGTGGTGCTGGTGAGTTCGATGGCCCACTGGCTGCCTTTCCCACGGGCTGAGGCCTACGGCGCGTCCAAAGCGGCGCTGAGCTGGTTTGCCGAGAGCCTGCGCCTGGACTGGGAGCCAAAAGGGATTGCCGTCACGGTCGTCTCTCCGGGCTTTGTTGATACGCCGCTGACGCAAAAAAACGATTTTGCCATGCCGGGCAGGGTGAGCGTTGACGCGGCGGTCAGGGCGATCCGTACCGGGCTGGCGGCAGGGGAAATGCACATCGCGTTTCCCGCCGGGTTTGGCTTCATTTTGCGGCTGCTCTCCGGGCTACCCGCGTTTCTTCAGCGCGTGCTGCTGCGCAGGATGGTGCGTTCATGAATATTGCGATTATCGGCAGCGGCATCGCCGGGCTGACCTGCGCCTGGCGGCTGGCCGGACACCATCAGGTAACCCTGTTCGAGGCGGGATCCACGCCGGGCGGCCATACCGCAACGGTGGACGTATCGACGCCGCAGGGTAACTATGCGATCGACACCGGGTTTATCGTCTACAACGATCGGACCTATCCGCGCTTTATGGGGCTGCTCAGCGAGCTGGGCATCAGCGGGCAAAAAACGCAGATGAGCTTTTCGGTGCACAATCCGGCGACGGGGCTTGAGTACAACGGCCACACGCTGACGTCGCTGTTTGCCCAGCGCCGAAACCTGGTGAATCCGGCCTTCTGGCGGCTGCTCGGCGAGATCGTCCGCTTCAATCGTCTGGCAAAACAGGCGCTGGAGGGGGAGGTCGACCCTAACGCCACGCTGGAGACGTTTTTGCAACATCACGCCTTCACGCCGTTTTTTGCGCGCCACTACATTCTGCCGATGGGGGCCGCCATCTGGTCGTCGTCGCTGCAGGAGATGAAGCGTTTCCCGCTGCCGCTCTTTTTACGTTTCTTCCAAAACCACGGCCTGCTGGATATTACCCAGCGCCCGCAGTGGTACGTGGTGCCGGGCGGCTCGCGGGAGTATATCCGCGCCATGCTCGACAAGCTGGGGAACCGGCTGACGCTTCACCTCAACGCGCCGGTACAGCGTGTGGCCCGCCATGAGGACGGTGTCACTCTCCAGCTTGAAACCGGTAGCCATACCTTCGATCGGGTGATATTTGCCTGCCACTCCGGCAGTGCCCTGGCGATGCTGGACGACCCGACACCCGCCGAGCGGGAGGTGTTAGGGGATATCGGCTGGCAGCGCAACGAAGTCGTTTTACACAGCGACCCGCGCTGGCTGCCGGTGCGCAAGCACGCGTGGGCCAGCTGGAACTACCGTCTGAGCGAGCAGGACCAGGCCAGCGCCTGCGTGACTTACAACATGAACATTCTGCAGGGGCTGCCAGAGGGAGGTCCGCTGTTCTGCGTCACCCTGAATCCGGACGCACCGGTGGATGAGCGCTTCGTTCTGCGGCGCTTTGTCTATGAGCATCCGCTGTTCAACCCGCAAAGCTGGCGGGCGCAGGCGCGGCGCGGCGAGATCAACGGTCATCGGCGGAGCTGGTACTGCGGCGCCTACTGGTACAACGGTTTTCATGAAGACGGCGTGCGCAGCGCGCTGGACGTGGTCAATGCCATCGCCGCCGGGGAGGGGAACTGAGATGAACAGCTGCCTCTATCAGGGCGTACTGCGCCACCGCCGCCTTCAGCCGAAAAACCACGAATTCAGCTACAGCGTCTTTATGGCCTGGCTGGATCTTGATGAGCTGCCGCTGCTGCCGTCCGTCGGGGTGCGGCGCAATCGCTTTGCCGCCGCCTCGTTCCATGACGCGGACTATCCGCTCGGCGCGCCGCTCAAGGAGAACGCGCTGAGCAGGCTGGAGACCCTGACCGGCGAACGTCCGGACGGGCGGGTCATGCTTCTGACCCAGCTGCGCTACTTCGGCTTTCACTTCAATCCGGTCAACTTTTACTACTGCTACGACGGGAAGGAGACGCTGCGCTGGGTGCTGGCGGAGGTGCGTAACACCCCGTGGAACGAGCGCCATTACTATGCCGTCAACGGACAGGATGCGCAGCCCACGGAAAAAGCGTTTCACGTTTCCCCCTTTAACCCGATGGACATGATTTATCACTGGCGCTTTAACGATCCGGATAACACGCTGCATATGCATATTGAAAACCATCAGGACGAGAAGGTTTTTGACGCCACGCTGGCGCTGCGTCGGGAGCCGTTGACGCGCCCGGCGCTGCGCGCATTGCTGCTGCGCATCCCCCTGATGACCCTGAAAACCGTTTTTGCCATTTACTGGCAGGCGCTGCGGCTGTGGCTCAAGCGCGTGCCGCTGTATAACCATCCCGTCAGCAGGAGTGAACGCTCATGACCGATCCCGTCTTTGCGCTAGAACCCGATATCCCGCGCAACGTCCGCATCGCGCGATGGCTGCTGTTTCGTCTGTTAAGCGGTATCCGCGGCGGCTCGCTCACCCTGCGTGAAGGGGCACAGACCTTTCATTTTGGTGAGGCATCCTCCGGTCTGCATGCCGACGTGCAGATCCTCACGCCCGGCGTCTACTGGCGCGTCTTAACGGGCGGTAGCCTTGCTGCGGCAGAGGCCTGGATGGACGGCGAATGGGAAACCGCGCAGCTCACGCCGCTTCTGGAGCTGCTGGCCCTTAATAGCGAGGTGCTTGGCCGTCTGGAAAAAGGCTTTCGCCTGCTCGGGCGACCGCTGGAGCGGCTGCGCCACTGGACGCGGCGTAATTCCCGCGCCCAGGCGCGCGAAAATATTGCCGCCCATTACGACCTGGGCAACACCTTTTATGCCCACTTTCTGGATGAGGAGCTGCTTTACTCCAGCGCGCTGTTTACCGCTGACGAGCAGGATCTCACGGCGGCTCAGCAGGCCAAAATGGCGCGTCTGTGCGATCAGCTGGCGCTAGGCCCGGCTGACCATCTGCTGGAAATCGGCACCGGCTGGGGCGCGATGGCGGAATTCGCCGCCCGTCGCTACGGCTGTCGGGTCACCACCACCACGCTGTCGCAGGAGCAATACAGCTGGGCGACCGAGCGGATCGCCCGCGCCGGGCTGCAGGATCGGGTCGAGGTGCTGCTCTGCGACTATCGCGATCTCACCGGGCAGTACGACAAGCTGGTCTCTATAGAGATGATCGAAGCCGTGGGGAAACGCTATCTGCCCACGTTCTTCCGCACCTGCCAGGCGCGGCTGCGTCCCGGTGGGCGGATGGCGATTCAGGCCATTACCATTCAGGACCAGCGCTATCGCGACTACAGCAAAAGCGTCGATTTCATCCAGCGCTACATTTTTCCCGGCGGCTTCCTGCCGAGCATTACGGCGATGAACGAGCTGATGACGCGCCATACCGATTTCGTGGTGCGCAACCTCTTCGACATGGGTCCCGACTATGCCCGCACGCTGGCCCACTGGCGGCAGCGCTTTGTCCACGCCTGGCAGGAGATTGAAAAGCTTGGCTTCGATGACCGGTTCCGCCGGATGTGGCTGTACTACTTTGGCTACTGCGAAGCCGGGTTCAACGCTCGCACCATCAGCGTGGTGCAGCTGACCGCCGAGCGCGTATGAGACGTTACCTTCAGGTCTTCCTGCTCGCCGTCGCGTTCGATCTTTACTGGGCGCTGGTGGTGGTCTTTCGCGAACAGGGCCTGATTATCTGGTTTGCGCTGGCGATCCTGGCGTGCCTGCTTTTGCCGTCAACGTACCGTTTTTACGCTCTCGGGCTTGCGGCGGCGGGCAGCCTCCTTGACGCGGTCTGGGCCTTGACCGGCCTGATTGCCTTCACGGGCGAGTCCGTAATGCCGTTATGGATGGTGGCGCTGTGGCTGATGTTCGCCACGGTCTGGACGCAGCTGACGCGCACCACCACGTTACCCGGCTGGCTGCTGACGCTGCTGGCGGCCGCGGGCGGGCCGGTGGCCTACCTGTTTGGCGAGCGGCTGGGGGGCATCACGTTTCTGGAGCCAACCTTTATCGTCGTCAGCTGGATGGCGCCGGGCTGGCTGGTGCTAATGCTGTTTTTCCACCTGCTAATGGGGAGACAAAAATGAGAGCTGCGGTTCTGCTGTTCTGGCTGGCGCTGGTGGTTCCCGCTGCGCAGTCCGCCGACTGGCTGGCCTGGCGCAAAGTGGGCGACGCCACGCTAACCTGGGGACCGTTCACCGTCTACACTTCCCAGCTGCGCACGCCGGACGGCCGTTACAGCCGGGAGAATCAGGATCAGGCGCTGATTATTACCTATGCGCGCGACATCGATCGCAGCGAGCTTGTTGAAGCGACCCGCGACCAGTGGCAGGCGCAGGGGATCCTGGCGCAGGAGCCGCAAAGTGAAGCCTGGCTGCGGATGCTTGAGTCGCTGTGGCCAGATGTCCGGCCGGGCTCGCAGCTGGCGTTTGTTCTCACTGATAAGCAGGGGCAGTTCTGGTACCGGGAACCGGCGACCCAGAAAACCTTTATCCCGCTCGGACCGCGCCAGTCAGAAGCGTTCAGTACCCGCTTTCTGGCCATCTGGCTCAGTCCCCGCACGCAATATCCTGAACTGCGTCAGCAGTTAATCGGAGGCCAAAAATGAAACGTATCCTGATGATGGCGCTGGCATTCACGATGCTGCTGGCGGGCTGTAGCACCGAGGTGGCCGAGTATAAACAGCAGCAGCCACGGCTTGATATCTTCAATTACTTCCAGGGCAAAACCGAAGCGTGGGGCATGGTGCAGGATCGCAGCGGTAAACAGCTCCGCCGCTTTCACGTTGAGATTGCCGGAGATGTTATCGGCGATACGCTGACGCTGAATGAGCACTTTGTCTACGACGATGGCGAGAGGCAGCAGCGGGTCTGGCACATCCGTCGACTGGGGAACGATCGCTACGAGGGAACCGCGGGAGATATTGAAGGGGTTGCCACCGGGCAGGCCGCGGGTAACGCCTTTAACTGGCATTACAGCATGAACGTAAAGGCCAACGGCAGCACGTGGCTGCTGAAGTTTGACGACTGGATGTACCTGCAGGATGAGACGCATCTGTTTAATAAAACCGAGCTGAAGAAGCTGGGCGTCACCGTCGCCACGGTGACGCTGTTCTTTACTAGGAAGACGCAGGCTTAGTCGCGGATGTTGCCGGTTTTGCTGCTGGAATAAATAAAGTACAAGGCAATCCCCAGGCAAACGACCGCGCCCAGACGGCTCAATGAAAACGGAATGGCGGGGTTGTTCAGCCAGCCAAAGTTATCAATCAGCATGCTCATGGCGAGCTGGCCGAAGATCACCGCCACCGTGGCGACGGCGGTGCCGATACGCTGTACGGCAAGCACCATAATGACGATATAGGGCACGCCAAACATCGCGCCGAGGAGCTGCCATTTTGGCACGTCCAGCAGCGTGGCCGCCTGCTTAGGCTCAAAGAAGAAAATGAGCAGGGCGGTCACCAGCGCGCCGACGGAAAAGGTCAGAAACGCGCTTTTAAACACGCCCACGCTGTTGCCGAGCTGGCCGTTAATGGCAGCCTGAATGCTCAGCGTCGCGCCGCCGCAGACGGCCAGAAGAATCATAATCAATGTCATACGTTACCCCTGCGCGACCAGAACCAGTGCCGCAATGATGAACCCCAGTGCAATAATGCGCTTCGCGTTGATCTTCCTGTGCGGCGTACCGAGCAGACCGTAGTGGTCAATGATCAGGCTTTTAAAGACCTGGCCTGCCAGAATGCCAATCATGGTCATGGCGATGCCGATGGCGGGAGTCGCCACGGTCAGGATGACCACGTATACCGGACCGAGCACCCCGCCGAGCAGCTGCCAGCCTGGCTGGGCGAAAAACGACGGGCTGTTGCGCGGGCTGAAAAACAGCATCAGCAGAAACGTCAGCGCGGCGCCGACGCCAAAAATGCTGAAGGTCGCCCATAAGTCCCCAACTTTTCCTCCCAGCGGCCCCAGCAGTCCCGCCTCGACGGAGAGGCCCATCCCGCCTGCAATCACCAGTAAAATCAAAATAATTTGCATAACACATGCTCTCTTGTTGTTCAGGCGACGAAGAATACGGCGTATCAACAGTGAGAAAAATGCCATAATGCAGGAAACACCTTTGCAGGAAATGCATTAATGATCGATGCCGGAAATATCAGTATTCGCGCGCTGCTGATCTTCATCGCGGTCTATGAATCGCAGAATTTCTCCGTGGTTGCGCGGCGGGAAGGGATCTCCGCATCGCAGGTCTCACGTATGATCCACCAGCTTGAGGACGCGATCGGCCAGCAGCTTTTTTATCGCAATACGCGAGCCGTCATCCCGACCGAAAGCGGTCATCTTTTTATCCGCTACGCCCGGAGAATGGCGGGAAGTCTTGAGGAGGCGCGCCGGGAGCTGGAAGCGCGTTCCATCGAGCCAACCGGCCTGATTCGCATTAACTGCCCGGTTTTTTTTGGGCAGCGTCACGTTGCCCCTGGCCTGGCGGGGCTTTCAGCGCGTTACCCCAGGCTCAGCCTTGATTTGACGCTCACCGATGATTTTATCGATCCCCACCGGGATGCCGCCGACGTGCTGTTCCGCATCGGTACGCTGACGGACTCCTCGTTCCACGCGCGGGTGCTCGGGCGGCAGTTTTATCATCTGGCGGCATCGCCGTCCTATCTGCAACAGCACGGCGCACCTGACAGGCCGGAGGATCTGACGCATCATCGCTGCCTTGTTTATCGCGGATCGTCCGGGCCTAACCGCTGGCTAATTCGCCGTAAAAATGAGGCGTGGGTTCACTATCCTGTGGCTCCGCTGATGACGTCCAACAATGCTGAAACACTGCTGGTTGCCGCTCTGGGCGGAATGGGGATCGTTCTGTTTCCCGACTGGCTGGTGAGTGAAAGGCTAAAAAGCGGCGAGCTTGTGTCGCTCTTGCCGGAGCATGAATGTGGGATCAACACGGAGCCGCAGACCATCGCGGCGATCTACCCGAACGCCCGTCATCCGCCCCTTAACGTCAGGGCGGTGATTGATTATTACGTGGAGTTATTCGGCACGCCCCTCTACTGGCAGGCGTGAGCGTTAGCGGGTAAGCTCTTTGCGGATAATCTCTGCCCCGGCGCTCAGCGCCTTCAGCTTGCCGTTCGCAACCTGACGAGAAAGCGGCGCCATGCCGCAGTTGGTTGACGGGTAAAGTTTGTCCGCATCCACAAACTGCAGCGCTTTTCGCAGCGTATCGGCCACTTCCTCCGGGGTTTCTACGGTGTTGGTTGCCACATCAATCGCGCCGACCATCACTTTTTTACCGCGGATCAGCTCCAGCAGATCCATCGGCACGCGGGAGTTGTGGCACTCCAGGGAGATGATGTCGATGTTAGAGGTTTGCAGCTTAGGGAAGGCCTCTTCATACTGGCGCCATTCTGAACCGAGCGTTTTTTTCCAGTCGGTATTGGCCTTGATGCCGTAGCCGTAGCAGATGTGTACGGCGGTTTCGCACTTCAGCCCTTCAATGGCGCGTTCCAGCGCGGCGATGCCCCAGTCGTTAACCTCGTCAAAAAAGACGTTAAACGCCGGTTCGTCAAACTGGATAATATCGACGCCTGCGGCCTCTAGTTCACGCGCTTCCTGATTGAGAATTTTGGCGAACTCCCAGGCCAGCTTTTCGCGGCTTTTATAGTGCGCGTCATACAGGGTGTCGATCATGGTCATCGGCCCCGGCAGAGCCCACTTGATCGGCTTGTCCGTGAGCTGACGCAGGTATTTTGCATCGTCGACGAAGACCGGTTTCTGGCGCGCGACGGCGGAGACCACGGTCGGTACGCTGGCGTCATAGCGGTTACGAATGCGCACCGTCTGACGGTTCTCAAAATCCACGCCGCTCAGGTGTTCAATAAAGGTGGTCACAAAGTGCTGGCGGGTCTGCTCGCCGTCGCTGACGATATCGATTCCCGCGCGGATCTGCTCGTCCAGGGACAGGCGCAGGGCATCCTGTTTACCCGCCAGCAGTTCCTGATCCTCTAATTTCCACGGGGACCACAGCGTTTCAGGTTGCGCAAGCCAGGTCGGCTTAGGCAGGCTGCCAGCCGTTGAAGTCGGGAGCAATGTTTTCATAATAAAAGACCTTTTTTGATGTATTAAAGCGTGTAGTTATCAGACCACTGCTCAAGAATGTGTTGGTAAGGCTTAATGAAGTACGCTTCGGTAAATCGACCCTGTTCAATTGCCAGCCGGCTTCGCTCTTCCCGGTCATACACAATTTTTGTTAAGGAGTGATCCTGCTGGTTTAAATCCGGGCGGTAGTACAGTCCCGCCGCCGAGTTGGCGTTGTAAATTTCCGGGCGATAGATTTTCTGGAACGTCTCCATCGTGCTGATGGTGGCAATCAGCTCCAGATCGCTATAATCGGTCAGCAAATCTCCGGTAAAGAAGAACGCGAACGGCGCTACGCTGTTTTCCGGCATGAAATAGCGCACCTTCAGGCCCATCTTCGCGAAGTACAGCTCCGTTAGCGACTCGCCATCAGGCTGATACTCAATGCCCAGCACAGGGTGCTGATTGCCGGTGCGGCGATAGGTATCCTTGCTGGAGACGCTCAGGCAGATCACCGGGCCTTTATTGAAGTTCTCTCTGTATTCCGGTGAATTGACAAAATGGCGGAAAATATTGCCGTGCAGTTCGCCAAACTTTTCCGGAACGCTGAACTGCGGCTGGTTCTTGTTGTGTTCCAGCAGCAGCACGCTGAAGTCATAGTCCCGCACGTAAGACGAGAAGTTATTCCCGACAATGCCGGGGATACGCTGGTTATTTTTTTTGTCGACGATGTACGTCTGCAATACCTCAATGGCCGGGAAGGGTTTTTCCGCGCCAATGGTTAAATCGACAGAGATGATCTCAAGATCAACCGCGTAGCGATCGGCGTTGGGGTTATCCCAGCTTGCTAAGGCGTTGAAGCGGTTGTTGATCATCACCAGCGTGTTGCGCAGGTTTTCCTGACGTTTTTCACCGCGCGCCAGGTTGGCAAAGTTGGTGGTGGTACGCGTATTTTCTGACGGGTTGTAATTCTCATCGAAGCAACTGCGCTTTAGGGTATATGTGAAAGTATTGCTCATTGTGGTTATGCATCCTAAGTTCATGTTGCCAAGAAGTTATCAATGCATAATTTATGCCTGAGCCCGCGGCGCAGGGGAAGTGACTTAATTTCAATGCAACATGAGGGAAGTTCATGAACAAGGAGACGCAGAGTGGAAACTTCAAATTGCTTCAGGCAGGGAAGTGAAAGAGTAAGGGGCATCAAGCCCCTGTAGGACGTTCGTTCCAGGCGTCGCTGTGCATTATGTTCCCGTCGACGATGCGCCAGGTGATTTTTTCGTACTGCAGGCTTACGCTTTCAACTACCCTTTATTCAGGGCGATCCAACCGTGTTTTGAGGGTGCCAGGAATGAAATCACTCTTTAGCTGAGCGGGTAGCAAAGCAGGCATTGCTATTGTTCTTCCTTCTTCGTCGCAAAATTCGACAAGATAGCCCAGCGTTGGGGTATCGAAAACCATAACAATCGTACCAATAGCCCCTTTCATCAGTCCTTCATCCGGTAAATCCTCGTTTAAAACCACAACGTCTAATTCGGCTCTTTTCATTTTTATTTTCTCATTTAACGAATAGGGTTGTCAGGCGAGGAACTAGCGCGTCAGTTTCATACATCCAGCCTGTACGCACGATCGCTGTTTCACCGTTGACGCCCAAAATGGGCATATCGACAGCCATTGTTTGACCGTAATTGTTGGCCTGCAACACTTTTGCTGGGAACGATAATACGCCTTCCTGAATTCTTGCGGCTAAAACATCCGCATTAGTTGGGGTGTATCCCAGCGCTGACGCAAACACTCGGGCTTTGTGTCCTCCAGTAGGATGTGTTGAGTCTAAAGCATAAGCCGCGAGTTTTTTCGGGTCGACAACCGCGTGTTCAGCATTCACTAGTGTGCCGCTCTGAGAGGTGAAACCTTTTACATATGGGCTCTCAAGTGCGGGTATTTTAATGTGACCCGATATTTCATCTATTTCGCTTAAAGGATTCAACCTGCCCATCGTTAATCCTGCCACAACGGAGGCGCTCGCAATGATTAACCCTTTTTTGTTCATGACTTGCTCATAACCTGATGGAGCATCTCCGCCAAGCTGCAGCGCGGTTTCATGAAACCCTTTAATATTGCCGTTATAAACACCACCAGCGGCGAGCAGACGACCAACAGCTTTACTGTTCAGCGTATTCTCCGACGATGCAGTTGTTGGCGCGTAATAATCATAATGCATCCTTTGAGTAGGAGCGGGCTTCCTGCCTTGCCGATCGGCAATAACGTGCCGATAGGCACTCAGGATTTCGTCCTTATACCATGCATGCCACGATGAGGAAGTAGGGGTAAAAATGAGTTCGCCGTTATTATCGATATAAAACGGGTTCCGGACGCTGCTCCAGCGTCTGGAGGCATCCACGCCAACAAGCCAACCAATTTGCAGCTCGCGTTCAACTTCATCATAAATGGGATCTGCGTAACTGCGATGCCTTCGTTCATAGGGTCTTTGATGTGGAGATATGCTGTATTTTCTTTTGGGAAGACCAAAAGAGAGGCTATGACCGTTTGCTTCATAAGACAGATCATAATGTTTACACGCCTCTTTCAGCGAACCTGCTGGAGTAAGAATGTATTGAAAATCTTCAGGGTTTAATTGCCGTGTTAAATCATGTGACCGGTAGAGTCGAAACATGCGCAATCCTTATGGTTAAGCATCATTGTTCCTTTTAAGGGCTTATTTTTTCTTCATTCTCTCAATAAGAAAAAACAGCCTACGCCAGAATCGATCACAATTATTCAATCCACATCATATTCAAGAACTGCTCATTTTTTTTAAGAAAATGACCTGATGATTTTTAATCACTCTTGCGGCTATACTATTAGTAAACGCTGAATAAAGAATAAACAAAGCTCAGGTGACAAAGCGCCATGTCTACTTCTCTGGCACACGCTCCGCAATTCCCGCTATAATCCCCAAAATTTACAACCGGTTTAGAAACGATCATGACAAAACTCACCTTACAAGAGCAGATGCTGAAAGCGGGCCTCGTCAGCAGCAAGAAAGCGGCGAAAGTGCAGCGTACGGCAAAGAAATCACGCGTGCAGGCGCGTGAGGCTCGGGAAGCGGTAGAAGAGAACAAGAAGGCGCAGATGGAGCGTGACAGGCTGCTGAGCGAGCAGCAGAAGCAGGCCGTGCTGGCGAAAGAGTTTAAGGCGCAGGTGAAGCAGCTGATTGAGATGAACCGCATCACCGTGGCGAGAGGCAACATCACCTTTAACTTCACCGACGGCAATCTGATTAAAAAAATCGACGTCGACAAGCAAACTCAGGCTCAGCTGATCAACGGCCGTCTGGCGATAGCGCGTCTGGTGCTGAATGCCAACGGCGACTGCGAATACGCGATCATTCCGGCGGTGGTGGCGGATAAAATTGCCCAGCGCGATGCCGACAGCATCGTGTTAAACAGCGCGCTCAGCCAGGAAGAGCAGGACGAAGACGATCCGTACGCGGACTTCAAAATCCCTGACGACTTGATGTGGTAAACCGCATTCAGAACGGGGCGGCGTGATGGGCATTCACCGGCTCGCCGCTTACGGGATGAATAAAATTCAACTTGCTGGCATGCAGCATCAGCCGGGACGCTCCCTCAGCTCCCGGCGCGTCAAGACCGCCATACAGATCGCAGCCCAGAATCGGGTGTCCCAGCTGCTGACAGTGAATGCGCAGCTGATGGGTTCGCCCGGTCTCCGGCGTCAGTTCCACCCGCGTTAACGGCAGCCCCGTCTCCTGATAAAACCGCTCCACCACCCGATAGCGAGAGCGGGCGGGTTTACCGTTGATGGCGCAGATCGACATCAGCGGGAACAGCGCCTGGTCTTTGGCAATGGGCGCGTCTATGACTCCCTCATCGTTTTCAAGATGCCCGCAAAGCAGGGCACTGTAACCTTTCTCCACGCTGCGCTGGCTGAACTGCTGACAAAGCGCCGCGTTGATGGCCTTATTGCGCGCCACCACCATCAGCCCGGATGTACCGAAATCGAGACGGTGCACCAGCGTGCAGCCCGGGAAGGTCTGGACCAGACGATAGTGGACGGAGTCGAGGTTTTGCGGATTTTTGCCCGAAAGGCTAAGCAGGCCGGAAGGCTTATCGATCAGCAGCAGATGTTCATCCTGCCAGAGGATCGCAATGTCGTCGTGACACGGTGGGGCAATAAAAGAATCAATAATCGCAGACATCAGGCCGCCCGGCTGGAGAGTGGGAGCGGATGATAGCGAAATGCGGAGAAAAGAAAAACCCTCCCACCGGGCGGTGAGAGGGGGAAATCTTACGCTGCAACCAGGCTGTCGATCGCGGCTTTCGCGTCGTTCTGCGCTTTGGTCGCCACTTCAGGACCGTAAGCGATGCCTTCCGCGAAGACGAAGTTCACGTCGGTGATGCCGATGAAGCCGAGGAACAGGCTCAGGTACGGCGCAACCAGGTCAGTTGGGGTATCTTTGTGGATACCGCCGCGGCTGGTCAGCACGATCGCACGCTTGCCTTTCACCAGACCTTCCGGGCCGTTCTCGGTGTAGCGGAAGGTTACGCCCGCGCGCGCCACCAGGTCGAAGTAGTTCTTCAGCTGGGTTGGGATGTTGAAGTTGTACATTGGGGCGTTAATCACGATAACGTCGTGCGCCTGCAGCTCAGCAATCAGTTCGTCGGACAGGGCCAGGGCTTCCTGCTGACGCGGGCTCAGCGGCGCATCGCTCGGACGCAGCGCGCCAACCAGTTCACCGTCCAGCACAGGAATTGGGTTCGCCGCCAGGTCACGCACGGTGATTTCGTCAGCGGAATGCTGTTCACGCCACTGCTCAACGAAATAATCAGACAGCTGACCAGACTGAGAGTACCCTGCCAGAATACTGGATTTCAAAACTAATACTTTGCTCATGGGTGATTCCTGTTTTTGCATTTGATTGAAGGGGGTTGCCCCGTTGCTTGTTGACACTCTATTCACAATCCTGCCACAGAGATAGCGCAATATATCGAAGCCTATGTTCGAATTTTTTGAATAAGGCGCGGAAAGCGTCAATGTGGTACTCTATAGCAATCATTAAAAAGAGATTTTACCCGGCAGAGCACTGCCCATTAACGCTATGACAGAACAACAAAAATTAACCTTCCCGATGCTCCTGCAACAGCTTGATGCCCTGACGCTGCGCGACAAACAGCGCTTTGCCCGTCGTCTGCACGGCGTGAAGAAGGTTAAAAATCCTGATGCACAACAGGCCATTTACCAGGAGATGGCGAAAGAGATTGAACAGGCGGCAGGTAAGGTTGTGCTGCGCGAAGCCGCGCGTCCGGCGATTACCTACCCGGAAAACCTGCCCGTTAGCCAGAAAAAGCAGGACATCCTTGAGGCCGTCCGCGACCACCAGGTGGTGATCGTCGCGGGGGAAACCGGTTCGGGGAAAACCACCCAGCTGCCGAAAATCTGCATGGAGCTGGGGCGCGGGGTGAAAGGCCTGATTGGCCACACCCAGCCGCGTCGTCTGGCAGCGCGCACCGTGGCGAACCGTATTGCCGAAGAGCTGCAAACGGAGCCGGGCGGCTGCATCGGTTACAAGGTGCGATTCAGCGACCACGTCAGCGATAACACCATGGTCAAGCTGATGACGGACGGTATCCTGCTGGCGGAAATCCAGCAGGACAGGCTGCTGATGCAGTATGACACCATCATCATCGACGAAGCGCACGAGCGCAGCCTGAACATCGACTTCCTGCTCGGCTACCTGAAAGAGCTGCTGCCGCGTCGTCCGGATCTGAAAGTCATCATCACCTCCGCGACCATCGATCCGGAGCGCTTCTCAAAGCATTTCAACAATGCGCCGATTATCGAAGTGTCAGGACGCACGTACCCGGTAGAAGTGCGCTATCGCCCGATTGTTGAGGAGGCGGACGATACCGAGCGCGACCAGCTGCAGGCCATTTTCGATGCCGTTGACGAGCTGGGCAACGAAAGCGCGGGCGACATCCTGATCTTCATGAGCGGCGAACGCGAAATCCGCGATACCGCCGACGCGCTCAGCAAGCGCGACCTGCGCCACACGGAGATCCTGCCGCTGTACGCCCGCCTGTCCAACAGCGAGCAAAACCGCGTCTTCCAGCCGCACGGCGGGCGGCGCATCGTGCTGGCGACCAACGTGGCGGAAACCTCGCTGACCGTGCCTGGGATCAAATACGTGATCGACCCGGGTACGGCGCGCATCAGCCGCTACAGCTACCGCACCAAGGTGCAGCGGCTGCCGATTGAGCCGGTCTCCCAGGCGTCGGCTAACCAACGTAAAGGCCGCTGCGGCCGCGTGTCGGAGGGGATCTGTATTCGTCTCTATTCCGAAGATGACTTCCTCTCGCGCCCTGAGTTTACCGACCCGGAGATTCTGCGCACCAACCTGGCGTCCGTTATCCTGCAGATGACCGCGCTGGGGCTGGGTGACATCGCTGCGTTCCCGTTCGTCGAGGCGCCGGACAAACGCAACATTCAGGACGGCGTCCGTCTGCTGGAAGAGCTCGGGGCGATTACTACCGACGAGCAGGCGACGGTCTACAAGCTGACGCCGCTGGGCCGCCAGCTCAGCCAGCTGCCGGTCGATCCGCGTCTGGCGCGCATGGTGCTGGAAGCGCAAAAGCACGGCTGCGTGCGCGAGGCGATGATCATTACCTCGGCGCTCTCCATTCAGGATCCGCGCGAGCGTCCGATGGACAAACAGCAGGCGTCAGATGAAAAACACCGTCGCTTCCACGACAAAGAGTCCGATTTCCTCGCCTTCGTGAACCTGTGGAACTACCTCGGCGAGCAGCAGAAGGCGCTCTCCTCGAACCAGTTCCGCCGCCAGTGCCGCGTGGATTTCCTCAACTACCTGCGCGTGCGCGAGTGGCAGGATATCTACACCCAGCTGCGCCAGGTGGTGAAAGAGCTGGGTATTCCGGTAAACAGTGAACCGGCGGAGTACCGCGAAGTGCATATCGCGCTGCTGACCGGCCTGCTGTCCCACATTGGGATGAAGGACGCCGAAAAGCAGGAGTATACCGGCGCGCGCAATGCCCGTTTCTCCATCTTCCCGGGTTCCGGCTTGTTCAAGAAGCCGCCAAAATGGACCATGGTCGCCGAACTGGTAGAAACCAGCCGCCTGTGGGGGCGCATTGCGGCGCGAATCGATCCGGAATGGGTGGAGCCGGTGGCGCAGCATCTGCTGAAACGGTCGTACAGTGAACCGCACTGGGAGCGCGCGCAGGGCGCGGTGATGGCGACCGAGAAGGTGACCGTTTACGGCCTGCCGGTGGTGGCCGCGCGTAAGGTCAACTACAGCCAGATCGATCCGGCGCTCAGCCGCGAGCTGTTTATCCGCCACGCGCTGGTGGAGGGCGACTGGCAGACGCGTCACGCCTTCTTCCGTGAAAACCTCAAGCTGCGCGCCGAGGTGGAAGAGCTGGAGCATAAGTCCCGCCGCCGCGACATTCTGGTGGACGATGAAGCGCTGTTCGAGTTTTACGACCAGCGCATCAGCCACGACGTGATTTCCGCCCGCCATTTCGACAGCTGGTGGAAGAAGGCCAGCAAAGAGACGCCGGACCTGCTCAACTTTGAAAAGAGCATGCTGATTAAAGAGGGGGCGGAGTCGGTCAGCAAGCTCGACTACCCGAACTTCTGGCATCAGGGCAACCTCAAGCTGCGTCTGACCTATCAGTTTGAACCGGGCGCAGACGCGGACGGCGTGACCGTCCACATTCCGCTGCCGCTGTTAAATCAGGTCGACGAGAGCGGGTTCGAGTGGCAAATCCCAGGCCTGCGCCGCGAGCTGGTGATTGCGCTGATTAAATCGCTGCCGAAGCCGGTGCGCCGTAACTTTGTGCCCGCGCCGAACTATGCGGAAGCCTTTTTAGGCCGCGTGACGCCGCTGGAGCTGCCACTGCTGGACGCGCTGGAGCGCGAGTTCCGCCGCATGACCGGCACCACCATTGACCGTGAGGACTGGAACTGGGATCAGGTGCCCGATCATCTGAAAATCAGCTTCCGCGTGGTGGACGATAAAAACAAAAAGCTGCTGGAAGGGCGCTCCCTGAGCGAGCTGAAAGAGGCGCTGAAGGGGAAGGTTCAGGAAACGCTTTCGGCAGTAGCGGATGACGGTATCGAACAGAGCGGGCTGCACATCTGGAGCTTTGGTCAGCTTCCGGAAAGCTACGAGCAGAAGCGCGGCAACTATAAGGTGAAAGCCTGGCCCGCGCTGGTGGACGAGCGCGACAGCGTGGCGATTAAGCTGTTTGATAACCCGCAGGAACAGCAGCAGATGATGTGGCGCGGGCTGCGTCGCCTGCTGCTGCTCAACATCCCGTCGCCGATCAAGTATCTGCACGAGAAGCTGCCAAACAAGGCCAAGCTGGGGCTGTACTTTAACCCGTACGGCAAGGTGCTGGATCTGATTGACGACTGCATCTCCTGCGGCGTGGACAAGCTGATCCACGAGGCGGGCGGCCCGGTGTGGACGGAAGAGGGCTTTGCCCAGCTTCATGAGAAGGTGCGCGCAGAGCTGAACGACACCGTTGTTGAGATTGCCAAACAGGTCGAGCAGATCCTGACCGCCGTGTTCAATATCAACAAGCGCCTGAAGGGGCGCGTGGATATGACCATGGCGCTGGGGCTGTCGGACGTGAAGGCGCAGATGGCGGGGCTGGTCTATCGCGGCTTCGTCACCGGCAACGGCTTTAAGCGCCTCGGCGATACGCTGCGCTATCTGCAGGCGATCGAAAAACGCCTGGAGAAAATGGCGGTCGATCCGCACCGCGACCGCGCGCAGATGCTGAAAGTGGAAAGCGTGCAGCAGGCGTGGCAGCAGTGGCTCAACAAGCTGCCGCCTGCCCGCCGCGACGATGAAGACGTTCAGGCGATCCGCTGGATGATCGAGGAGCTGCGCGTCAGCTTCTTTGCCCAGCAGCTCGGTACGCCGTATCCGATTTCGGATAAGCGTATCCTGCAGGCGATGGAGCAGATTTCCGGCTAAGGGCCTTGCCCGGTGGCGCTGCGCTTACCGGGCCTACGGGGCGAAATGTAGGCCGGGTAAGGCGAAGCCGCCACCCGGCTTTTTTCACCCGTTCACCATCGCCAGCGTAAATCCATCCCACCCCTTAACCCCCACCGTTTGCAGCGCGGTGGCGGTTAAGCGCGGGTTATCTCCAGTCATCTCGATAAAACGCCGCACGCCCTGCACGCGCGCGTCGTCGCTTTGCCCGTTAACCACTTCACCCTCGCGCACCACGTTATCGCCGATAATCACCGTGCCGGGGCGGGAATAGTGCAGCGCCCACTCCAGATAGCCGGGATTGTTGGGCTTATCGGCATCGATAAAGATCAGGTCGAACGGCGGAACGTCACCGAAATTTTCGAGCGATCTCAGCGCCGGGCCTTCAATCAATTCAATACGATCGCTGAGTCCTGCGAGATGAATATTCTGACGCGCAACGTCTGCATGTATCGCGTCAGCTTCGAGCGTAACCAGCTTGCCGTCCGGCGGCAGGGCACGCGCCATCCAGATTGAACTGTAGGCACCCAGCGTGCCGATCTCGAGAATGCGTCTTGCCTGCGCCATGCGCACGAACAGCGCCAGCAGCTGCCCCTGATTGGCCGCGACGTCGTGCTCGGGCAGCCCGGCGCGCTTGTTGTTTTCCAGGACCTGATCCAGTACGTCATCGTCAGGAATAAGCGAAGAGATCATGTAATTATCTACAGCAGACCACGGTTGTTGCATAGATTGATTCCTTGTGGGAATTGCCGGGTGGCGGCTGCGCCTTACCCGGCCTACGGGGCAAATGTAGGCCCGGCACGCCTGGCGCCACCGGGCAGGTCTTCAGGCACTGGTCCAGCCGCCGCCCAGCGCTTTATACAAATCAATCTGCGCCAGCAGCAGGTTATTTTTCACCTGCACGACGCTGGTCTGGACCGAGAACAGGGTGCGCTGCGCGTCCAGCACGTCCAGATAGGAAGAATAGCCGTTGCGATAGCGATTCTGAGCAATGCGCAGCGTCTCCTGGGCCACATCCTGCTGGGCAAGCAGCTCGGTCAGCTGTTCCTGGTAGCGCGAAATAGCGTCAAGGCTGTTGTTCACTTCGGCAAACGCGTTACGCACGATTTTTTCATAGGCGTACAGCGCCTGGTTACGCTGGGACTGGGAAATATCTACCTGCGCATTGAGCGCCTGGCGGTTCAGCAGCGGGGCGAGAATACTGCCCCCGACGCTCCAGAGCTGAAGCGGGTTGTCCAGCAGGCCGGACAGGGTACGATCCTGAATCGATCCGGTCGCGGTCAGGTTGATCGACGGCAGCAGGCTGGCGCGCGACGCGGCAAGCGTGGCATCCGCCGCCACCAGCTGTCGTTCGGCCTGAACAATATCCGGCCGACGGTTCAGGAGCGTAGAGGGCAGCTGCGACGGCAGCGCCAGCGGCGTCAGGGCCGCAAAGCTTTCGCTTCGCGCTACCGCACCGGGGTTGCTGCCCAGCAGCAGGCTCAGCGCATTCTCCTGCTGTGCAATCTGGTGCTGCAGCACCGGCACCTGCGCCCGCGTTGAGCGCAGTTCGGAATCCGACTGCATCAGCTCCAGGCGCGAGGTGTAGCCCGTTTCAAACTGACGCTTCGCGAGGTTAAACGCCTCTTCGCGCGACTTCAGCGTGGATTCGGTCACGCGCAGCTGTTCGTCAAGCGAGAGCAGGGTGACATAGCCGGAGGCAACGGAAGACGCGACGGTCAAATCCGCGGCGGCGGCGGCGGCTTTTTGCGCCGCCAGCGAGGCTTCGGCGGCATTGGCCGTGCTGCGGTTGACGCCCCAGATATCCACGTCATAGCTCGCCGTCAGGCTTCCTCTGTACAGCGTGCCGTAGACCGGCAGCCCGGTCGCGGCGGATTGCGAACGCGCGCGCGTCCCCGTGACGCCCGCGTCGAGCGAGGGAAACAGGCTGCCGTCGGCCGCAAAGACCCGCGCCTGATACTCGTTAATGCGTTCCCGGGCGATCAGCACGTCGCTGTTATGCCGTAGCGCCTGGTCCACATAGAGGTTGAGATGATTGTCGTGGAAGTTCCGCCACCAGAGCTGTTGCGTCGGGCTCGCTGGGCCAGCCTCAGCACGCCACTGGGTGGGGATGTGCAGCGTTGGCTGCGCCGGTTTGACGTCGACGGACTGGCATCCGGCAAGCATCGCCGCCGCCACCAGCGCGGCTATCGGACGAAGGATCATTACTTCGCCTCCCGCGTATCAATGGTCACCTGCACCGACATGCCCGGACGCAGCAGCGCCGAATCTTCTGGCTTGCCGAGCACCTCGATGCGAACCGGAATACGCTGGGCGATTTTGACAAAGTTGCCGGTGGCGTTGTCCGGCGTGATGGCGCTGAACTCCACGCCGGTTGCGGGAGAGATGCTCTCCACGCGGCCCTGATAGGCCCTGTCGTTCAGGGCATCGACGGTGAATTTGACCGGCTGACCGACGCGCAGCTCCGCGAGCTGGGTCTCTTTAATATTGGCGATGACCCAGTGCTGAGGGGGCACAAGGGTGGTGAGATGGGTTCCGGCGGTCACAAAGGCCCCGAGGCGTACGGCGATCTGGCCGAGCTGACCGTCACGCGGCGCCACAATGCGGGTGTTTTGCAGGTCAATCTGCGCCAGCTCCAGCGCCGCCTTGGCGTTTTCAACGTCCGCCTCCAGCGCGCCGCGATTGACGATTACCGTCTGCAGATCCTGACGCGACATCTCAAGCGCGGCTTTCGCCTGGTCGATATCGGCGCTGCCCTGGGCGGCGCTGGCCAGCGCCGCGTCGCGCTCGCGAATGGAGAGCGAGCCGTCTGACGTCAGCTCTTTCACCCGCTTTAAATCCGCCTGGGTTTTCAGGCTCTGGGCGCGGGCGTTTTTCAGCGCGGCGTCATTTTTGGCGATCGTCGCTTCGGCGCTTTTGCGCTGCTGCAGGTTGTTATTGAGCGCGGCAACCTTCATCGCCAGCTGCGCCTCGGCCTGATGCACCCGCTGGCGATAGATACGGTCATCAATCTGCAGCAGCAGGTCGCCTTTTTTGACCTGCACAAAGTCCTGAACATGCACCTCGGTGATATAGCCGTTTACCTGCGGGCTGATAAACGTCGTCTGACCGCGCACGTAGGCGTTGTCGGTAAACTGCGCGTGGCGGGTGAACGGCGGCAGCTGCCACGCATAAAGGATCACCAGCACGCCGACAAGACCGATAGCCGCGGCGGTGAAAACGGAAACAATGCGCACATTTTTGCGGGTGTTGGCCTGCTCTTTGGCGGCATCCTGCTGACTCATAAACTCTCCAGAACTCTTTCAATTATTTGTTGCCGGTGGCGTTCTTCAGCGCCATACGGGCAGTGATGCGCAGGCGCAGCAAGCGCCATAAAATCCAGACCAGCGTGGCGGCAGCGATGCTCGCCGTCAGCAGATAAGTATCGTTGTAGGCCAGAATATTCGCCTCCAGCGCGGTTACCGTTTGCAGCTGCGTTATCGCCTGCGTGCCCAGCAGCGAGCTGTCGCCAATCAGGCTTTTATACATCTGGGTATAAAGCTGAATGCGCTCGTTGACCAGCGGGTTGAGCGTGGTGAGCTGGTCCGCCAGCAGGCTGGAATGGTACTTTTCGCGCCAGGTCTGGAAGGTGCCGAGGATCGCGGAGCCCAGCAGGCCGCCGAGGTTCTGGCTCATGCCAAACATCACCGAGAAGCTGACCAGGTTGCGCGGGTCGGCGATCACTCCACCAATCGCGGCCAGCATGGCGGGTGCCAGGAAGAAGGCGCTGCCAAAGCCCAGCAGGAACTGGCTTACCATCAGCTGGTCCGGGCGGGTCAGGTTATTGGACTGGCTGTCCAGCAGCGAGGCAACAATCATCAGCGCCAGGGAGGTAATAATCGGCCACGCCAGCTTCGTGGGCTTGATGGTCAGACAGCTGGTGACGATCCCGCAGACGATCCCGGCAAAAATAGACCACGCCAGGTGGGTCATCTGCTCGTTCTGTAACCCCACGTACTGCAGCCAGCCGATGACGCCGGTGTTTTGCTCTGCCAGCACGATACGGATCAGCAGCATGATCAGTCCCAGACGGACGATGCTGCCGCTCGACAGCCAGCGGGTGTTCAGCAGCGGGTTGGCGCGGTTATGCTCAAAGACGATGGCCGCCACGATCAGCACCAGCGAGAGCGCCAGCGACCAGCCGATCCACGGTGCCTCGAACCACCAGTCAAGGCGGCCTAACGAGAGCACGGCGCAGAGCAGGGCCATTCCGGGCGCCATTAAAAAGAAGGTGATAAAGTCTTTTTTCTCGAAGACCTTGCGCCGGTCGCCCGGCGGCAGTTTCAAGACTATCACGCAGGCCAGGGAGATTAGCGCCAGCCCCAGCTCGAAGAAATAGAGCCCGCGCCACTCGTCCAGCTGCAGCAGCTCGGTCGAAAACAGGCGGGCCAGCGGGATGGCGAGCGACGAGCCGGTGATCCCGATGGTGAGCGCCTTCAGGCGGTGCTTCGCAGGCCAGGCCTGGATCTGATAGTAAATCCCTAATGAGCTGAGCGCGGCGGCCACCATTCCGTGCGCGGCGCGGACCATCAGCGCCGAACTGAGATCGTTCACAAACAGGTGGAAGAAGGTCACCAGCACGTACAGCACCAGAAAACCTTCGGTGAAGGCGCGCAGACCGTACTGCTGGCGGAACTTGACCAGCAGTAGGTTGATGGAGATGTTGGTCATGACATAGACCGCAGGCAGCCAGGCGATTTCGGTCGACCAGGCTCCGAAGGTCCCCTGCAGGTTTTGCAGGTTAGCGGTGACCACCGCGTTTCCCAGCGCCCCCGTCAGGCACACCAGCAGGCCAACCACGCCGTAGGCAATGCGTTTTGGCGTACTGTGCTCGGGCGTGGAGGGCGAACCCAGCAGGGCGGGTTTCTCATGTGGCTGCCACTCGCGAGGAGCATATGGGTCGCGTTCGGGCAGGCGCATAACGTCGTTTACCTTAGAAATGATTGAATAATTAGCGGGCTAGCGATTCTACGTCTGCCGCAAATGATAATTCAAGTGAATATGATTTACGCATGTTAATCAAATGGTGAAGGTAAATTTAAGGAAAAAGAGCGGCCGAACGTTGCCGTTGTGTTGAGAAACTGAAGCCGCTACCCTGAAGGGATACAGAGAAGGAGTTCTTTATGGAGCAGACCCATTTCCCCATCCTGCCGGATGCCACGCTGGCGGCCATCAATACTATTGGTGAATGGCTGGCGCAGGACGATCTCAGTGGCAGTTGCCAGCATCCGGACATCGATGCGGTCATCCTGGCAGGAAACGCCGCGATCCCGACCATTGACGCGGCGTTCCGTATTGCAGCAGAAAAGCAGGTACCGCTGCTGATTAGCGGCGGCATTGGACATTCGACCGCGTTTTTATATGAAGCAATCCGCACGCACTCGCGTTATCACACCGTACCGGTTACAGGGCGGGCGGAAGCGAGCATTCTTGCCGACATTGCGCGGGCGTTCTGGCAGATCCCGGAGGCGCGTCTGTGGGTTGAGGATCGCTCCACCAACTGCGGTGAAAACGCGCGCTTTAGCTGGAACATGCTGAAACAGCGCCATCGAGCGACCGGGCGGATGCTGGTGGTGCAGGATCCGACGATGCAGCGCCGCACGATGGCGACGTTTGCCCGCGTTTGTCGGGATGAATCCGAGTCACCGCAGTGGATAAGCTTCCCGGGGTTTACGCCACTACTGCAAAACGGCAAAAATAGCGTGGTATTCAGCGAGAGTAACGCAGGGCTGTGGCCCGTTGAGCGTTACCTTTCGCTGGTGATGGGGGAGCTGCCGCGCCTGTATGATGATGAGAACGGCTATGGCCCGGCCGGGCGGGATTTTATCGCGCACGTCGAATTCCCCGAGGCCATCACCGCCGCATGGAAACTGCTGCAGCAGGATCCGGTCCTGAAGGTGGCGCGAAAACTCAGCTGAGCACGGAACAATCCCCTCGCCCCTTCGGGGAGAGGGTTAGGGTGAGGGGGAAAATCACAGCGCCGCAAACTTATCCAGCGTCCGCACCAGCTGCGTCACAAACCCATATTCGTTGTCATACCACGCTACGGCCTTCACCAGCTGCAGCTCTCCCGCTTCTGACACCTCCGTCTGCGTGGCGTCAAACACCGAACCATAGTGCGAGCCAATCACGTCGGACGACACGATTTCCTCATCGGTGTACCCGAACGATTTATTACCCTGAGTGGCCTTTTTCAGCGCGGCGTTGATCTCCTCAACGGTGACCTTCTTGCCCAGAATGGCCACCAGCTCGGTTACCGAACCCGTTTTAACCGGCACGCGCTGCGCGTGGCCTTTCAGCTTGCCGCTGAGCGCAGGGATCACCAGACCGATGGCTTTGGCTGCACCAGTGGTGTGCGGAATAATATTCTCTGCCGCCGCCCGTGAGGCGCGAAGGTCTTTCCCGCGCGGGCCATCCACCAGCGCCTGGGTACCGGTATAGGCGTGAATGGTGGTCATAGTGCCTACTTTTATTTCAAACGCATCGTTCAGGGCTTTCGCCAGCGGGGCAAGGCAGTTGGTCGTACAGGAAGCGACGGAAATAATGGTATCACTGGCGTCAAGGGTATCGTCATTCACGCTGTAGACGATGGTTTTCATGTCGCCCGCAGGCGCCGAGATCAGCACTTTCTTCGCGCCGGCGTCCAGGTGCGCCCGTGATTTCTCTTCAGAGGTATAAAAGCCGGTGCACTCCACGACGATATCTACGCCCGCCGTTTTCCAGGGAATGTGCTTCGCCTCTTTTTCGGCGTAGACCGCAATGGTTTTACCGTCAACGATCAGCGCATCCTCGGTGAAATCCACGCTCCACGGGAAGCCGCCGTAGTTGGAATCATGCCTGAGCAGGTAGGCCAGCACTTTCGGGGAGGTGAGGTCGTTGATGGCAACGACGGTATTGCTGTCCTGGGTTTCAAGAAGGCGACGAAGTACAAGGCGCCCAATGCGTCCAAAGCCGTTAATGCCAATTTTACTCATGGTGTTCTCCTGTAAACGTGTCGGTGCGACAGTTTGAACTCATCCAGGCTTAGACCATCACGAGCAGGGCGGCAATTGAAGATGCTTCATGCGTGGCGAAGTATTTGAAAAACCATACAGAAAAATTAATGAATTTTTAAGGAAATGGGATTATGTTGGCGCGATGACTGTTATTCATCGGAAAATCACATGCGCACTAAATATACAAGCCTGCAAATCGGCATCCACTGGCTGGTGTTTCTGTTAATCATCGTCGCCTACTGCGCCATGGAGTTCAAAGGTTTCTTCCCGCGCACCGCGCGTCCCTTGATCAATATGATTCACGTCTCCTGCGGCATCAGTATCCTGGTGCTGATGGTCACGCGTCTGCTGGTTCGCCTGAAATTCCGCGCGCCGCCGATTCAACCGAAGCCAAAAGCGATGGTGACGGGCATGTCCCATCTGGGGCATCTGGTGGTGTATCTGCTGTTTATTGCGCTGCCGCTGATCGGCATTGTGATGATGTATAACCGGGGCAGCGACTGGTTTGCGTTTGGCATGGCGATGCCGCATGCGGCGGAGTCCAATTTTGACCTGGTGGATCAAATGAAAGCGTGGCACGAGACGCTGGCGAACCTGGGCTATTTTGTGATTGGCCTGCACGCGGCGGCGGCGTTGATGCATCACTATTTCTGGAAAGATAATACCCTTCTGCGCATGATGCCGAAAAAGCGTTCGTAGTCTTGAACGTTTGTCGGGTGGCGCTGCGCTTACCCGACCTACATTTACATCGTAGGCCGGGTAAGGCGTAGCCGCCACCCGGCTTGTTTTTAACCCAGCAGAGCTCGCTCTTCGTCCGTTAACGCCAGCGCCTGGGTTGACCCCGTCTCCGCGGACTTCACCGCAGCTTCCAGCACGGCCATCACCGCTAACGCCTCGACCGGGTGGACAGGATTGCTGATTTTCCCGCGTAACGCATCCCGCACGCTGATGTAATACTGGCGCTGATCGCCTTTCGGCGTCGGGATCGTCTGCGCTGCGCCGTCTGCGCCAAAGAACACCATGCTGTCGCTGTCTTCGCCCCAGGCTTCACTGCCGGGAATCACCCCTGAAAGCAGCTGCGTTTCCTGCTGGTCGATTCTGGCTTTCACCACGCTGCCTTTATCCCCGTGCACGGCAAAGCGCGCCGTACCGCCAGCCACCAGCATGCTGGCGTGCAGAATAACCTTGTGCTCCGGGTAGTTTAAGACCACGTGCGCCCAGTCGTTGATTTCTGCGCCGTCGCGCAGCGTCGCGATATTTCCCTGAACCGACTGCGGCAGGCCAAAGAGCTGGAGCGTCTGGTCAATCAGGTGTGGCCCCAGGTCAAACCACAGGCCGCTCCCGGGGACGTTCTGCTCGCGCCAGCGCACGCGCACTTCCGGGCGGAAGCGGTCAATATGCGACTCCAGGTGTTTAACCTTGCCGAGCGTGCCTTGCTCAATAACCTGCTTAATGCCGAGGAAATCGCTGTCCCAGCGGCGGTTGTGGAAAACGGAAAGCAGAAGCTGCTTTTCATCCGCCAGAGCAATCAGATCGCGGGCTTCCTGCATGTCGAGGGTAAAAGGCTTATCCACGACCACGTGTTTACCCGCCTTCAGGGCCAGCGTCGCCAGCGGGGCGTGCGTGGCGTTGGGGGAGGCGATTACGACCAGGTCGACATCCGGATGCTGAATGGCCTCCTCCGGCGTCGCCACCACCTGCACGTCCGGCAGATCGCGTTTCACCTTCTCTTCATCACGCGAAGAGACAACCGCCAGCGTCATCCCGTCCACGGACTGGATTAACGGAGCATGGAAGGTTTTACCAACAAATCCATACCCGATCAGCGCAATGTTGATTGTTTGAACGTTACTCATGACCTTCTCCACGTTAATTCGCGCACACCGTAACCTGCAGTGCGCCAGGGTCCCCAAGCTCAGGCCAGGGACGATCTAAAAAGAGCTGTTGAATGTTGGATAACCCGGAAACCAGATAGGGCTCGCAGCGGTTGACTTTCAGGTGGTCGGCAACAATCCAGTGCGCATGGCTTGCGTCAAGCATCGCGCGTTTAACCTCGGCGTCCGCTTCTTTACCGGCGCTCAGGCCGAGTTCGGCATGGATGGCGCAGGCACCAAGAATGGCGATATCTGCCCGATAGCGGGACAGCAGGGACAGCGTGGCGCTGCCGGCAAACAGCCGCTGCTGGTGGTCCCATTTTCCGCCGAGCAGGATCAGCTCGATGTCTTCCCGGTCGCTAAAATGCTGGGCGATATCCAGCGAGGGGGTAATGACGGTGAGCGGCCCCTGAAGAAAGGTGGCGACGGCCATCACCGTGCTTCCGGCATCCAGAAACAGGGTGGAGCCCGGCGGAACCTGCTGCGCGACCCGTTTACCCAGGCGCTGTTTGGTCTGCGGCAGGAGCGTATTGCGGCCCTGACGGTTCATGGCGGAAAGATTGAGCGCGATGGCGCCGCCGTGGTTCTTCTGCGCAAGGCCCTGGTTCTCAAGGTCGGTTAGATCCCGACGAATGGTATCTGCTGAAACCTGCAGCTTTTCGGCCAGTTCGCTGATGCTGGCCTGACCCTGCTCGCTAAGGAGATCGAGGATAAAGCGTTGCCGAGCGGTTTTGTGCATGGGGGGGTATTCCTGCAAAATGTCGCAATAGTTTGCATAATACAGCATTTTGACGCAGAGAGAAGGGAAACGTCCCTGGGAGGCTCGGCAGGGGAGAGATGGTTCACCTGAGTGATTATTAAAATTTTATTGATAAGGTATGAGGAACCCGTTCTGAATGTTAACGATGATGTTATTGTTATGTTTTATTTAACGGTTTGGTTTATGTCACCAGGGTATTGCTATTGCATGGAGGTAAAAACTATATTTTTGGAGTGAGACAGAATTTTATCTCTTTAATTAGTTTTTTAAGCGTTTTTAATTTTAAATATCTTCCTTTGGTTACGTAAACTGACAGTTCTTTGAAAATCTTTGTGTCTGAACCTCTCTGAAATTAACGCAAAAATGTGCAGGGGGCCAATTAAGAATTCTCCTTAGATAACAGGCAGTTTATATGTTTCATCTGAAAGGTCATTTTAAGACTTTTGTCCAGAAACCCCATATTTTTTCTTGCTTGTAACACCACATTAACATTGTGGGTGTAGTGGGCTATACCACATTTTGTTATGCTGCCAACCACTTTAAGAAATAAGTAAATTCTTAATTGAAATAAGACGCGGACAGATCTCATCTCCAATGGAAATGGGTATGGGGAGTATTACCTGAAATTCAGCAAGGATGCGAAATAAGATATTTGTCTAATTATCTATACCTCTTTTTGGGTAATTGCTTCAGTGTCACTCAGAGTCAGGGAGATAACATGACGATATTACGAAAAACGACGTTATGCCGATTTACAGCAGTGATGGCATTCCTTTCATTAGCCATAAATTCGGCGTACGCCAATAGCCATCAGGTGGGTATTGCCCCGGTGGCAACAACGACCTTAAAAGAAAGTATTCTTTTTGCTATCGATCGCGATCCGTCAATTAGTCAGCAGGCCGCGCAGCTGGGTATTGGCCAGGCGCAAATAGACGAAGCGCGCAGCGGCTGGATGCCGCAAATATCCTTGAACGGGAGCACGGGGCACAGTCAGACCACCGATTCCAGCGGGTCGCTGAAGAATTCAGCCGCCTGGGGACTGAGCCTGACGCAGCTGTTGTACGATTTTGGCAAGACCAATAACAGCATCAGCCAGTCCTCCGCAAGGCGTGATAGCTACCGCTACCAGCTGATGGGCACGCTTTCGGATGTGGCGGAAAAAACGGCGCTGAGCTATGTCGAGGTCAAACGCTATTCCGATCTGCTGCAGGCGGCAAAAGAGAACGTTCAGGCGCTCAAAAACGTCGAGCAGTTGGCAAAGCTGCGCGCAGACGCGGGCGTGAGCTCCACCTCTGATGAGCTCCAGACCCGCACCCGTATTGCCGGCATGCAGGCGACGGTCGCGCAGTATAACGCTGCCTTAAACAGCGCGCGCGCCAGGCTTGCGGTATTGACCGGGATGCAGGCCGAGGCTTATTCGCCCGTGCCCGCGAATCTTGCCGTGGAGCCGGACTCGCTCAACCGCATAGATTATTCCCTGATCCCGGCGGTGATGGCCGCGCAGAACATGGAGCGTTCGGCCCAGTATGGCGTGGAAACGGCGAAGTCTCAGCACTGGCCGACGTTAAGCCTGAAAGGGGGGCGCACCCGATATGAATCGGACAACCGTTCATACTGGGACGACCAAATCCAGCTCAATATTGACGCACCGCTTTATCAGGGCGGCGCGGTCTCCGCACGCGTGCAGCAGGCGGAAGGGGCACGGGCGATGGCCTCCTCGCAGGTCGATCAGGCGCGCTTCGACGTTCTGCAAAAAGCCTCCGTCGCCCAGGCGGACTGGACCGGCGCGCGGGGAAGAATGGAGGCCGGGAAGCAGCAGCTGGAAAATGCGCTGCGCGCCCGCGATGTTTATAAAAATGAATACACCCTGAGCAAGCGGAGCATAAACGATCTGCTCAGCGTTGAGCAGGATGTCTGGCAGGCCACGTCAGCGAAAATAATCGCCGAGTATGATGGCTGGAGTTCGGCAATTAATTATGCCTCCGCGGTTGATAATTTAATGCCGCTTATTGGAATAGAGAAAAACGCTGCCGCAAAATTACCCGATCTGAGTTAACGATAGACGCGCACAGTCGCAAAAAATAAGTCTGACAATAATGGGTGTTTTTTCCCAGGGATAGCTGCATCCGTCTGGTGGTCATATCCACAGGAATACGTACACCTGCAAGGAGAACAAATGAGTAACGTAAAGGTTGTTGATGTCATCATTCGCAAAACGGCGGAGAAAACGAAATTAACCGGCGAAGGAAATCTGTCGGTCTCTATTTCGTCGCCGAGCGTGATTGAAATCCAGGGTTCTGCTCAGGACGTGGCGCGCTATGTCCGCCAGGGTAAAGACCTCCTTATTTATATGAAAGACGGCAGCGTGATTCGCTGCAATAACTATTTTGTCGAAGATGCAGAAACGCATAATCAGTCTGAGCTGGTGTTCAACGACCGTCAGGAACTGACGCATATTTCTTTTGCCGATACCGGGGAAGCGTCAGGCGCTGCGGTGACCGAATTAACCGCGCAGGCCACGCCGATTAGCAGCATTCAGCCTTTCCTCGAGCAGGAAAGTCTGTTAAGCGACGCGCCGTGGGGCTGGATTGCGGGGGCGGCGTTAGGCGGCGGCGCCATCGGCGCACTGCTGGCAAACGGCGGTCACGGCGAAACGAAAACTAAAGTCATTGATAATACGAAAGAAGTGGAAAGCGCGACGCCGACTTTCTTGCTGTCGGATAAAGCGGGCGACAGGCAGGGCGTGCTGAGCGCAAATGCGATCACGGACGATAACACCCCAACCTTTAGCGGTACCGGTCAGCCGGGCGCGACCATCCAGATTAAAGACAGCAGCGGCAGCACCATTGCCAGCACCATGGTCGGTAAAGACGGCACGTGGACGGTAATCTTACCGACCCAGGCCGACGGCGCGCACACCTGGTCGGTCGTGCAGATCGACGGCAGTAAAACCACCTCTGCGGGCAGTATTAGCGTCACGGTTGATACCGCGGAAGCCACGATCGCGCTGGCGACCACGGCGGGTGACAACGTCATTAACGCCAGCGAGCAATCCGCGGGCTTTACGCTCTCCGGAACCAGCAAAAACCTGGCGCAGGGCACCGAACTCACCGTGACGCTGAACGGCAAAACCTACGCGGCGGAAGTGGGCGCGGACGGCGCGTGGCGCGTTAACGTTCCGGCGGCAGACGCGCAGGCGCTGGGCGACGGAACCTGGACGGTTAACGTAAGCGGTAAGGATGCGGCGGGTAACACCGTCAGCGGAAGCCAGACGATTGGCGTGGACACCACCGCGCCAACGATCTCCGTCGATACCCTTGCGCAGGACAACATCATTAATGCCGCCGAGCACGGCCAGCCGCTGACCCTGACCGGTAAAACGAATGCGGAAGCCGGACAGATCGTGACGGTCACGCTGAACGGCAAAAACTATAACGCTACGGTGGGCAGCGACGGCACATGGTCCGTCACGCTTGCGGCCGACGACGTACAGGCCCTCAGCGAGGGCAACCACACCCTGACGGTCAACGTTAGCGACAAAGCGGGCAACGGTTCGTCCGTGACGGCAGATTTCACGGTGGATACCGCCGCGCCGGTCGTCACCATCCATACCGTGGCGGGCGACGACATTCTCAACATCAGCGAGCAGGGCCAGGCGCACGTGATTTCCGGCCTGGCGAGCGGTGCCGCCGCGGGCGACGTGGTAACGGTCACCCTCGGCGGTAAGACCTTCACCGGCGTGGTGCTGGCGGACGGCAGCTGGAGCGTCGGCGTTCCGGCGTCCGTAATGGGCGCGCTGGGCGAAGGACACCACACGATTTCCGTTTCCGTGACCGACGCGGCGGGCAATACCGGCAGCGCCACGCGCGACATTACGCTGAGCGGGCATCCGCCAGAATTTACGATTGACGCCATCAGCCAGGACAACGTGCTGAATGCCCAGGAGGCGATGCAGCCGCTGAGCCTGACCGGCACCAGCAACCTGCCGGACGGCAGCAGCGTCACCGTGACGCTTAACAACGTCAGCTATCAGGCCACCGTCGAAAACGGTCTCTGGGCGGTCCAGGTGCCGGTTTCCGACGTCCTGAATCTGGCGAACACTCTTTACACCGTCACCGTCAGCGGCACCGACAGCGTGGGCAACAGCGGCTCCGCCGGGGCGAATCTGCTGGTGGATACGGTCCTTCCGCAGGTCATCATCAATACGTTTGCTGGCGACAACCTGGTCAATAACGCCGAAGCGGGCGTCGATCAAATCCTTAGTGGTCGCGTCACCGGCGCGGCGGCGGGCGATACCGTGTCCGTTACCGTCGGCGGCAAAAGCTACACCGCCACGGTGGGCAGCGATCTCACCTGGAACGTCACGATCCCGTCGGCGGATCTTAAGGCGTTTGGCGACGGTGACTTAACCTTCACCGCATCGGTCACCAACGGGCACGGCAACACCGGCACCGGCGAGCGTGACATCAACATCAACGCTGAACTGCCGGGCCTGCGCGTGCACACCATTTCCGGCGATGACGTGATCAACGCCATTGAACAGCAGCAGGATCTGAGCGTCACCGGCTCCAGTACCCATCTGGCCCCGGGCACGCAGATTGTCGTCACCATCAACAACGTTGAGTACGTTACCGCGGTTAACGCCAGCGGCAGCTGGCAGATCGGCGTTCCGGCGGCGGACCTGCAGGCCTGGACGGCGGGCGGCATGACCGTTAGCGTCAGCGCGCAGGACGCCTGGGGGAATACCGTTGCGGCTGAACACCCGATTGAACTCGATCTGAACGCCGTGGCGGTCACCATTGATACCGTTTCCAGCGATGACATGCTCAACGCGGTTGAGAAAGGCAGTGAGTTGACCCTTTCCGGCCAGACGCAGGGCGTGGAAGCGGGGCAGACCGTGGTGGTGAAATTCGCCGACCAGACCTTCACCGCGCAGGTGCAGCAGGACGGCTCCTGGAGCCTGACCGTGCCCGCCAGCGCCATGGAGACCCTGATCGACGGGCGCGCGCAGGTGAGCGTCAGCGTCACTAACGTGAATGGCAACAGCGCCGACGCGTCGCGCGTGGTCACGGTGGATACGCAGCCGCCCGCGATTACGCTCGATAACCTGACCGCCGATAACATCATCAATGCGGCCGAAGCGCAGCAGGATTTACTGTTGAGCGGCAGCAGCAGCGCGGAACCGGGCCAGACGGTTACCGTAACGCTGAACGGCAAAACCTATCAGACCACGGTCCAGACGGACGGCACCTGGCAGCTGAGCGTCCCGGCGGCAGACGTCGGCGCCCTGACGGATGGCATCGTGACCGTGACGGCCACCGTCAGCGACGTGGCGGGCAACACCAGCAGCGCCGATCGCGTGGGCCTGGTGGACGCCACCGTACCGCAGGTGACCATTAACGACTTTGTCACCCACAGCAACACCGTAAACCAGCTCGCCCATTCACAGGCACAAATTCTGAGCGGCTCCGTCACCGGCGCCGCTGCGGGCGATCTTGTGACCGTTACCCTCAACGGCACGGATTACACCACCGTGGTAGACGCGGCGGGGAACTGGAGCCTTGGCCTGCCGGCGTCCGTCGTGCAGGGGCTGGCAGACGGGACCTGGACAATCGACGTCTCCGTAACCGACAGATCCGGTAATACCGGAAGCAGTTCGCTGGATGTGGTGGTGAATACCGTGACGCCTGTCATCGGTATCAATACGCTGGCGACGGATGACGTGATCAATGCGACCGAGAAGGGCGAAGATCTGCTGCTCTCCGGCACCAGCAACCAGCCGGAAGGCACAACCATTACGGTAACCCTGAACGGCATTCAGTATGCGGCCACCGCTGACGCCAGCGGCAGCTGGAGCGTGACCGTACCGGCGGCTGCGGTAAGCGCGCTGGGCGAAGCGAATTACACCGTGACGGCGAACGTCACCGACAGCGTGGGCAACAGCGCCTCAGCCTCACACAGCGTGCTGGTGGACAGCTCCCTGCCGGTGGTGACCATCGACACGCTGGCGGGTGACAATATCGTTAACGCGGCGGAAGTGGCGGCCGGGCAAACCCTGACCGGTAAAGTCGCCAATGCGGCTTCAGGTGACACTGTCACCATTATCCTCGGCGGTCAGACATACACCACAACCGTGCAGGACGATCTGACCTGGAGCCTGCCGTTAAGCGAGAGTCAGCTAACCGCCCTCGGCAACGGCGACCTCACCGTATCGGCCAGCGTCACCAACGCGCACGGCAATACCGGATCTTCTTCTCTCGACTTCACCATAGACGCCGAGCTTCCGGGCCTGCGTATTGACACCGTGGCGGGCGATGACGTGATTAACATCATCGAACACGGTCAAAACCTCATTGTGTCCGGTACCAGCACCGATCTGGCGGCGGGCAGCACCGTGACCGTGACCATCAATGGCAACACCTATTCCGCAACGGTGCTGGCGGACGGCAGCTGGCAGGCGGCCGTCCCGGCAGCGGACGTTTCGCAGTGGGCGGACGGTCCGCTGGATATTAAGGCCAGCGCGCAGGATATCTCCGGCAACCCGGTGACGATCGGCACCGTCGTTGACGTCGATCTTGCGCCTGTCGCCGTCAGCATTAACAGCGTGACCGACGACAACGTGCTCAACGCGGCGGAAAAAGGCCAGGATCTGGTGCTGTCCGGCACCACCTCCAACGTTGAAGCGGGCCAGACCGTGACCATCACCTTTGCAGGGAAAACGTATACCACGACGGTGGATGGCAACGGCGACTGGACCTGGACCGTTCCGGCAGCCGATCTGAGCGGCCTGAAGGACGGCGACGCCCGCGTGCAGGTGAACGTCACCAACGTGAACGGCAACGGGGCGTCCTCGGTGCAGGAGTTCAGCGTCGATACCGCCGCGCCGACGGTGACCATTAACACCATCAGCGGCGACAACATGCTGAACGCGGCCGAAGCGGCGCAGGATCTGACCCTGAGCGGTACGTCTACTGCTGAACCCGGCCAGACGGTGACCGTGACCTTCAACGGCAATCAGTACACCGCGCAGGTGCAGGCGGACGGAACCTGGACGCTCGACGTTCCGGCGGCGGATATGGCAGGCATTACCGACGGCAGCGCGGCGGTCACGGCGAGCGTGTCCGACAAGGCAGGTAACCCGGCGAGCGCGGGCTCCTCGGTGCTGGTTGACACCACCGTACCGCAGATTACCTTCAACATCGTTGCGGGCGACGACGTCGTGAACATTGCCGAGCACGGCCAGGCGCTGATCGTCTCCGGTAAGGTGACGGGCGCGCAGGCGGGCGACGTGATTACCGTGACCCTGAACGGCAAAGACTACACCGCCATGCTGGACGCGTCCGGCAGCTGGAGCGTAGGCGTTCCTGCGGCGGACGTGGGCGCGCTGGCTAATGGTAACCAGACGATCTCCGCAACCCTGACCGATAAGGCCGGTAACAGCACCACCGAGACGCATGAGTTTGACGTCTCCCTGACCGCGCCGGTGATTGCCATCAATACCCTGGCGGTTGACGACGTGATCAACGCCACCGAGAAAGGCCAGGATCTGCTGGTATCCGGTACCAGCAACCAGCCGGACGGTACCACCATTACGGTGACCCTCAACGGCATCAGCTACACGGCCACCACAGACGCGAGCGGGAACTGGAGCCTGACCGTACCGGCGGCGAACGTCTCTGCCCTGGGCGAAGCGAGCTACGCCGTGACGGCAAGCGTGACCGATGCCGCAGGGAACAGCGCGAGCACCGGCCATAACGTACTGGTCGACAGCGCGCTGCCGCAGGTTACCATCAACCCAATCGCCACGGATGACGTCATTAACGCAGCGGAAGTGGCTGCCGGGCAGACCCTGAGCGGCAAAGTGAGCGGCGCGGCGAGCGGTGACACTGTCACTATTTCTATCGGTGGAAATACCTATACGGCGACGGTGCAGGACGATCTGAGCTGGTCGGTCAAGGTGCCGTCTGCGGTCCTAACCGCCATCGGTAACGGCGATCTGACGGTGTCCGCCAGCGTCACCAACGGCCACGGCAACACCGGCACCGGCGAGCGCGACATCACCATTGATGCCAACCTGCCGGGCCTGCGCGTCGATACCGTCGCGGGCGACGATGTGATTAACAGCATCGAACATACGCAAAACCTGATTATCACCGGCTCCAGCGACGGGCTGGCGAGCGGCTCCGCGCTGACGGTGACCGTCAACGGCAAAACCTACGCGGCCACCGTGCTGGCGGACGGCACCTGGACGGCGGCCATTCCGAAGGCAGACGTCAGCGCGCTGAATGCGGGCACGGTCACCGTGACGGTGGAAGGCCAGAGCACGGCGGGCAATCCGGTTTCCATCAGCCATGACGTGAAGGTGGATCTGGCCGCGGTCGCCATCAGCATTGACGCGATTGCTTCTGACGACGTGATTAACGCGGCGGAAAAAGGCGCGGACCTGGTGCTGTCCGGCTCGACCACCAACGTCGAAGAAAACCAGACCGTTACCATCACCTTCGGCGGCAGGTCTTACACCGCGACGGTGGATGCCAGCGGCAACTGGACGGCGACCGTACCGTCTGCCGATTTGGGCGGCCTGAAAGACGGCGATGCCAGCGTGCAGGTGAGCGTCAGCAACGTGAACGGCAACAGCGCCTCGGCGGGCCGCGAGTACAGCGTGGACGCGACAGCGCCGACGGTATCTATCGAGATCGTCAGCGACAACAACATCATCAACGCGGCCGAAGCGCAGCAGGATCTGCTGATTAATGGCACGACCAACGCCGAAGCGGGCCAGACGGTGACGGTAACGCTGAACGGCAAAGACTACACCACCACCGTAGAGGCAAACGGCAGCTGGAGCGTGACCGTGCCGTCCGCGGATCTGAGCGGGATTACCGACGGCAACTACACCATCAGCGCCGCCGTTGCGGATAAAGCGGGCAACCCGGCCTCCGCGGATCGCGACGTGCTGGTCGATACTACCGTTCCGCAGCTGACCATCCACACCGTGTCCGACGACGACGTGATCAACAGCGTCGAGCATGCGCAGGCGCTGATTGTCACCGGTTCCGTGACCGGTGCGGCGGCGGGCGATGTGGTCACCGTGACGATCAACAATAAATCCTACACCGCCACCCTGGATGCCTCCGGCAGCTGGAGCGTGGGCGTGCCTGCGGCGGACGTAACCGCGCTGGCCGCAGGCGATTACACCATCACCGCGGCGCTGACCGACAAGGCGGGCAACAGCAACAGCACCACGCACAGCGTGGAGGTCAACCTGAGCGCGCCGGAGCTGACCATTGACACCGTGTCCGGTGACGATGTGATCAACAGTACAGAGAAAACTCAGGATCTGACGATCTCCGGTACGGCTTCCGGCCTGGCTACAGGCGCGGTGGTGACCGTGATGCTGAACGGCAAGGCGTACAGCGCGAAGGTGGATGACAGCGGGAAGTGGACCACCACGGTTCCGGCGGACCAGGTCGGTCAACTGGGTGAAGCGCTTTACACCGTTACCGCGTCAGCAACGGACGGCGTTGGCAACAGCACCAGCACCTCTCATACCGTGAACGTCGAGTCCGTTCTGCCGGGTGTCATTATCAACACCGTGGCGGGCGATGACGTCATTAACGCGGCTGAGCTGGCGGCAGGCCAGAGCATCAGCGGCTCGGTAGTCAATGCTGAAGCAGGCAACACGGTTACCGTGACTCTCGGCGGTAAAACGTATACCGCAACGGTGCAGAGCGATCTCACCTGGTCCGTTAGCGTGACGCAAGCCGAACTGACGGCGCTGGGCAACGGCGAGCTGACGGTTTCAGCCAGCGTCACCAACGGCGTGGGCAACAGCGGCTCCGCTGAGCGCGATATCACTATCGACGCTAGCCTGCCCGGGCTGCGCGTCGATACCGTCGCGGGCGACGACGTGATCAACAGCATCGAACATAATCAAAACCTGATTATTACGGGTACAAGCGACGGGCTGACGACGGGCACGGCGCTGACCGTGACCGTGAACGGCAAAACCTATGCGGCGACCGTCCTGGCGGACGGCACCTGGACAGCGGCGATCCCGGCGGCAGACGTGGGTGCCCTGGCGGCAGGCACGGTGACCGTGACCGTTTCAGGCCAGAGCAGTGCGGGTAATCCGGTCTCTATCGATCATGATGTGAAGGTCGATCTGGACACCGTTGCCGTGAGCATCGACGTGATTGCCGCCGACGACGTGATTAACGCGGCCGAGAAGGGCGCGGATCTGGTGCTTTCCGGTACCACCGCTAACGTGGAGGAGAACCAGACCGTCAGCATTATTTTCGCGGGCAAGAGCTATACCGCGACCGTCGGCGCCGCCGGCAAATGGTCCACCACGGTGCCGGCGGCCGATCTTTCAGCCCTCAAAGACGGCGATGCCAGCGTGCAGGTAAGCGTGACCAACGTGAACGGCAACAGCGCCTCGGCGGGCCGCGAGTACAGCGTGGACGCCACCGCGCCGAGCGTGACCATCAGCACGATCGCGGGCGATGACGTTCTGAACGCGGCCGAAGCGAAGAGCGATCTGACCGTATCCGGCACCAGCACCGCCGAAGCGGGCCAGACCGTGACCGTCTCCCTGAACGGCAAGGACTACACCACGACCGTCGGCGCGGACGGCAGCTGGACGCTGACCGTACCGGCGGCGGATCTGGCAGGATTAACCGACGGCAGCGTAACCGTAACGGCATCCGTGAGCGACAAAGCGGGTAACCCGGCGTCCGTGGATCACAACCTGACGGTAGATCTCACCGCGCCAGCGGTGACCATCAACACCGTTGCGGGCGACGACGTGATTAACATCGCCGAGCACGCGCAGGCGCAAATCATCAGCGGCTCCGCCACCGGCGCGGCGGCGGGTGATAAGGTCACCGTCACCATTGGCGGCCAGACGTACACCACTGTGCTGGACGCGGCGGGGAACTGGAGCGTGGGCGTACCGGCGAGCGTGATTTCCGCGCTGCAGGACGGCACCGTGACCGTTACGGCGTCCGTCACCGATGGCGCGGGCAACACCGGCAGCTTCAAACATGACGTCACCGTCGACACCGGCCTGCCGTCCGTCGGCTTCAACACCCTCAGCGGCGATAACGTGCTGAACGCGGTGGAAAAAGGCCAGGACCTGAGCGTGAGCGGCACCAGCGCCAACCTGGCGGAAGGTACCGTGGTAACCGTAACCCTGAACGGCAAAAACTACACGGCCACGACGGCGGCGGACGGGAGCTGGAGCCTGACCGTTCCGGCAGCGGATCTGGCCGGTCTCGGTCAGGCCAACTACACCCTGAGCGCGACCGCCACCAACGGCGTGGGCAACAGCGTCAGCAACACCGCAAACCTGCTGGTGGATACCGCGCTGCCGACCGTCACCATCAACACCGTGGCGGGCGATAACGTCATCAACGCGGCGGAAGTGGCGGCCGGGCAAATCCTGAGCGGCACCGTGGCGAACGCGGAAGCGGGCAACACCGTCACCGTGACCCTCGGCGGCAACAGCTACACCGCGACGGTGCAAAGCGATCTGACCTGGTCCGTAAACGTGCCGTCTGACGTGCTGACCGCGCTGGGCAACGGCAGCCTGAGCGTGACGGCGACCGTCACCAACGGCCACGGCAATACCGGTTCCGGCGAGCGCGAGATCGCTATCGACGCTAACCTGCCGGGCCTGCGCGTGAATACCGTGGCGGGCGACGACGTGATCAACAGCATTGAACATGCGCAGAACCTGATCGTCACCGGCACCAGCGACGGGCTGGCGGCAGGCACGGCGCTGACCGTCACCGTAAACGGCAAAGACTACGCGGCCACGGTGCTGGCGGACGGCACCTGGAGCGCGGCAATCCCGTCCACCGACGTGAGCGCGTGGCCGGAAGGCGCCGTTAAGATCGGCGTCACCGGCGACAGCGCGGCGGGTAACCCGATTACCATCAGCCACGATGTGACGGTGGATCTGGCGACCGTTGCCATCAGCATCAACGCCATCGCTTCAGACGACGTGATCAACGCCGCGGAGAAAGGCGCGGATTTGGTGCTGTCCGGTGCGACCACCAACGTGGAAGCCGGGCAGACCGTGACCCTGAGCCTGAACGGCAAGATCTACACTACCACCGTCGATGACGGCGGCAACTGGACGTATACCGTACCGTCTGCGGATCTGGCACACCTTAAGGACGGCGACGCCAGCGTGCAGGTGAGCGTCACCAACGTGAACGGCAACAGCGCCTCGGCGGGCCGCGAGTACAGCGTGGACGCCACCGCGCCGACCGTGACCATCAGCACGATCGCGGGCGATGACGTTCTGAACGCGGCCGAAGCGAAGAGCGATCTGACCGTATCCGGCACCAGCACCGCCGAAGCGGGCCAGACAGTGACCGTCTCCCTGAACGGCAAGGATTACACCACGACCGTCGGCGCGGACGGCAGCTGGACGCTGAACGTTCCGGCGGCGGATCTGGCAGGATTAACCGACGGCAGCGTGACCGTAACGGCCTCCGTGAGCGACAAAGCGGGTAACCCGGCGTCGGTTGACCATAACCTGACGGTAGATCTCACCGCGCCAGCGGTGACCATCAACACCGTGGCGGGCGACGACGTGATTAACATCGCCGAGCACGCGCAGGCGCAAATCATCAGCGGCTCCGCCACCGGCGCGGCGGCGGGCGATAAGGTCACAGTTACCCTCGGCGGCCAGACGTACATCACCGTGCTGGACGCGGCGGGCAACTGGAGCGTGGGCGTACCGGCGAGCGTGATTTCCGCGCTGCAGGACGGCACCGTGACCGTTACGGCGTCCGTCACCGACGCGGCGGGCAATACCGGCACCGGCACGCATAACGTCACCGTCGACACCGGCCTGCCGTCCGTCGGCTTCAACGCCCTCAGCGGCGATAACGTGCTGAACGCTGTGGAAAAAGGCCAGGATCTGAGCGTGAGCGGCACCAGCGCCAACCTGGCGGAAGGCACCGTGGTGACCGTAACCCTGAACGGCAAGCAGTACACCGCGACCACGGCGGCGGACGGCACCTGGAGCCTGACCGTTCCGGCTGCGGATCTGTCGGGTCTGGGCGAAGCGAATTACACCCTGAGCGCGACCGCCACCAACGGCGTGGGCAACAGCGTCAGCAACACCGCAAACCTGCTGGTGGATACCGCGCTGCCGACCGTCATCATCAACACCGTGGCGGGCGATAACGTCATCAACGCGGCGGAAGTGGCCGCGGGCCAGATCGTTAGCGGCAGGGTAACGAACGCGGAAGCGGGCAACACCGTGACCGTGACGATCGGCGGCAACAGCTACACCGCGACGGTGCAGGACGATCTGACCTGGTCCGTGAGCGTGCCGGAGTCCGTCCTGACGGCCCTGGGCAACGGTGATTTGACGGTGTCGGCGACCGTGACCAACGGCCACGGCAACACCGGCGTGGGCGAACGCGAAATCGTTATAGACGCCAGCCTGCCGGGCCTGCGCGTGGATACCGTGGCGGGCGACGATGTGATCAACAGCATCGAACACGGTCAGAACCTGATCGTCACCGGCACCAGTGACGGGCTGGCGGTGGGGACCACGCTCACCGTGACCGTCAATGGCAAAACCTATGCGGCCTCCGTGCTGGCAGACGGCAGCTGGACGGCAGCGATCCCGGCAGCAGCCGTTGGGGCGCTGGCAGCAGGTACGGTCACCGTTACCGTTGCGGGCCAGAGCACCGCAGGCAACCCGGTGACCATCAGCCATGACGTGACCGTCGATCTGTCTGCGGTCGCGGTGAGCATTGATGCGATTGCGACCGATGACGTGATTAACGCGGCGGAAAAAGGCGCGGATCTGGTGCTTTCGGGCAGCACGTCAAACGTGGAGGAAAACCAGACCGTCACCATCACCTTCGCCGGTAAGACCTACACCGCGAAAGTGGATGCCGACGGTAACTGGACGGCAACCGTGCCTTCCGCGGATCTGGCGGGCCTTAAGGACGGCGATGCCAGCGTGCAGGCGAGCGTGACCAACGTGAACGGCAACAGCGCCTCGGCGGGCCGCGAGTACAGCGTGGATGCCACCGCGCCAGCCGTGACCATTGATACGGTCGCGGGCGATAACGTCATCAACGCCAGCGAAGCGTCCGCAGGGGTGGCCATCTCCGGCACCACCACGGCGGAAGCCGGACAGACGGTCACCGTGACGCTGGGCGGTAAGAGCTACACCGCGCAGGTGCAGCAGGGCGGAATCTGGAGCGTGAACGTGCCGGGCGCAGACCTCTCGGCACTGGCGGATAACGGCTACACCGTGCAGGTCAGCGTGAGCGACGCCGCGGGTAACCCGGGCAGCGCGGGCAAAGCGATTACGCTTGATACCACGCCGCCGACCGTCAGCTTTAACGTGGTGGCGGGCGATGACGTCATCAACAGCGTGGAGCACGGCCAGGCGCAGATCGTCAGCGGCACGGCAAGCGGCGCGAACGTCGGGGATAAAGTGGTGATCGCTGTCGGTTCGAACCAGTACACCACCACCGTTGACGCCAGCGGCAACTGGAGCGTAGGCGTTCCGGCCAGCGTGGTTTCAGCCCTGACCGACGGCACCGTGACGCTGAGCGCGACCATTACCGACAGCGCGGGCAACAGCAGCACCCAGACCCACGACGTGGTGGTCAACACCGCCTCCGTGGCGCTGACGGTGGACACTCTTAGCGGCGATGACGTCATTAACGCGGCTGAAGCGGGCAACGCGCTGGTGATTAACGGCTCCAGCGCTCAGTTGGCCAGCGGAACCGTGGTCACCGTGACCCTGAACGGCAAGACCTACACCGCCACCATTCAGAGCGACGGCAGCTGGACGACTACCGTGCCGGCCGCCGACGTAGGCGCGCTGGCCGACGGCGCGCGCTATCAGGTGTCTGTGTCTGCGCAGGACAGCGCGGGCAACAGCGCCTCGGCAACGCACGACATCAGCGTGGATACTACCGCGCCGGTGGTGAGCATTGCGACGCTGTCGGGTGATGACATGCTGAACGCGCTTGAAGCGCAGCTGCCGCTGACCGTGCGCGGTTCTTCCAGCGCGGAGGCGGGTCAGACCGTCACCGTAACGCTGGGCAGCAAAAGCTACACTGCGCTTGTTGGCAGCGACGGGACGTGGACGCTGGACGTACCGGCGGCAGATCTGGCTACCCTGAGCCAGGGCGCGCTGACGGTGACCGCATCGGTCAACGACAAAGCCGGTAACAACGGACAGACGACGCACACCTTAACGGTGGACACCGTCGCGCCGACCGTGACCATCAGCACCGTGGCCGATGACGATATCGTTAACAACGCCGAGCAGCTGGCGGGCCAGACCATCAGCGGTACCACCACGGCGGAGCAGGGCCAGACGGTGACCGTCTCCTTCAACGGGCACAGCTATCAGGCGACCGTCGGGGCGGACGGATCGTGGTCGGTCTTCGTGCCGGGCCGTGATTTCCTCGGCCTGAGCGACGGGGATTACACCATCACCGCGTCGGTAAGCGATAAGGCGGGCAACCCGGGCAGCGCGACGCACGACGTGACGCTGAACGGTGACGTCCCAACCATCACCATCAACACCTTTGCGCAGGACGATATCGTCAACGCGGCTGAACACGGCACGCCGCTGGTCATCAGCGGCACCACCGACGCGCCTGCGGGCCAGACGGTGACCATTACGCTTAACGGTAAAACCTATACGGCGACCGTGCAGAATGACGGCAGCTGGAGCTACACGATGGGCAGCGCGGACGTGAGCGCGCTGGCGGACGGCGGTGCGTACGTGATTAACGCCCAGGTCAGCAACGCCATCGGCAATAGCGCCAGCGATAACCACACCGTTACCGTGGATCTGACCGCGCCGTCGATGGGGATTAGCATCGATTCGCTGCAAAACGATACCGGCCTGAGCGCGAGTGATTTCATCACCAACGACAGCAAGGTTGTGGTCAACGGCTCCCTGACCGCGCAGCTCGGCAATAACGAGAAGGCGCAGATCAGCCTCGACGGCGGCACCACCTGGATTGACCTGACCGTCACCGGCACCACCTGGCGCTACGCGGACGGCCGCACCCTGAGCGACGGAACGTATCAGTATCAGGTGCGGGTGATCGATAACGCGGGCAACGTGGGGGCAACGGACAGCCAGGACGTGGTGATTGACCTGACGAAGCCAGCGGCAGGCACCATTACGGTCGATTCCATCACCCAGGACACCGGTCTGTCCGACAGCGACTTCATCACCAGCGACAACCAGATCAGCCTGAAAGGGACGCTCGGCGCGGCGCTGGGCAGCGGCGACCACGCGCAGATCAGCCTCGACGGCGGCGTCACCTGGACCGACGTCAGCGTCAGCGGGCTGAGCTGGACGTATGTCGATGGCTGCACGCTGGCCGACGGTGATTACAACTACCAGCTGCGCGTGATCGACGACGCGGGGAATATCAGCGCCACCGCCAGCCAGGTGGTGACCATTGATACCGTCGCGCCGGACGCCAGCAAAACGATCGCTATCGACCGCATCAGCGACGATACCGGCCTGAGCAGCAGCGACTTTATCACCAACGATACGTCCCTGACGCTGCACGGCTCGCTCGGCGCGACGCTGGCCGACGGCGAGTACGCCCAGATCAGCATCGACGGCGGCGTGACCTGGCAGAACGTCATCGTCACCGGCAACACCTGGTACTACGTGGATGGCCGCACGCTGGGTAACCAGACCTATGACTACTACGTTCGGGTAGTGGATGCGGCGGGCAACGTGGGGGCCAGCGCCCATCAGCAGGTGACCGTCGATACGATTGCTCCGGATGCGGCCATTACGGTGACCGTGGATAACATTACCGTCGATACCGGCTTCGACAACAATGACTTCCTGACCAGCTCGACCTCGTACACGCTGCACGGCACGCTCGGCGCCGGGCTGGGTGCAGGCGAGTATGTTCAGGTGAGCATGGACGGCGGCACCACCTGGGTATACGCCACCGTCAGCGGTACCCAGTGGAGCTACAGCGATACGCGTACCCTGTCAGACGGTAGCCATAACTACCAGGTACGGGTTGTTGACCAGGCGGGTAACGTCGGGGCGACCACCTCGCAGGCGGTGACGGTGGATACGCAGGCGCCGCAGTACGGCATCACCATCGACAGCATCAGCGAAGACACCGGCCAGTCCGGGAGTGATTTCATCACCATGGACACCACGCTGACCATCAACGGCTCGCTGGGCAACGCGCTGGCAAACGACGAGCGCGTCCAGATAAGCCTCGATGGCGGGAATACCTGGTCCGACGCCACGGTTACCAACCAGCGCTGGAGCTATACCGACACCCGCGATCTGGCGGACGGTGACTACACCTACCAAGTGCGAATCATCGACCAGGCAGGCAACGTCGGCTCTACCGCGTCGCAGGTGGTGACGGTAGATACGACGCCGCCAACCACGGTGGGCACAGTCGTGAGCTATACCGACGGTGAAGGCGAGCGTCAGGGCACCTTTGGCAGCGCGCTGGCCACCGACGATAACTCGCCGCTGATCAACGGGACGCTTAACCGCGCCCCGGACGATGGCGAGATCGTACAGCTTTACCGTGACGGGATTCTGCTCGGCCAGGTGACCATGAACGGCAGCGCAAGCTGGTCCTTCCAGGACAACGGCCTGAGCGACGGAAATCACACCTACATTGTGCGCGTCACCGACAGGGCCGGAAACTACACGGAATCCGACGGCTTTGTGCTGAACGTCGACACCAGCATCCCGACCACCAGGGCGGCGATTACCGCGCAGACCACGTCGGATACCACGCCGATCGTCAGCGGTACCGTCTCCGCTGACCTGGTGAACGGTGAATACCTGGTGGTGACGGTGAACGGTAAAACCTACACCTCCCAGACGGGCGGTGCGGTGGTGGTCGACCCGGATCACAACACCTGGTATCTGCAGATCCCGGACAGCGACGCGCTGAACGTAGCGAGCTACAGCGTAACGGCGCAGGTGAAGAGCAGCGCGGGTAACGGCAATACCACCGGTACCGCGACCGGCAGCCTGGTGATTGACACCACTTCGGTGAATACCGACTGGGCAACCGCGGCGGGGAACAGCAACAACTCCACCATGACCCTCGGCATGAACAGCAGCGGTCTGTGGAATATCATTGCGAACGGCCAGTCGTACTCCAGCAGCGACAGCTCGACCTATGCCGGCAATACGCTGACCAACACCCGTAACTACTACGTGGTGAGCCAGACCGCCGCCGACTTTGACCGTAACGGCACGCAGGACATTTTCGCCACGGAGAACACCTACGGTGGCTCCACTCAGGTGATGTGGACCTACGATGGCAGTACCTATAACGCCAGCCAGCTGGCGGTGGGTACCACCATCTGGTACGGCGGGGTGATCGCGTACGACAAAACCGGTGATGGCTATCTGGATCTGGCCTACGGCGATGCGGGTGCAGACTCCATTACCTACCTGATCAACAACAAAGGCGTACTGTCGCCGGATGGAACCAACGGCGGCGCAGGTTTCTGGGGGCAATTCACCACCATGCGTGAAATCTCCGGCGTTGACCTTAACAACGACGGCACGGTGGATATTGTTCAGCATACCAACCGCAGCGGCGCGTACTCGTTAACCGTGATTAACAACAACGGCAACGGCACGCTCTCTATTGGCCAGAACCTGACCAACGTGTTTGTGGCGAACGCCTCGAACACCACCACGGCGGCGTCCATGACGTGGGCGGACTTCAACGGCGACGGCTACATGGATTTGTACCTGGGCAGCAGCTACAACAACAACGGCGGGGTGATCTACTACAACGACGGCACCGGTAAGCTCTCTACCACCAAGAGCGCGGTGGAAGCCTCTAACGCGTCGGCGGGGTATCTTTCGGTGGCGGTGGACTGGAACGGTGACGGGCAGATGGACATCATCAAGCTCAGCACCTACGGCGGTTCGCAAACGGCGACCCTGTTCACCAACAACGGGTACGGTTCCACCTGGACCTCCAGCCAGCTGGCGTCCGGTATTGCCTACGCCACCGGCGTGGCGGCCATAGACTACAACTGGGACGGCGCGAAGGATCTGCTGGTCTCTCAGCAGAACGGCAAGGTTGTGCTGGTCCAGAACAGCAAAACCATTGCGGACGGTACCGCGATGCATCTGCACATTGTCGATAGCGAGGGCATCAACGCCTACTACGGCAACACGGTCAACCTGTATAACGCCGCGGGCGTGCTGGTTGCCTCGCAGATCATCAACGCCCAGTCCGGTATCGGATCGAACGATACCTCCGCGCTGGTGAGCTTCTACGGGCTGGATCCGAAGGAGACCTACTCGGCGGAGATTGTGAAGATTACCAACGGGGTGTCGGATAACGTCACCTGGAGCGATCTGGTAGCGGGCAACGGCAAAGAGGGCTACGTCCTGACGGCCGAAGCGGCCACCGGCGGTCACAGCGGAACGATCACCGGGACCGGGTATAACGACACCTTTATTGCGGAGAATGGCACCTATACCTACAACGGATCCGGCGGCTGGAATACCCATTCCGACCACGACACCTGGAGCAACACCGGTGGGATGGACGTGGTGGATTACCGCAATGCGACCTCCGGCGTGACCGTTGACCTGCGCCTTTCAACCGCGCAGGACACCGGCTTCGGGACCACGCGTCTGTTGAACATTGAAGGCATTAACGGCTCGGACTTCGACGATGTGATTACCGGCAACAGCGCCGATAACCGTTTCGAAGGCCGCGGCGGGAATGACACCTTCAATATCGGCAGCGGCGGTCACGATACGTTGCTCTACAAGCTGATCAACGCCTCGGACGCAACGGGCGGTAACGGTCACGACGTGGTGAACGGCTTTACCGTCGGCACCTGGGAAGGAACGGCGGACACGGATCGCATTGACCTGCGCGATCTGCTCTCCGGCAGCGGCTATACGGGCACGGGCTCCGCGAGCTATGTGAACGGCGTGGCCACGCTGGACAGCAGCGCGGGCAATATCAGCGACTACATCCGCGTGGTGCAGAACGGCAGCAATACCGAAATTCAGGTTGACCTGGACGGTACCGGCGGTCAGTTCTCGCCGACCACCCTGGTGACGCTGAACGGCGTGCAGACGGATCTGGCAACGTTGCTGGCTAACCATCAGCTGTTAATTGCGTAAAACAACGCCGCGGGGAGCGATCCCCGCGGCCTTTTGCGTTTCTTTACATAAACGGCAATAACCCTATATTTCACAAGATTATTTTGCGGGCTCGTTTAAAGAATGTTCGATTTTGAGTTATCCCGTAAAGGTATCATTTCAGTGCGAAATTATCGCCCTGAACAGGACGTAGCAATATGAAGACACATCCACAGTACGAACCCTGGCTGCAGGGCATGCTCATCATCGCGAAGCACTACCGGCTGGACTTTTCCGCAGAGCATGTTCGGGTCACGATTAACCACGAAAGCCAGTCTCCGCGCCAGCTGGTGCTGGAGGAGATGGCGCATCAGCTTGGGCTGGGGATGCGTGCGGTGGCGGCAGAAGCGGTCTCCCTCGACCCGTGGCGCCTGCCGCTGCTGGCGGAGTTCACCGGCGGGCAAATTGCGGTGATCAACCGCATGGACACCGAAGGCAACGTCAGCCTGCAGTTCAGCGGCGACGGCGGCCTGGAGACGACGCTGACGCGCGAGGAGCTAGGGCCGCGGTTAAAAGCCCTGATGGTGCTGCGCCCGCTCGAGTCCACGCCGGATGCCCGCGTGGATGACTACATCAAACCGTACGAGAAAAACTGGTTCTGGCAGCTGGCGCTGAAGGACTGGCGACGCTACGGCGACATTATGCTGGTGGCGCTGGTGGCTAACGTGTTGGCGCTCTCCGGCATGGTCTTCTCCATGCAGGTGTACGACAGGGTGGTGCCGTCGCAGTCCGAAGCCACGCTGTGGGTGCTGTTTGGCGGCGTCATGATTGCCATCGTTTTTGAATTCATCATGCGCATGCTGCGCGTGCATATTTCTGACGTGGTGGGGAAACGCGCCGACCTGCGCATCTCCGAACGCGTCTTTGCCCACGCGCTGCGGATCAAAAACGGCGCGCGCTCCAAATCAACCGGATCGTTTATCGCCCAGATCCGCGAGCTGGAGTCGGTGCGCGAGCTGATCACCTCCACCACCATTGCGGCGATTTCCGATCTGCCGTTCTTCCTGCTGTTCGTCTTTATCCTGTGGATGATTGGCGGCCCGCTGGTGCTGGTGGTCCTGCTCGCCGTGCCGCTGCTGTTGATTCCTGGCCTGCTGGTGCAGCGGCCGCTCGGTAAACTCTCCAGCGAAGGGATGCGTGAATCCGCCATTCGTAACGCCACGCTGGTGGAAGCGGTGCAGGGCATTGAAGACATCAAGCTAATGCGCGCCGAGCAGCGTTTCCAGAACCAGTGGAATAACACCAACGATGTGGCCGCCAGCGTCGGCATGAAGCAGCGCTGGCTGACCGGCCTGCTGCTCACGTGGACGCAGGAGGTGCAGTCCATCGTTTATGCCGTGGTCCTGCTGGTGGGCTGTTACCTGGTCATCAGCGGCGATATGACCACCGGTGCGCTGGTGGGGACCTCGATTCTGGCGTCGCGCACCATCGCGCCGCTGTCGCAGATTTCGGGCGTGCTCTCCCGCTGGCAGTCGGCAAAAGTGGCCCGCAAGGGGCTGGACGACCTGATGCAGCGGCCGATTGACGACCCGCAGCACGGCAAGAAGGTGCACAAAGCCCACCTGCGCGGCAACTATGCGCTCGAGGACGTCGGGTTTTACTACGATGAAGAAGAGAAACTCAGCGTGCTCAACGTCAGCAGGCTGCAGATCCGCGCCGGGGAGCGCGTGGCGGTGCTCGGGCGCAACGGTTCCGGGAAAAGCACGCTGCTACAGCTTCTGGCGGGCATGCAGGAGCCGCAGCAGGGCAGCATTCTGCTGGACGACATTGCCCTCAATCATCTTGACCCGGCCGACGTGCGGCGCGACATGCAGCTGCTGAGCCAGCAGGCGCGGCTTTTCTTTGGCTCCGTGCGGGACAACATCCTGATGGGGAACCCGCTGGCGACGGACGATGAAATTCACCAGGCGCTGGTCAACAGCGGCGCGCTGGAGTTTGTGCGCAAGCAAAAAATGGGGCTCAACACCCTCATCAACGAGGGCGGCACGGGGCTGTCCGGCGGTCAGCGTCAGGCGCTTTTGCTGGCGCGCGCCCTGATCACCTCGCCGAACATTCTGCTGCTGGACGAGCCAACGGCCTGGCTGGACGAAATGAGCGAAAAGCAGTTTATTCAGCATCTTCACAAATGGCTGGGTAAACGCCGGACGCTGGTGGTGGCGACGCATCGCCTGCCGATTCTGGACCTGGTTGACCGCATCATCGTGCTGGAAAACGGCAAGGTGGTGATGGACGGCCCCCGCGATGCGATCCTGCACCAGCACGGCATGGCGCCGCCGAAAGCCGCGCAGCGCACCGTGACCATGAAACCGGCTGCGGCTGCTGAGGAGGGTGTGGCATGAATGATTTATCCCGTTTTAACAGTCGCCTGAAGGAGCCACGCCTGCCGCGATCGTCTCTGGTGGCATGGTCCCTGTTCGCCCTGCTGGCGGTGTTTATCGCCTGGGCGAGCCTGTTCGAGCTTGATGAAGTCACAACCGGCAGCGGCAAGGTGATACCGTCTTCGCATGAGCAGGTGATTCAGTCCCTGGAGGGCGGCATTATCCACAGCCTGATGGTGCGCGAAGGCGACATCGTTGAACGCGGCCAGCAGCTTGCGCAGCTCGACCGGACCAAAACCGAGTCCAGCGTGCTGGAGAGCGAGTCGCGTCTGAATGCCGCGCTGGCAACCGCCGCGCGCCTGAAGGCCGAGGTCAACGACACCGAACTCGCGTTTCCGGACGAGCTGGATGACGACGTTGAGCTGGTCAAACAGGAAACGGCGCTTTACCAGTCCCGTCGCGAAAGCCTGGAAAAAGGGCTGGCCGGCCTCCGCCAGGGCGCCGAGCTGGTGCAGCGCGAGCTGTCGTTAACCCGTCCGCTGGTGACCCAGGGGGCGGCCAGCAAGGTTGAGGTGTTACGTCTTGAGCGTCAAAAGAACGAGCTTGAGAACAAAATCACCGAGATGAAAAACCAGTATTACGTTCGCGCCCGTGAAGAGCTGGCGAAAGCCAATGCGGAGATTGAAGCCCAGCGTTCGGTGATGAAAGGACGTGAGGATTCCCTGACCCGGCTGACCTTCAATGCGCCGGTGCGCGGGATCGTCAAGGATATTGACGTGACGACCGTGGGCGGGGTTATTCCGCCGAACGGCAAGCTGATGAGCCTGGTTCCGCTCGACGATCAGATGGTGGTAGAGGCAAAAATCTCCCCGCGCGATGTGGCGTTTATTCATCCCGGCCAGAAAGCGCTGGTGAAGGTAATGGCCTATGACTATTCCATCTACGGCGGGCTGGAAGGGGAAGTGACCATGATTTCACCGGATACCCTGCAGGACGAGGTGAAAAGGGACGTTTACTACTACCGCGTCTATATCCGCACCGACAGTAACCATCTGACCAATAAGCAAGGAAAAGAATTTCCTGTTTTTCCAGGGATGATTGCGACGGTGGATATAAAAACGGGCAGTAAAACTATCCTTGATTATCTGCTGAAGCCGCTCAACAAAGCAAAAGAGGCGCTGCGGGAAAGATAAGGTAGGGGGCGTTCGGGAAGCCGAACGCCATTTTGGTTATACCATTGTCGTTACGCTGCTGGTTTGACGTCGCTCTTTCGGAACCACGTTGATGTAGTGCGTGACATACGCGAAATATAATCCGGCATAGTTTTCGACCAGTTCGATGAACGCCGGGTAGATTGACATCCGCCCATCTCCACGGTCTTTAAGATAGCCTGCCTCCTGTGCCGATTTGATAATGCGGTTGACGTGAATACGTGAAACAAAAAATTCTTTTGCGAGCGTGCTGGCTGAATAGTCAATCACGGCACCGCAAGCGGATTTGTTTTGCATGGCCTGTAAATAGATATAAAGCATAATCATACGGCCACCATCTTTATCGATAAATAAACCCACCTCGGGTAACACCTTTCTGAACGTTAACCCTCTAAAAAGATATTCCGCCGCGCGCCGGAAGAAATTATTCCGCATTGTGTCATTATCCAGCAGGTTAACATCAATATTAAATGCCGGATAAAGAGTGCTGACGGGCAAAAACGCGCCGGACATATATCGCTTGAGTTCATTCAGGCCTTTTTCGGTTGGCGCGATTCTCGTTTTGCGTCTGTCTTCCGTACAGCGCCAGGTCCTGATGCGTCCGGTGGTTCTGAGTATCGTAATGATCGCGATAACGCTATTGGGGCTGGCTATCTTATAGCGGGAACATAACTCTTTAATCTCAGAAACTGACTCGGCCTGATTGCCAAATATAAAGCAGCACATGGCAAGGATAATGTTAAATCGTGCTTCCTGAAGCATCGTCTTGTAGAACAAAGGTTGTTTTTTATAGATGGCGTCATTAATTGTGTAGTGCTCTAATATTGCCTCACTAAACCACGGGTTGTTCTTAATAACATCCCTTCGATGTAGCAAGGCCCTGGATGAGATGTGATTATCCATAGCATTTTCTCGTATTTGATGAGCCGATAGATGAAGTATCCAGCCTTCTTTTTCGGAATTTTCATTATACCTGAGAAAAATCGCTTTGCGGCTGTTATTTGCAAAGAAAGATATATTTACATTTATCTACAGGAGAGAGGTGATTAACGCAAAGATGTTCCGATGAGTAACGTTGATAACAGTATCTTAACCTCGCGGCGTGCGGTAAAATTCCTCTATTCACCGGATGGTAATTATTCCGCATTCATAATAAGAATGGCGCTTTTTGTGCCCAGGAGCAGGTTATGACCCATACAATTTCTCTCAGAAATGCGGCTTGCAATGAACGGCGATTTGTCATCTCGACCTGCGGTTTTACGTTCCAGGGTTATTCTTTGATGCTTGAAAAATACGGCATTGAGGCCTCGCACATTCACTTTCAGGGAGATGACGCGTGCGATCGGGATAGGGAAAATATTGTTATTAATCATAATGCTCACATCGTCGTGTTCCTCGGAAAAGGTGTTGTTAATCTCCTGGAAAGCCTGAAGCGGCTGGCCTCCGTTCTGAATGCACTTCCGGTTATTCGACGCGTTACCCTGTACGGTGATATTCCCGACAGCTGGCTGTATCGAACCTTAAGCAGCCTTTTAAATAACAGCCATCAATTATCATTGATTCGCATTGCCAGCATTTCCGATGTTATTACCTGTTTTCATACCCATAATAAGGGGTTTAAAGACCGTTCGCGCTTACTGCGCGATAGCTATATGGGGTATTCTCCACAGGAAAACCTGCGGTGGTTAACGCGCAGAGAAATAGATGTGCTATTAAATTTTTACCGCGGCATGTCCATAAAAGAGCTTTGCGACAGACTTGGGCTCTCGAATAAAACGGTTTACACCCATCGTAAAGAAGGCGTGCAAAAATTACAGCATATTAAGCGGTGGTTAAACGATCCGCACAGTTTCAAGACTGAAAGAAGCGTTAAGCGCCAGCGTCAAAAAGAGGGTTTTTCAGATAAAGAAGCAGAGATCTTCAATGCGCTGATGAAGCGAGAGATATTCCCTGCCTATCAGATTATTACCGATCGTGATAAAAAAGGCGTCGGCTTTGAAATACTGATTCGCTGGAATAAGAACGGAAAAATCGTTAAGCCAGCCTGTTTTTTAGATGACATTGTTAATCATGAAATATGGTTGAAAATTACGGCGCTGGTGCTTCATGCCGCCGTATCGGGGATTAATAAATATAACGGGAAATTTTATTTTTCGGTCAATATTCCACCTCGCCTGGCGTCCGGGAACGCATTGCCCGAGATGGCGAGGAAAGCCATTGGCATGCTGCTCAGGCCCCAGTGGGCTGAAAAGCTGGTCTTTGAATTTGCGGAAGATATTGATGTGACGAAAGATAAAAACATTCCTGAAACGATGCGGCACCTTCGTAATACCGGGTGCAAACTGTTTCTGGACGACTGTTTCTCTAACCACCACACCATGTTCCCCGTGAGGCAGGTGCATTTTGACGGGCTAAAACTTGACCGGGACATCGTCGAGCATTTTGTGGCAAACGACAATGACTATAATCTGATTAAAGCCATTCAGATCTACAGCGATATGACGGGAACGGACTGTATTGCCGAGGGGGTAGACAGTGAGGAAAAATTTGAAAAATTAGTCGAGCTAGGCGTGAAAAATTTCCAGGGTTATTATCTTTCGCGCGCCGTAAAAGAGGAGGAGTTAGACCGCATGGTGAGGCTTTTTAGCTAGAAAAAAATAAAGCCCCGAAGGGCCTTGATTATTTACGTCCCAGCAGCAGGCCGAGCACAATACCTACCGCACCCGCCGCGACGAGGCCGGTGAGGGGGTTATTTCTGACCGCGTCTGTGACATCAGAAACAGCATCGCTGGCCTGCGCGGCGTATTTTTTAGCCGCACCTTTTATCTGATGCTTTGGTGAATCAACGAATTCACCAAACTGTTGCTGCGCCGAACCTGCAAGCTCATCAAATTTATTTTTTGCTTTATCTTCAGCATACTGGGTGTTTTTATCAGTACCGATATCAGACATTTTTGCCTCCTTTTGTTGATACTTAAAGGATAGCCGCTCCTGGTGAATGTGGGAGACGGGGGGCTAAATTAACCCCCCAACGGGGCGGTTTTCGGATATATCTCTATAACGGCAAGCCGTTATTTCTCATTCTCATCCTGACCGTAATACAGTTTCCCGATGCGGATCAGCGGCCGTCCCTGAGACTTACGGTGCAGGTTACTGTCCCTGAGCGAATACACGCACCCGCAATATTCCTGCTGGTAAAACTGCTCCCGCTTGCTGATCTCAATCATGCGTGAGGAACCGCCCTGTTTGCGCCAGTTGTAGTCCCAGTAAACCATACCCGGATAGCGCGCGGCCGCGCGCTGGCCGCAGTCATTGATCTGCTGCATGTTCTTCCAGCGGGAGATCCCCAGCGAGCTGCTGATGACGCTGAATCCATGCTCTGCCGCATAGAGCGCCGTACGTTCGAAACGCATATCGAAGCACATGGTGCAGCGGACGCCGCGCTCGGGCTCCCACTCCATGCCTTTTGCGCGCTCAAACCAGTTATCGGTGTCGTAATCGGCATCAACAAAAGGCACGCCGTGTTTTTCTGCAAACCGAATATTCTCCTCCTTGCGGATGAGGTACTCCTTTTGCGGATGGATATTGGGGTTATAGAAAAAAATGGTGTAATCAATGCCCGAAGCCTGGATGGCCTCCATCACCTCACCCGAGCAGGGGGCACAGCAGGAGTGCAGCAGCAGCTTGTCGGCACCGTCTGGAAGGGTGAGCTGAGGGCGGATAAAGGGGGCTGTTGTCATGGCGTTTTGCACTATGTTTATGAAATTTATGGAAGGGTAGCATAAATTCATAACCTGTTGAGACGGGATCGACGCAGGAAAGAGCGATCCCGCGGGGCGGGATCTTCTCGGGTATGACGTGCCGCTATTCGGCAAATTTGAGCAACGCTTCTCCGTCAAGACGGTATCGCACCCATTCGGACTGCGGCAGCGCGCCAATGCTCAGATAAAAATCGATGGCGGGCTGGTTCCAGTCCAGCACGCTCCATTCAAGGCGGCCACACTGCCGTTTTACCGCGAGCTGAGCAATATGTTTCAGCAGCGCTCTTCCCGCGCCTTTACCGCGATATTCCGGGGAAACGTAAAGGTCTTCCATATAAATCCCGTTGCGGCCAAGCCAGGTTGAATAGCTGGTGAAGAACACGGCATAGCCGGCGATCTTGCCTTCATACTCCGCGATCAATGCCTCGGTTTTAGTGCCTGCACCAAAGAGCGTTTCCCGGATCTCCTCCGGCGTGGTAACCACTTCTTCCGGGGCTTTTTCATACACCGCCAGCTCGTAAATCATGGCGTAAATGGCCGCCGCATCTTCGGGGCGTGCCTGACGAAGGGTGATGCTCATTGTTTTTCCTGCTTTCTAGCGTGCGTCTTGATTGATGGCGTTGAGCATACGGAGTATTGTCCGAAGAATTAAGTGCAATGAAATCAACATATGATGAATATTATGCATCCGGCCCTGAGACGACTTGATTTAAACCTGCTGCCCGTTTTCGACGCGATCTACCGCCACCGTTCCGTTCGGCTGGCCGCTGACGAGCTGGCGATGAGCACATCCGCGCTCAGCCATGCGCTGTCGCGCCTGCGCGCCAGCCTGAATGACCCGCTGTTTTTCCGCGAAGGGCATCGTATGTCCCCCAGCGTTTATGCCTCTCAGCTCGCACCTTCGATTGCTTCCGCACTCTCGTTCCTTAATCATGAACTGACCCCGCAGCCGGAGTTTGATGCGGCCAGCAGTACGGAGAGCCTGCAGATTGCGATAACGGACTTTACCGCGCTTTGCATTTTTCCGGCTCTGATGCACAGGCTGCAGCTTACTGCCCCGGGGTTACGCTTTGAATTGCGCTATCTGCCGCACAGTCCGGCGCTGACGGAACTGCTGGCGGGTGAGGTGGATCTGGCGCTGGGCTTCAGCACTCAGGATGATATCCGACACCCGGAACTGGAAGAGATCGACTGGTTTGAAGATGAGTATGTGGTCATCAGCAACGCGCGGCGGACGCGTCTGACGCTGGAGGACTATCTCGCGGCCCGACATCTGGTGGTGACCCCATGGAATGAGAAGCAGGGCGTTCTTGACGTACGGCTTGAGCAGCTGGGCTATACCCGGCAAATCGCGATCAAAACGCCGTCAATGCTCAGCGCACCGTTTATCGTAGCGGAAAGCGACCTGCTGATGGCGATCCCTCGTTACGCCGCTGAGAAGCTGGTTGCGGCAGCAGACCTGAGGATTTTTGCTTTACCGTTTTCGATACGCACGTTTGAAGTGAAAATTTACTCGCATAAACGCAGCGGCCAGCGGGGCGCGACCCGCTGGCTGAAGGAGGAACTGCAGACGCTGGCGCAGGCTGTCAGGGGACGGTAGGCCGGGTAAGCGCAGTGCCACCCGGCAGAAAGGACGGTCTGTAACGGATCGTCAATTTAACGGCAGGTAGATATCCGTTTGCAGCGCGTGTTCCGGCACCTCGTGAATAAAGTTGAGGTAGTGGAAAAATACCGGGGCATCGCGCAGCGTTTCGCCGCTGGCCGGTAGCCAGTCGCGAAACATCGACCACACCGTGGCGGAAATGGTATCCAGCGAACCGGTGTGGCGCCCGACGGCGTAGCGTCCGCCGTCAATTTCACCACTGGAAACGCCAAATTCATTCTCTGGTATCGGTTCCGGGATTCTGCCGCAGATATCGAAACGAAAGGCGTCTGCTGGCGTAGTTGCCGGGTCATCCCAGGCAATGCCAAACGTGCTGCTTTCGTGTACTGGCGATAAGCCCGTGGTTTTACGCCAGGCAATAAACTTCGCCGCGCTGTCATTAACCCGATCCGGACTGCCACGGTGCTGCAGCATTGCCACTTGGGTCTGTGGGAAATCGACAATCTTAATTTCCAGAAGTCAAAACCGTTAAGACAGCGATCGCAAAACTGATTTACGATATCGAATATAACCGCTGCCATCGCCTGGCATATCGCGATGCTGTAGAGGGGCTTTGTCAGGATGTAGCAAACCAGATCACTCGCTGCATGCATTCACGCGATACAGGGATGACGTTAAGCGATCTGCGTGAACTGGCTAAGGAAACGCTGGAAACCATCATTGTTACTGAATCAGAAGAGGGGCAGACACGCCAGAACTACGGTGGTCATTCTGCGATTGACGTGATAAAGCTCCTCATAAGATTGCACCGGCAGGGTATAAAAGCCGCTTAACATGAACTGTCCAACATTCTGGGGTCAGTCCAGAGACTGGGCTTTTTCAGTAACAGGAGCCTATTCTCAAAAATTCCAGGGGGAGTCTAATCAATACAGAACAACTTTACTAGGTATAAGCTCAAGCCTATCCCGACATAAAGAGATACCTTACCGCTGTCATGTTTGAATTTTGCGATACCTGCAATTAAGCAAACCGGAGTAATTAATATAATAATTGCGTGCAGGAACAGAAACATTCCCATGCCACTAAAATCAACACTTGATAACATTCAGTTCACCATATCCATGTTATTTTTAATGTTATTATGTTCATGGATCAAGCCATGTCCAGGTAATTAAGGTTGCCTGACTTCCTTTCAGATTCGTTCCACAGCCTGTTAAATTCCCCCTGATACGTTGCTGCCAGCTCCGGAACCTCCTGAATCAGCAGCACGTTTTCGGCGTTGCGGCTTAAGGCACTGGCCGTGTAGTTAAATGATCCGGGTTGTACCGTGTCGCCATCAACAACCATAAATTTATTGTTCATGATGGCGTACCGGCCATTAAGCCGCACCGGCACGCCCTGGTTTGCAAGGTACGTAACGGCGGTGTATTTGCCGGTGTTACTCTTTTCATCAGCCACTACCCGCACGGCCACCCCACGACGTTTGGCCGCGACGAGCGCCGTCGCCACCGGCTTACTGGTGAAGCTGTAAGCCGCAACGTCAATGTTGAGCCTGACGCTGTTAATGGTGCTCAAAACGAGCTGTAACGCGTTCTGAGACGCAGAAAATGTTTCACTTTGTCCTAAAACTCGAAAACCTGCTTGTTCAAGGTTACTACCATAGTCTTTTGCGTTGGGTGTATTGCCAATATCCACGCCACCTGCACGTATTGCCTTACGCATAAATGCTCCACAGCGTCTTTGCGATGAAGTGCCGGCATTATGGCGTGCGTGCAGGGCTGCTGCGTGTTTGTTCCATGCCATGTTTTAACTCCTGCTGTATATGAAATCGTCACTAAACAAAGGGAGCTTCAATTCGGTTAGGCAAATAATGTTATTTAAAAATAATATATTTCAGTATTTTATACCTTTTTAATGTTTCATTTGCTTGGTTGATGATATGCAGTAGATACGCTGTTGTTGAAACGGAAACAGAAGGTTTACATCGACAGATAAGTAAAATACCATACCCCCCTATAGTATCAGGAGGGCGTATGCCGCATTCACCCGAAGATAAAAAACGTATTCTTACTCGCGTCCGTCGTATTCGGGGCCAGGTTGATGCCCTTGAACGCGCGCTGGAGGCGGGGGATCCCTGTCTGTCCATCCTGCAACAAATTGCCGCCGTGCGCGGAGCTGCCAATGGCCTGATGGGCGAAATGGTTGAAATTCACCTCAAAGACGAGCTGGTGGCGGGAGAGACAACGCCGGACCAGCGAGCCGTTCGCATGGCGGAAGTCGGCCATTTACTGCGCTCTTATCTAAAATAAACCCACACACCTGACAAAAAAGGGAAGACATATGAAATCTCGCGCTGCTGTCGCATTTGGCCCCGGCCAGCCGCTCAAAATCGTTGAAATCGATGTGGCACCGCCGAAAAAAGGCGAAGTGCTGATCAAAATCACCCATACCGGCGTGTGCCATACCGATGCGTTTACCCTCTCGGGCGACGACCCGGAAGGCGTTTTCCCGGCCGTACTCGGACATGAAGGCGGCGGCGTTGTGGTGGAAGTGGGCGAGGGCGTGACCAGCCTGAAGCCGGGCGATCACGTGATTCCGCTCTACACGGCGGAGTGCGGCGAGTGCAAGTTCTGTAAATCCGGCAAAACTAACCTCTGCCAGGCCGTTCGCGCCACGCAGGGGAAAGGGCTGATGCCGGACGGCACCACCCGCTTCTCTTATAACGGCGAGCCTGTTTATCACTACATGGGCACCAGCACCTTCAGCGAATACACCGTTTGCGCGGAGATCTCGCTGGCGAAGGTGAACCCGCAGGCGCCGCTGGATAAAGTCTGCCTGCTGGGCTGCGGCGTGACCACCGGTATTGGCGCGGTGCATAACACGGCAAAGGTCAAAGAGGGCGACACCGTGGCGGTGTTCGGTCTTGGCGGCATCGGTCTGGCGGTGATTCAGGGCGCGGTGCAGGCGAAGGCCGGGCGTATCATCGCGGTCGACACTAACCCGGAGAAATTCAGGCTGGCGGGTAAAATGGGCGCGACCGATTTCGTGAACCCGAAAGATCACGAAAAACCCATTCAGGACGTCATCGTTGAGATGACCGACGGCGGCGTAGACTTCAGCTTCGAATGTATCGGCAACGTCAACGTGATGCGTTCCGCGCTCGAATGTTGCCACAAAGGCTGGGGCGAGAGCATCATCATTGGCGTAGCCGGTGCGGGTCAGGAAATTAAAACCCGTCCATTCCAGCTGGTCACCGGGCGCGTATGGCGCGGTTCTGCATTTGGCGGCGTCAAGGGGCGCACCCAGCTTCCGGGTATGGTTGAAGATGCGATGGTCGGCAAGATTCAGCTCGATCCGTTCATTACCCACCGTTTGCCGCTGGAGCAGATCAACGAGGCGTTCGATCTGATGCACGACGGAAAATCTATCCGTACCGTTATCCACTTCGGCGACAAGTAACTCTTCTGCCAGCGGTTTTTCGCCGCTGGCATTGCTTTAATAATCTTCTCTAAAGTGTGACCAGTGCGGCGTTTTTAGCCGTAATCTTAATCCCCACCGTGCCGATGACTACTTAACACGCACGTTTTTACGCATCTTCCCTACAAGAGAGTCGACGGTCATGGACAACACTTCTTCGATGCAGCCGCAGCGCACGCTGGGCTTCTTGCATCACATCAGGCTGGTTCCGCTGTTTTCCTCCATTCTCGGTGGCATTATTCTTCTGTTTGCCTTGAGCTCGGGTCTGGCGGGGTATTTCCTGCTGCAGGCCGATCGCGACCAGCAGGATGTCACATCCGAAATTCAGGTGCGTATGGGGCTGTCGAACAGCTCAAACCATCTGCGAACCGCGCGTATCAACCTGATCCACGCCGGTGCGGCAAGCCGTATCGCGGAGATGGATGCGATGAAGCAGAACATCAGCGAGGCGGAAACCCGCATTAAGCAGTCCCAGGATAGCTTTACCGCCTACATCAATCGTGCCGTGCGAACCGCTGAGGACGAAGCGCTGGATACTGAGCTGAAAGCGCGCTACGACGCCTATATCGCGGGTATGCAGCCGATGGTGAAGTTCGCCAAAAACGGCATGTTCGAAGCGATTATCAACCACGAAAACGAAACGGCTCGCCCGCTGGATGACGCCTACAACGCCGTGCTGCTGAAGGCGATTAAGATCCGTACCGACCGCGCGAGTGCGCTGACAGCGCAGGCGCACAGCCGCACGCAGCTGGGGCTGATGTTTATGGTGGGCGCGTTTGCCCTGGCGCTGGTGCTGACGGCGATGACCTTTGTGGTGCTGCGCCGCACGGTCATTCATCCGCTGCAGCGTGCAGCGAAACGTATCGAGAATATCGCCAAAGGCGACCTGACGATGCCGGACGACGCGGCGGGCCGCAGCGAAATTGGGCGCCTGACGCGCGATCTGCAAACCATGCAGCACTCGCTTGAAAACACCGTAGGCACCGTGCGCCAGGGGGCGGAAGAAATCTACCGCGGCACCAGCGAGATTTCTGCCGGTAATACCGATCTCTCTTCGCGCACCGAGCAGCAGGCTGCGGCCATTGAGCAGACGGCGGCGAGCATGGAACAGCTGACCGCGACGGTAAAACAGAACGCCGATAACGCCCATCATGCCAGCAAGCTGGCGGAAGATGCGTCCGGTAAGGCCAGCCGCGGCGGCCAGATGGTCTCCGGCGTGGTGAAAACCATGGGCAACATCTCCAGCAGTTCGAAGAAGATCTCTGAGATTACCGCCGTGATTAACAGCATTGCCTTCCAGACCAATATTCTGGCGCTGAACGCGGCGGTGGAAGCGGCGCGGGCGGGTGAACAGGGGCGCGGATTTGCCGTGGTGGCCAGTGAAGTCCGCACCCTGGCAAGCCGCAGCGCGAATGCTGCAAAAGAGATTGAAGGCCTGATCAACGAATCCGTTTCGCTTATCGACCAGGGCTCCGGTGAGGTTGTCGCCGCCGGTAACACCATGAATGAAATCGTCGACGCCGTTAAGCGCGTCACCGATATCATGCTGGAGATTGCCGCCGCCTCGGATGAGCAGAGCCGCGGTATCGTGCAGGTCAGCCAGGCGATTTCGGAGATGGATAAAGTGACCCAGCAGAACGCCTCGCTGGTGGAAGAAGCCTCCGCGGCGGCCGCGTCTCTTGAAGAACAGGGCGCGCGTCTGACCGAGGCGGTGGGAGCGTTTCGTTTGAGCGGCGCGAAGCAGGGCCGCGCGGTGACGGCTGTACCGGTGGCGCAGAACGTGCCGTTGCGTCCTGCGGCGACGGTTTCCGGGGATAACTGGGAGACGTTCTGAGTCGCCAGCCGTGTCGGGTGGCGCTTCGCTTACCCGACCTACAAAATCCGGCCTGTAGGCCCGCGTAAGCGAAGCGCCACCGGGCAAAAAAAAGGGACCAAAAGGTCCCTTTTTTCATCGGTTACTTCTTATCAGGTAACGCGTACGCGATAACGTAATCACCGCGGTCCGGCGACTGACGAGCGCCCCCGGCGTTGATGATGATGTACTGTTTGCCGGTTTTCGGCGACACGTAGGTCATCGGGCCGGACTGGCTGCCGACAGGCAGACGGTCTTTCCAGATCTCTTTCCCGGTGGCGGTATCAAACGCGCGCAGGTAGAAATCCTGGGTGCCGGCGAAGAACAGCAGGCCGGACTGGGTAGAGAGCGACGCGCCCAGCGTTGGCATCCCGATTGGGATCGGCATGTGCATGCGAATGCCCAGCGGGCCGGTATCTTCCACCGTACCGACAGGAACCTGCCACACCAGCTTGCCGGTTTTCAGGTCAACCGCTGACATGGTGCCAAACGGCGGCTTCTGGCACGGAATGCCCAGCGGCGAAAGGAAGCGTTCGCGCATGGCGCCGAACGGCGTGCCGTCCATCGGGACGATACCCATCTCAATGCCGCTGGCGTTTTTCGCCACGTTCGCGCGCGGCACCATGTAGTTTGCCAGCCCCAGGCGCATATCGTTGACGAACATCAGGCTGTTGTTCGGGTCAACCGAGACGCTGCCCCAGTTCATCCCGCCGAGCGAGCCGGGGAACTGCAGGGAACGGTCGAGACCCGGCGGGGTGAAGACGCCCTGATGACGCATCTCTTTAAACTGAATGCGGCACAGCAGCAGGTCGACAGGGGTCGCGCCCCACATGTCGGATTCGGTCAGCGTCTGGTTGCCGATCATCGGCATGCCCACGGAATACGGCTGGGTCGGCGAGTAGCGTTCACCCTCAACGTTACCGGCCGGTACCGGACGTTCTTCCACCTTCGCCACCGGCTTGCCGGTTTCGCGGTTAAGCATGAAGATCATGCCCTGCTTGCTGGTCTGCACCAGTACAGGCGTGGTGCCGCCTTTACCGTCAGGCAGGTCGTACAGCAGCGGCTGGGAAGGGAGGTCAAAGTCCCAGAGATCGTGGTGGGTCGTCTGGAAATGCCAGCGTACCTGACCGGTGGCCGCGTCAACGGCGACGATGGAGGAACTGTACTTGTCGTCCAGCGCGGTACGCTCGCCCGCCCAGAAGTCTGGCGTGGCGTTACCGGTTGGCAGGTAGATCAGGTTCAGTTTGGCGTCGTAGGACATCGCCGACCAGACGTTCGGCGTGCCGCGGGTGTAGGTTTGACCTTCCGGCGGCAGGCCGGTCAGGTTCGGATTACCCGGATCCCACGCCCAGGCCAGCTTGCCGGTGTGAACGTCATACGCGCGGACCACGCCCGGCGGTTCGCCGGTGGAGAAGTTATCCGCGACGCGACCGCCGACGACAACGACGTTCCCGGCGACCAGCGGCGTGGAGGTCTGCTGATAGTATCCAGGTTTGATTTCGCCCATGCCGACGCTCAGATCCACGATACCGTGGTCGCCGAAGTCGTCGCAGACCTTGCCGTTATCCGCATTGATGGCAATCAGGCGGGCATCGGTGGTCGGCAGGAACAGGCGGCGAGGGCAGGCAGCAGGCTGTGTTTCTGCTTGTGACGTTGTCACGCTTGAGCGATCTTCAAAATAGCCAAGTCCGCGGCAGCGCTGCCAGTTAGGCGCGGTGGCTTTCGAGTCGTAGCGCCATTTTTCTTTACCGGAATCCACGTCCAGCGCCAGCACCTTACTGTACGGAGTACAGACATAGAGCGTGTCGCCAATCTGCAGCGGCGTGTTCTGATCTTCCGCGCCTGAGCCGTTGCTCTGCGGGATATCGCCGGTGTGAGCCACCCACGCGACTTTCAGCGAGTTGACGTTTTGCTTGTTAATCTGGTCCAGCGCGGCAAAGCGATCGCCGTGGGTGGTGTTGCCCCAGTGCTCCCAGTTCTTTTGCTGCTCGCCGGGCGAGACGGGCTTCACTGGGACGGGCTCGTTCGCCGCCACGAGGGTTTGCGGCTTAAACATCCAGCCCAGGCTGACCAGCATTGCCAGCGCGAGCACGGCCGCGACGCCAAACGCGGGCGCCTTGTTCGGTGCTGTGTGGTTTGCCGTGCGCAGGAAGGGCCAGACGATGGCGCTCAGGAACGCCAGTACGGCAAAGGTAAACAGGCGGGAGAAGAGCGGCCAGAAGTCCCAGCCCGCATCGCTTACCGCCCAGAACAGCGAGGCGATAAACGCGATGCCGTAAAGCACGATCCCGCTGGTGCGGTTGAGGAAAATCAGGATCGCGGCAATCACCATTACCACGCCCATTATCAGGAAGTAAAGACTTCCGCCCACGGTGGCGAGCTTAAAGCCCAAGCCGCCGACGGCCAGACCGATGAGCATCATCAGTCCGGCAAGAAGCCACTGCAGAATACGAGGTATCCCGCGCGGCGCGCTGCCAAATGCCATTTCTCTCTCCTTAGCGCCCCCCGCCGTGTCGGGTGTGTACCAGTTGGGTAATAAATGCGGAGGGGATAATGTTATATACGAATGAATTCGGGTTTATAAAATGATTTGCGAACCATTTGGTGAATTCACCGATATCATAAAACTGTTAAATTGTTTTACGCAATTGTTAATGATTTATTCCGCATTATTTGATTAACGCACGGGACGGCCCGCTCTCCTCTGAGGGGAGAGGGCCAGAGTGAGGGGTTAAACCGGCATCGATTTACGGATGGCGCTGAGCAGCGTCTGCGCACCCGTTGAGAGAGGGGCATCTACCCGGGTCAAAATGCCGATAGGTTCACCGGCGCCGGGGGCCGTTACCGGGAGAGCGGTCAGCGTGCCCTGGCGCAGGTCATCTTTAACCGCGCCGGAGGGAACGAACCAGACGTAGTCATAATCGAGGGTTAGCTGGCGTGAAAGCGAGGCCGAGAGCGTTTCGATACACCCGGAGGGTAACGTACACCCCTGCATTTGCAGCAGGCTTTCGGCGGACTGGCGCGGAACGGTTCCTTTCGGGCACACCACAACCGGCCACTCCATGACGCGGCTTAAGGTCACCGTATCCTGCAGCAGGGGGTGATCGGGACGAACCACCAGCTTCAGGGATTCAAGGAACAGCAGTTCGTAATTAAGGCCGCCCATCAGTTCAGGATCGGACATGCGGCCGATACCGATATCCAGCTCGCCGGATTTCAACCCCGCGAGCAGCATGGTGTTATTCATGGTGGCGACCTGAATCGTGGTATGCCGCTGCTGCTTGTGGAACTGGCCAATCACCGGCGGAAGAATGCCCAGCGCGGCGGTGGGCAGGGCACCCACGCGCACCACCTCACTGGAGATCTCCTCTTTTCTGTGCAGCGACTGGCCTGCGGTATTGAGCGCATCCAGCACCTTAACGGCGTGCGTCAGGAACTGTTCGCCCACGATGGTAAGCTGCGCGCCCAACCGACCGCGGTCGAAAAGACGCGCGCCGGTCAGCTGTTCCAGCTCGTTGAGGGTTTTCGAGAGCGCAGGCTGGCTCAGGTTGAGAGTTTCAGCCGCGCGCCCCAGCGTTCCCTGTTGAGCGACGGCCACAAATGTATGCAAATGGCGCAAGCGTATGCGCTGACTGAACAGACCATTTTTTTCCATAGGCGATGTTAAAAACAGAGCGATGCGGGTGACAAGTTAAGTTGTTTAAATTTGATAACTTGATAGCAAAATATTTTTAACATTTGATCTGTTTGAGTTACAACATGTTTTTAGGCGGGGGAGCAAAAGCGAACGTCCCTGTTCATTTATTGCTCATTGCTGATGGGAAAGGGTTATGCGGTTAGATTACCCCGTCACCGCCGTCAGAGCACCACACCTGGCCGGACGTAAACGAACATTCATCCGATGCCAGCGTGACGTACAGCGGGGCAATCTCAACCGGCTGGCCAGGACGTCCCAGCGGCGTATCGCCCCCAAACTCCTTCACCTTATCCATCGGCTGCCCGCCGCTGGACTGGAGAACGGTCCAGTAAGGACCGGGGGCAACCGCGTTGACCCGGATGCCCTTAGGACCCAGCTGTTTGGCTAAAGACTTGGTAAACACCGCCAGGCAGGCCTTCGTCTGGGCGTAGTCCAGTAATACGGGGCTGGGCTTCACCGCCTGAACGGAGGAGGTGTTAATGATAACGGACGAGGCTTTCAGGTGGCGCAGCGCCGCCTTGGTGATCCAGAAAGGCGCGTAAACGTTAGTTTTAAACGTGGCGTCAAAGTCTTCGGTGGTCAGCTCTTCCAGAGATTCCCGGTACTGCTGACGGCCAGCGTTGTTGATCAAAATATCCAGCCCGCCCAGCTTAGAGACGGCTTCTTCGACCAGATTCTGGCAGAAGGTTTCGTCCCGAATATCCCCCGGCAGCGCGACGGCCTTACGGCCTTCCGCTTTGATCAGGTCGATGACCTCTGCGGCGTCCTTTTCCTCTTCCGGCAGGTAGTTGATGGCGACGTCAGCACCTTCGCGGGCATAGGCGATGGCCACGGCGCGACCGATACCGGAGTCACCGCCGGTGATCAGCGCTTTTTTGCCTGCGAGGCGGCTGTGTCCTTTATAGCTGGTTTCCCCATGATCGGGAACGGGTTGCATCTCTGACGCCAGCCCCGGCGGCGTTTGCGGCTGTTCCGGGAACGGGGGTTGCGGGTAAGCGTTCTTACGTTGTGTATCACTCATAGCTGACTCCTTAAGCCTTGATGGATAGTTGCAGCGTTAACGCTTCGCTGAATTATTTCTGTAAACGATCGACACGGACGACGGCAGGAGATGATTTTTTATCAAGCGAACCGTTGATGCTGATCATCTGATCGGGTTTAACCGTTCTGCCGTCGAAGACTGCCTGGGGAATAATAACGTCGATTTTTCCGGTTTTATCCTGAAATACAAACCTATCGCCGCTACCGTCAATAAGATTACCGCGCAATGAAATTGTCGCACCGTCGTGCATTTGTTTTGCCTGATTGATGGTCATAATACGCGCATCGTCAGTTCCACGATATCCGCTATCCAGCGCGTGGGGTGGCGGCGGTGCGTCGCCTTTTTGTAACCCGCCGTTATTATCCGCCCAGGCAGCCGGAACCAGAAATATTAATAAAGCGTAACAAGGGGATAATTTCATCTGCTATCCTTCATTTTATCGTGTCTTGACTTGTTAAGTATTGTTGCTATTTCTCTATGTGGCAAATGTGATAAGTCCTAAAAACATTCTCATTGAAAATCATGAGCATCTGAAAATAAGCGAAGCGATGTCGATGACCGTGAAGCGTGAGGTGAAAAGTTGCCAGGGATAGATGAGAGTTATCGCTTGCTGACGTTTGAATACGCGCATCGTCAGATGGATTTTATTGTTATGTTGGCTATGGTTGGGGTGAAAGAATAATAGCATTAAAAACATGGGGGAAATTAAATCTGCCAGGTTAGAACGCAATCATCACATTTAAATTATTCCTTTCGAGAAATCAAAGGGGGAAAGATGAGCACTCTTTTTCACGACAGTAATAATACCGTAGGTGAACTGACGAAAAAACTTGCGAACAAATTAACCGATCTCGGGCTTCGCTTAACCACGGCGGAATCCTGTACCGGGGGAAAGCTCTCGGTTGCGCTTTGTGCGGAAGAGAACACGGCCGATTTTTATGATGTTGGCCTGGTGGTGTTCAGCGATGATGCCAAAACGCGGATCCTGGGCGTTCGTCCTGAGACGCTCGCGCGATACACCGCCGTGAGTGAACGGACGGTAACCGAAATGGCCGCCAGCATCCGCGACATTGCCCAGGCCGATATTAGCATCGCCATCAGCGGCTACGCGGGGCCAGAAGGAGGCGACGATGGCACGGCGGCGGGGACGGTCTGCTTTGCGTGGAACATCCGCGGTGAGACGCAAACCCGCACCGTGCTGTTTTCCGGCGAATGTCAGGATGTTGTGGAAAAAGCGGTACATTTTTCGCTGGCTGAACTGGTAGCCATCTTGTCGAAACGCCCTCGCGGTTGATTTCAGGCGGACACGGCGGCTACCATCGCGTTCCTCAGTGGTAGCCTTCAGTATCCGAAACCTTGCCCCGGAAGACGTAGTAGCTCCAGGCGGTGTAAACCAGGATCACCGGGATAATCAGTAACGTCCCGACCAGCATAAACAGCTGGCTGGCAGGCGGGGCCGCGGCCTCCCACAGGGTAATGCGCGGCGGGATAATGTTTGGCCAGAGGCTGATGCCCAGTCCGCTAAACCCGAGGAAGATCAGCCCCAGCGTCAGCAGGAAGGGGCGGGAGTGGCTGGCCGGGTTGCGGGTCAGCCGCCAGATCAGCACGCTGAAGATCCCGACCAGCAGAGGAACCGGCAGGAACCAGAAGAAGTTGGGCAGGGTAAACCAGCGGTCGGCGACGTACTGCCAGCCGAGCGGCGTCCAGACGCTGACCACCGCGATAACCACCATCAGGGCCAGCAGCACGTGGCGGGTCAGTTCGCGCATGCGGGCCTGCAGCGCGCCCTCGCTTTTCATAATCAGCCAGGTGGTGCCCAGAAGCGTGTAGGCGACGACCAGCCCGATGCCGCAGAAGAGGTTGAAGGGGGTGAGCCAGTCCAGCGCCGAACCCACAAACCGCCGCCCCTCAACGTCGAAGCCGTTGATCACGGCGCCTACCACCACGCCCTGGCTGAAGGTGGCGAGCAGGGAGCCGCCGGCAAAGGAGTAGTCCCAGAACCTGCGGTGTGAGGGCGTGGCTTTGAAGCGGAACTCAAAGGCGACGCCGCGAAAAATAAGGCCAATCAGCATCGCGGTGAGGGGAATGGTCAGCGCATCAATAATCACCGCATAGGCCAGCGGAAACGCGCCGAACAGCCCCGCGCCGCCGAGCACCAGCCAGGTCTCGTTACCGTCCCAGACGGGCGCCACGCTGTTGACCATCACGTCGCGCTCTTTTGCATCGCCCACGAAGTTAAACAGCAGGCCAATCCCCAGATCGAAGCCATCCATAATGATGTACATCAGCGTGGCAAAGACGATGATGGCGAACCAGATTACTGAGATATCGACGCCCATCAGATTCTCTCCTCTTCTGATACCGACTCCGCGGCGGAAAGCGGTCGGGCGGGCGTGCCCGAGGTGTTTGACGTCAGCGTATCGACGGGCTGCGGGCCTTTTTTAATCAGCCGGATGAGGTAAACATAGCCCACGCCGAACACGGAAGAGTAGACGACGTAGAACGCCAGCAGGCTGATGCTCATCTGCAGGGTGCTGTGCAGCGACACCGCGTCGATGGTGCGCAGGTAGCCATAGACGACCCACGGCTGACGCCCCACTTCGGTGGTCACCCAGCCCGCGAGCAGCGCCAGCAGACCGGCAGGCCCCATGCAGAGGGCAAACCAGTGGAAGGGGCGCGAGTGGAACAGGCGGCGACGATAGCGTAGCCAGAGGCTGAGCAGGCCGAGGGTAATCATCAGCAGGCCCATCCCGACCATGATGCGGAACGACCAGAAAACGATGGTCGAGTTGGGACGATCCTCTTTCGGGAAATCCTTCAGCGCCGGGACCTGCTTATCCAGGCTGTGCGTCAGGATAAGGCTGCCGAGTGCGGGGATTTCGAGGCTGTATTTGGTGCGCTCCTCGTCCATATCCGGCAGGCCAAACAGCAGTAGCGGGGTGGCCTCGCCGGGCGGGTTTTCCCAGTGCCCCTCAATGGCGGCAATTTTTGCCGGCTGATGCTCAAGCGTGTTCAGGCCGTGCATATCGCCCACCACCGCCTGAATGGGCGCAACCAGCAGCGCCATCCACATCGCCATGGAGAACATGGTCCGGACGGCGGGCGTGTCGTTACCGCGCAGCAGGTGCCATGCGCCGGACGCGCCGACAAACAGCGCGCTGCTCAGAAACGCGGCGATAGCCATATGAATCAGGCGGTAAGGGAAGGAGGGGTTAAAGACGATCGCCAGCCAGTCCTGAGGAATGACCTGCCCGTTTTCGATAGTGAACCCCTGCGGCGTGTGCATCCAGCTGTTGGAGGCGAGGATCCAGAAGGTCGACATCAGCGTGCCGAGCGCCACCATGCAGGTTGAAAAGAAGTGCAGGCCGGGGCCGACTTTGTTCCAGCCAAACATCATCACGCCGAGGAATCCGGCCTCCAGAAAGAAGGCGGTTAGCACCTCATAGGTCAGAAGCGGGCCGGTAATGCTGCCCGCAAACTGGGAGAACCCGCTCCAGTTGGTGCCAAACTGGTACGCCATCACCAGCCCGGAAACGACGCCCATGCCGAAGTTAACGGCAAATATCTTTAGCCAGAAATGGTATAGCGATCGCCAGACGTCGTTTTTGGTGCGCAGCCACATGCCCTCCAGCACCACCAGGTAGCTGGCGAGACCGATGGTGATCGCGGGAAACAGGATGTGGAACGAGACGGTAAAAGCGAACTGGATTCTGGCCAGATGGAATGCATCAAGTGCGAACATGGTCCGTACCTCTGAAACGATGGGGCACGCGCATTGCCGGGCTGCTTTTGCTACCCGGCAAAACCGATTACGGTTTTTATACCGGCGCCTGAATCGGCCCCGATGAGCAGGTCGGAATGCGGATCGCCGTGCCAACTTCCGCGAACCTCTCTACCTAAAGATAGAGTGTAGTCCGTGTTGGCAAAATCCTCTCCCGGCGGCGTTAGACCGGGCTATTTTTTCGCTTCGACACCCGACGCGTCTGAACGCAGCAGGAACTGTTCCGTGGTTTGCGGAATGTGGCGAATCAGCCAGTCGGCCATTTCAAGCTCTTCCGCCAGAATCGTCTCGATAGCGGGGACCGAGGCGACGTCGCCTGCTTTTTTTGCCGCAGCGAGCAGGGAGGTATAGCAGGCTATTTCAAACTGTTCGAAGACATAGCCGCTGATTGACCCCTTAACGATCTCGTCAGAAGGGAACATGCCGCCGATGGATTGACCGAGCGCCGCCATTTTGCTCATCGAGTCTTTTAAGACCGAACGAGAAATATCATTCCGGTCGAGGATTTCCTCCAGCAATGTAATTTGCCGTTTTGTCTCATTAATATGCTGTTCAATTCTGGCGCGAACATCAGGATAATTATCGATGCGGCTGGCCATGGATTCCAGCATAGATTCGGCTTGCTTTTCCATCGCATGGGCATCGCGTAGCCAGTCATGGTAGTGTTCTACGTGATTCATCATTGTATCCTCATTAGGGGTTCGCTTATTTGGTCTCACTTTCAGCAGCCTGATCGGCACGTGCGGCACTGTAGCCAGATAAATGGCCGACAATATTGGCATAGATACTAATGATAATGACCCACAGCACGCTGCTCTTCCACCATATTACGGAAGGAATGGCGAGAATGAACCATATTATAGCTGCCGCTAAATGGCACCGTTTAATTGTCCTGGGACTGATGCTCATTTTATTTAACCTGTGTTATAGCGTCATTTTTGCGCTTTTTGGTTAATGTTTCCAACGGCCAGGTCGGTGAGTTTAAGGTCGGTCTCTTTTTCTTCTTCCAGCGTTTCGGCAAGAAGCTTAACGGCTTTTTTATAGCCCAGCTGTTCTGCTAAGGTGGCAAGGGTGCCGTAGCTGGCTATTTCGTAATGCTCGACTTTTTGCGCGGCGGCAATTAACGCGGCATCACGCACTTCATTTTTTTCCGTGCTCTCGATAACTTCGTTGGCTTCTTCAATTAAGCCTTCCATCGCCACGCACTTCATGCGTTTGATCTTAATACCGTCTTCCTGCTCGACGATCTGGTCAATACGTTCGATTTGACCCTGAGTCTCTTCCAGGTGGGCGGTAAAGGCGGCGCTCAGCTTCTCGCTGGAGGCGGCGCGGGCGAGCTTGCTCAGCGCACGGGTAAGCTGCTTTTCTGCACTGTAGGTATCCGATAGTAGATGAATAAAAACATCCTCAATACTTTTCATATTCATAATAATTACGCTCCGGTAAAATAAAGAAAGGGTACTGCGAGCTTTTCAGCCCGCAGCATGCTCTCGGTTTTATTAAAAGAGTTTTAAATAAGATTAGGAGTTATCAGACTTACGGCCTCCGCCGTGACTGTTCTGTCCCCCTTTCTTACCCGCTTCAGATGCGCGTTGCGGATCGTTTTTAAAATTACCGCCGCTGTGCTGGCCACCTTTACGTCCAGCTTCTGATGCTTTATCACGGTCTTCAGCGAAATTACCGGAACCACCACGATGCTCTGCCATATTAAACCTCATAGTCATATATTGGTTATGTCAGTACGATACGAAAATATTCCGTATCACTCGTCGTTCGAGTAATAACTCTAGTCGCTGTGCGTCATCCGTCAAATGCGTTTTGCTTTTTGCGGTTGCGTTATTTTTAAATATTGGAGGATTTGCGCTTCGGTTAAAATGGAAATATGGATAGGCAGGAAGGACTTGTAAACAACCATTAAGATTAATCCTAACTTCGGGCTAAAAATTTGAAAGGTGAGAATAAAAATAATGGTGTGCTCAAAGTGGTTTATTTGCAGCTTCGGGAAAGGAAAAAAAATACTCCTTTATAGCTAGAAAGCGGAACCCTAAATAATTATAAGGAAAATCCTGGATAAAAGCGTTCCGGTCAAAAGGGCGGTTCCACCGGGCCGGTTCTGGGGCCAGTAGCACACGGTTTGACCACTGTCGTCTTAAGATCACAAATCAGAAATTCTTCCCCCCGGAAGGAACGGGTTTCTCTACACTCCAGGTAATATTCACTGGAGGCATGACATCATGGCGAACACCATCACGGCTGATGACATTCGGGAACGCTTTTCGCAGGCTATGTCGGCGATGTACCAGCAGGAAGTTCCGCAGTACGGCACCTTGCTCGAACTGGTTGCGGACGTCAACCTGGCGGTTCTGGAAAATAATCCACTATTACATGAACAACTGGCTAACGCCGATGAGCTTGCGCGCCTGAACGTCGAGCGTCACGGGGCGATCCGCGTCGGCACGGCGCAGGAGCTGTCTACCCTGCGCCGCATGTTTGCCATCATGGGCATGTACCCGGTCAGCTACTACGATCTCTCTCAGGCGGGGGTGCCGGTCCACTCCACGGCGTTTCGCCCGATCGATGACGCCGCCCTGTGCCGTAATCCGTTTCGCATCTTTACCTCGCTGCTGCGCCTTGAGCTGATTGACAACGTTGCGCTGCGCGAGCGGGCGGCAGAAATTCTGTCTCACCGGAACATCTTCACCCCGCGCTGTCTGGCGCTTCTCGATCTGCATGAGTCGGAAGGGCAGTTTACCGACGCGCAGGCGCGCGAGTTTGTGCAGGAAGCGTTAGAAACCTTCCGCTGGCACCGTCATGCGACGGTCGACCAGGAAACTTACCTCGCCCTGAGCAACGAGCACAGGCTGATAGCCGACGTGGTCTGCTTCCCGGGCTGCCACATCAACCACCTCACGCCGCGCACGCTGGATATCGACCGGGCGCAGGAGCTGATGCCGAAGTACGGCATTGAGCCAAAAATTCTGATTGAAGGCCCGCCGCGCCGCGAGGTTCCCGTCCTGCTGCGTCAAACCAGCTTTAAGGCGCTGGAAGAACCGGTGCTGTTTGCCGGTGAACATAAGGGCACCCACACCGCGCGCTTTGGTGAAATTGAACAGCGCGGCGTGGCGCTGACCCCTAAAGGCCGTGAGCTGTACGATAGCCTCCTTGCCCTGGCCGGAACGGGTAAAGATAACCTGACGCACCAGCTGCATCTGCGGGAGGTCTTTAGCGCCTTCCCGGACAGCGAGCTGTTAATGCGTCGTCAGGGGCTGGCGTATTTCCGCTACCGTCTGACGCCAGCGGGAGAAGCGCATCGCCATGCGTTCCGCCCGGGAGACGATCCGCAGCCGCTGATTGAGCGGGGATGGGTAGTGGCCCAGCCGATCACCTACGAAGATTTCCTCCCGGTGAGCGCCGCCGGGATTTTCCAGTCCAATCTCGGGAATGAAACCCAGGCGCGAAGCCACGGTAACGCCAGCCGCGAGGCGTTTGAAGCCGCGCTCGGCTGCCCGGTGCATGACGAGTTCGCCCTCTATGAGGAGGCTGAGACGCGCAGCAAACAGCGTTGCGGTTTGCTCTGAAACCGTTACTCTGCTGGGGTGTGATGGAAAAAAATAAGGTCGTTATGCAACATCTTTCCACCCCTGTGGTTGAAACGCGCCAGGGCGCGCTGTCTGGCTTAACCGATGAAAACGTCCACCTCTGGTGCGGTATTCCCTACGCCGCACCGCCCGTGGGCGAGTGGCGGTGGCGTTCGCCCAGGCCGCCCGAACGCTGGGATGGCGTTCGCGAGGCCACCGTCTTTTCGGCCTCAAGCTGGCAAAGCAGCGAGTATTGTCAGGAGCTGGGCGGGGGCGATCCGGGCTCCTTCTCTGAAGATTGCCTCTATCTGAACGTTTGGTCTCCCGTTGACCGTAGCGGGCCGCTTCCGGTTATGGTGTGGCTGCACGGCGGCGGGTTTACCGTGGGCGCGGGTTGCTTGCCGCCCTATAACGGTAAAGCGCTGGCCACGCGCGGCGTGGTTATCGTGACAATCAACTACCGCCTCGGTCATCTCGGCTTTTTTGCCCATCCCGCGCTGGAGGGCGAGGAAGATCGCGTGGTGCATAATTTTGCCCTGCTGGATCAGATCGCCGCGCTGGAATGGGTGCGGGAGAATATTGCCGCGTTTGGTGGCGATCCTGACAATGTGACCCTGTTTGGTGAATCCGCCGGCGCGCGCAGCGTGCTCTCTCTGCTGGCCTCGCCGCTGGCAGAAGGGCTTTTCCATAAGGCGATTGTGCAAAGCGGATACACCCTGCCGGACACGCCGCGCGAGCAGGCCCTGCAAAAAGGGGAGGCGCTGGCCGCCCATTTCGGGCTGGAAAATGCGACGGCGGAGCAGCTGCGGGCCATCCCGCCCGAGGCGTTCTGGCCGCTCGCCGCGCCGCTCAACGTCGCTCCGGCGCCCATCGTGGGGGACTGCGTTCTGCCGGAAGCGATGCTGGACGTCTTTTTCGCTGCGCGCCAGCATCCGGTACCGGTGATGATTGGCTCTAACAGCGATGAGGCCAGCGTGATGGCGGTATTTGGCGTCGATCTCGCCGGACAAATTCAGAAGCTGCGCCGGGAGCGCCGCTTCGGGCTGGGGCTGATTAAGCTGCTCTATCCGGGCGTGAAGGGCGATGAAGAGCTGGGCAGGCAGGTGTGCCGCGACATGGCCTTTACCACGATGGGCTACGTGGTGATGCAGGCTCAGCAGCGTGTCGGCGGCTTGTGCTGGCGCTATTGGTTTGACTATGTCGCCGAAGCGGAGCATGGAACCTACGTTAACGGCGCGTGGCACGGCAACGAAGTGCCCTACGTTTTCGATACCCTCGGCCAGGTGGAGCCTTCACGTCAGTACGTCAACGAGCGGGATCTGCAGTTTGCGGCGCAGGTAGCGGATTACTGGGTGAGCTTCGCGCGTGAAGCGGGATCTCGCGACAGCCTGCCCGGACCGACGCACTGGCCCGCGTGTCGTAAAGGGCGGGACGTTCTGTTACGCATTGGCGTGAATAAACATGCAGATTTCAGGCTTGAAAACCGCTTTATGCGCGCCCGCATGAGCCTCTTCAAACGGGTGATGAAGCACCACGTCAGCCTCGATTAAGCAAACAGGCGCGAAACGCAGCCAGTCCATTCTCCTCGGCTGGCGTTTCGCGGAGCACCAGCCGGTAGCTCGCGCCGGTTTTGATGCTGGTTTCATAAGGCCGCATTAGCCTTCCCGCGCGGACATCCTCGGCCACCAGCGTTTCGTCGGCAATGGCGACGCCCAGCCCCTGAATGGCGGCGGTAATGGCAAGATCCATCGTGTCGAAGTGTTGATTTTTGTGCATGGCAAAGCCGGGACCTTCCTGCTTCGTCAGCCACAGCGACCAGTCTGTTTTATCCCTTGTCGGATGCAGGAACGTCAGCGATCCCAGCGCTGCCCCCGCGCGTACCGGACTGATCACTGGCGTGAGCGCCTCTTCAAACAGCAGATCGCCTGCGCTCATGTGCGTGCCGAAGACAATCGCCGCGTCGTAGGATTCGGTTTTGAAATTGACGTTGTGATCGGTGGTGGTGGTCAGGGCAATCTGCAGATCCGGCTGCTCGCGCTCCACCTCCAGCAGGCGCGGCACCAGCCAGCGCATGGCGCAGGTAGGGGCCTTAAGCCTGATCGCGGTGTGCGGGCTTCGGGCCCGATCGGCCACGGTCAGCAGGTGTTCGAAAGCAGACTGCAGTTCCGGGAGCAGGGCGCTGCCCTGGGAAGAGAGGCGCAGGCCGCGCGCGTGGCGTTCAAACAGCGGAAAGCCAAACCACGCCTCAAGGGAGGCAATCTTACGGCTTACGGCCCCCTGCGTCAGGCAAAGCTCCGCGGCAGCATGGGTCAGATTCAGGTGACGCGCGGTGACTAAAAATGCGTCAATGGCATTGAGCGGGAGCGAACGGCGCGACATAAAAACACCTCAGCTATGCATTTTTCTCATGGCTATTATGACAACAATTCGATTGTCCCGACAGCAGAGATGTTGTTTGAATAGTTATGCAATGTCCATGAGAAGGGAAAGAGGATGACTTTACGAACGCCCGTGCAGACGCGCTCCAAACTGCCCGATGTGGGTACCACCATTTTTACCGTTATCGGCCAGCTCTCGGCGCAGCATAACGCCATTAACCTTTCTCAGGGCGCACCGAATTTTTCCTGTGACCCGAAGCTGATTGCGGGCGTCACCCGGGCCATGGAGGAGGGGCATAACCAGTACGCGTCGATGACCGGTCTGCAGCCGCTCAAAGAGCGCATTTCCGATAAAATCGCCGCGCTCTACGGCACGCAGTATGACCCGACCAGCGAGGTGCTGGTGACCGCCAGCGCCAGCGAAGGGCTCTATTCCGCCATCAGCGGGCTGGTGCATCCGGGGGATGAGGTGATCTACTTTGAGCCCTCCTTTGACAGCTATGCGCCCATTGTCCGCCTGCAGGGGGCAACGCCGGTTGCCATCAGGCTCACGGTGCCGGATTTTGCCGTCAACTGGGACGAGGTCCGCGCTGCCATCACCTCGCGCACGCGGATGATCGTCATCAATACGCCGCACAACCCGAGCGGTCAGGTCTTCTCGACCAATGACCTGCAGCAGCTGGCGGCGCTGACGCGCAACACGGACATCATTATTTTGTCTGACGAAGTGTATGAACACGTCGTTTTCGACGGTGAGCCGCACCACGGGATGGCCACGCACCCGCAGCTGGCGGAGCGCAGCGTGATTATTTCTTCTTTTGGAAAAACCTATCACGTCACCGGGTGGCGCGTGGGGTACTGTGTTGCTCCGGCGGTACTGATGGACGAGATTTGTAAAGTCCATCAATTTTTGATGTTTTCTGCCGATACGCCAATGCAGCACGCGTTTGCTGAACATATGGTCGACCCGCAAACCTGGCTGTCGCTGTCGGCGTTTTACCAGCGTAAGCGCGATCTGCTGCAGAGTCTGCTGGCCGATTCGCCGTTCACGCTGCTGCCCAGCGCCGGATCGTTCTTCATGCTGGCGGACTACAGCCAGTTCAGCGACGAGCGCGACAGCGAGCTGGTGAAGCGGCTCATCGTCGAGTACGGTGTTGCAACCATACCGCTGTCGGCGTTTTATGCGGACGGCACGGATAATAAATTGATTCGTCTCTCTTTTGCGAAAGACGAGGCGACGTTACGGGCAGGTGCCCAAGCCCTGTGTCGGGTCAAACCACGCTGAGCCTATCCCATTAGGCTATTTTATTCGCCATTTTGGCACCGGGCAGTGCTCGAAATCCTCACGTACTACATGTACGTTCCGGTTTCTGTGCGCTGTCCGGTACCAAACTGTCTTCAACAATTACGCCTACTGGGATAGGCTCTGAGGAGTTTGAGATGAAATTACGCGCGCTAGTTGTCGGCATGGGATTGCTGTGTACCTTTTCCTCCTTCGCGGCGTCCGAGCTGCGTTACGGCCTGGAAGCGGAATATCCGCCGTTTGAGAGCCGCAATGCGGCGGGCGAAATGGAAGGGTTTGACGTGGAGCTGGGGAATGCCATCTGCAAAGCGGCTGCGCTGAAGTGCAGCTGGGTGGAAACCGCGTTTGACGCCTTGATTCCGGGGCTGGTGGCGAAGAAGTTTGACGCCATTAACTCGGCGATGAACATTACCGAGCAGCGCCGCAAGAGCATTGATTTTACCCAGCCGATCTACCGTATTCCGTCGCAGCTGGTCGGCAAGGCCGGTACGGCGGTTGAGGCCACGCCAGAAGGGCTGAAGGGCAAAACCATCGGCGTACTGCAGGGCTCAATTCAGGAAACCTACGCGAAAGAGCACTGGGAAAAGCAGGGTGTCACCGTGGTGTCTTATAAAGATCAGAATATGGCCTGGGGCGACCTGCTGAATGGCCGCATTGACGCCTCGCTGGTGATGTCCGCGGCCGGGCAGGCGGGTTTCCTCAGCAAGCCGCAGGGTAAAGGGTTTGGCTTCATCGGCAAGCCGGTGTCTGACGACACGATCCTCGGCAGCGGGATCGGCTTTGGGCTGCGCAAGGGTGACGAGGCCACCAAAAAGCAGCTTGATGCCGCGATTGATAAAGTACGTGCCGACGGCACGATCGCTAAACTCGCTGATAAGTACTTCCCGGGTATCGATGTCAGCGTAAAATAACCACCTCATTAGCCCCGGCGAACGATGTCGCGCCGGGGCATTTTTCTACACATATTCCAGGCTTTCTTTACACCACTTTCGGGCCGTTCTGGTCGACAGAAAATATTTCTCGGTTTGTTCATATAATCACCGGCCAACAATTGGATTCTTAACCATTTTTGTTTAGGCTGTGCGTTCTTTCTTGCCGTCATTTCGCCGAGCGCGGAACACATTCACACGACCATAAGGACGTTTTTCCAGGCATGAATCGCAGACGTTTTCTAAAAGGCTCGCTGGCAGTGGCAGCCCTGAGCGGCACCTCTGGCCTTGCTTCCCTGTTTTCCAACGCGGCATACGCTGCCGACTCTGACATTGCTGACGGCCAGAGCCGTCGTTTTGACTTCTCCGTACTGCAATCCATGGCGCATGATCTGGCGAAAACCCCGTGGGGTGGCGCGCCGCGTCCGCTGCCGGAGACGCTGGCGACCATGACGCCGCAGGCGTATAACGCCATCCGCTACGATGAGAAGCAGTCTCTGTGGAACAACATTGAAGGGCGTCAGCTGGACGTGCAGTTCTTCCATATGGGAATGGGGTTCCGCCGCCGCGTGCGGATGTTCTCGCTGGACCAGTCCACCTCAATGGCGCGCGAGATCCACTTCCGTCCTGAGCTGTTCAGCTACGGTGAAACGGGTGTGGATACCAAACAGCTGGAGGGGCAAAGCGATCTTGGCTTTGCGGGCTTCCGCGCCTTTAAGGCGCCGGAGCTGGCGCGTCGCGATATCGTCTCTTTCCTGGGTGCGAGCTATTTCCGCGCGGTGGATGACACCTACCAGTACGGCCTCTCCGCACGTGGTCTGGCAGTAGACACCTTTACCGACACGCCGGAAGAGTTCCCGGACTTTACCGCCTTCTGGTTTGAAACCGTCAAGCCTGGCGACACCACCTTTACCGTTTATACGCTGCTCGATAGCCCGAGCATTACCGGTGCCTACAAGTTCGTGATCCACTGCGAGAAGAGCCAGGTGATTATGGAGGTGGAAAACCATCTCTACGCGCGTAAGGACATCAAGCAGCTCGGCATCGCGCCGATGACCAGCATGTTCAGCTGCGGCAATAACGAACGCCGCATGTGCGATACCATTCACCCGCAAATTCATGACTCCGACCGCCTGGCGATGTGGCGTGGGAACGGAGAGTGGATCTGCCGTCCGCTGAACAATCCGCAGAAGCTGCAGTTCAACGCCTATATGGATAAAAACCCGAAAGGGTTCGGCCTGCTGCAGCTTGACCGCGATTTTTCGCACTATCAGGACGTGATGGGCTGGTATAACAAGCGCCCGAGCCTGTGGGTTGAGCCGCGTAACGACTGGGGTAAAGGCGCGGTTGGCCTGATGGAGATCCCGACCACCGGTGAAACGCTGGATAACGTGGTCTGCTTCTGGCAGCCGGAAAAAGCGGTGAAGGCGGGCGACGAGCTGGACTTCAAATATCGTCTGTACTGGAGCGCCATGCCGCCGGTGCGTTCCCCGCTGGCCAACGTTTTCGCGACCCGTACCGGCATGGGCGGGTTCCCGGAAGGCTGGGCGCCGGGCGAAAATTACCCGAAAGTGTGGGCCCGTCGCTTCGCGATCGACTTCGTCGGCGGTGACCTGAAGGCCGCTGCGCCAAAAGGCATCGAGCCGGTGATTACGCTCTCCAGCGGTGAAGCGAAGCAGGTTGAGATCCTCTACGTTGAGCCGTTTGACGGCTATCGCATTCTGTTTGACTGGTACCCGACCTCGGATTCAACCGAGCCGGTAGATATGCGCCTGTTCCTGCGCTGCCAGGGCGACGCCATCAGCGAAACCTGGCTGTACCAGTATTTCCCACCGGCGCCGGATAAACGTCAGTATGTTGACGACCGGGTAATGCGTTAACGCTTGTGGGATTGTGCCGGGTGGCGGCTGCGCCTGACCCGGCCTACTCTGGACGCATTTGTAGGCCGGGTAAGCGTTAGCGCCACCCGGCAATAGAGAGGCACCATGTCTTCAGAAATTATCCCCGTTTCCCAGGATATCGAACTTCGCGCCGTCGAAGAGCGCTACACCGCCGAGCTGCACAATCTCGTCGTCAAAAACAGAACCTTTCTGCAAACCGCCTTTGACTGGGCGCAGCACGCGGGCAGCGAAGAGGATACCCGCCGCAACGTGCAGAGCAATCAGATGCTGCACCAGCGCGGCTACGCCAAAATGTTTTTGATCTTTAAGGATGATGCGCTGGCTGGCGTGCTGTCTTTCAACACGATTGAACCCACTAACAAGGCTGGCTATATCGGTTACTGGCTGGATGAAGACCACCAGGGGCAGGGCATTCTCTCCCGTTCGCTGCAGGCATTTATGCGCTACTATGCCGAACGCGGTGAGATCCGCCGCTTTGTGATTAAGTGTCGGGTGGCTAATCGGCACAGCAACAGCGTTGCCGTGCGCAATGGTTTCACCCTGGAAGGCTGCCTGCGGGAAGCGGAATACCTGAATGGCCGCTTTGAGGATGTAAACATCTACGGAAAAATTTATAGCCTATAACGCCCCCAGCAGCGGGGTGCGGGTGATGCGCTGGTCGCCGTTAACCACCTTTTCGCCGCGCAGGTGAATGCTCTCTCCGGCAAACGCTTCAATGACCGCATCGTCGGTGATTTCCACCCGATGCTCAATCAGCACATCGCCGCTGATCCGCGCCCGCCCCTGAATCACCACCTTATCATCCAGCATGATCGGCCCGCCGCGCAGCCACGCCTGGCCGCCAATCAGAACGTGGTGCTTGATGACGCAGTTTCCTTCCACCACGGCATTCTCCGCAATCTGAGAGCTGTAGCGCACCGTCGGAATAGCATCCTCGTCAAAGCCGGCAATCACGCGGGCGTTGCCATAGACTTTTGCGCAGTCGCACACCCAGACGTTATTCAGGTCGTTACCTTCGAGAATGGCCTTGTCGAAGACTTCGGCCCGGTGCTCGACAAAGGCAAAATTGACCATCGCCTCGCCGTAGATTTGCGCCTGGTGCACAACGCGCGATTGGCTCACCGTCGCCTTATCGTAGATTCGCAAGATCTGTTCATGGTCTGGCGTTAACCCTTTGGCGGCAATGACCACGCTGTGATGCAGCACGCGCGCCTCACCGTAAATATGGCACTCGCCCCGCACGCAGGATTGCTGAATGGTGACGTTGTCACTTATTCGCGCGCCGTGGCTGACCTCCGCCCCGTCCAGCCAGCAGCTGCCGCCGATACGGGCATCATGGCTGATGATGCAAGGTAGGGTAAGACGCGCGTTGCCGGACACCGTTGCACAGGCGAACACCACGCTGTTTTCGTCATAGATCCAACAATCACCGTCCTGCGAGAGAGCGTGCGCATCGTCTATCCAGCCGCCCCTGGTGCCGGCCTTCACGTCGTTAAAATCCACTGTCGCGATAATCTGTCGCAGCGCCGTTGAGTGTGCCGTCTCGCCGTTTTTCCACTGCCAGATGCGCGTCTTGTCGCTAAGGCGATATTTGTTCATCGTTATGTCTCTGAAAAGCGTCTTCACTAAACGTAGCAAATTTTTCGGTTTTCGAACGGTTGGCAACCCGACGGTAAACGCCTTAAAATGGCATTCAGGATGCACGTTAAACTTACGCAGGATCAGGAAAAAACGAATGACCGTCGATGAGAATTACTTCACAGAGAAATATGGTTTAACCCGAACCCATTCAGAGGTGCTGTACAGCGCGGAGAGGGTGAAGCCCGGTAAAACGCTGGATCTGGGCTGCGGCAACGGCCGTAACAGCCTGTATCTGGCGGCTAACGGCTACGAGGTGACCGCGTGGGACAAGAACCCAATGAGCATCGACAATATCGAGCGCATCAGGGCGGAAGAAGGGATCGACAACCTCCAAACGGCGGTTAAAGATCTCAATAACCTGCGCTTTGACGGTGAATACGATTTTATTCTCTCCACCGTGGTGCTGATGTTCCTGGAGCCAGAAACTATCCCGGGCCTAATCGCCAACATGCAGCGCTGCACAAGGCCGGGCGGCTACAACCTGATTGTTGCCGCCATGGACACGGCGGATTACCCGTGTACCGTCGGCTTCCCGTTTGCGTTTAAAAGCGGTGAGCTGAGCAACTACTATGAAGGCTGGGCGTTGCTCAAATACAACGAAGACGTTGGCGAACTGCACCGCACGGATGAAAACGGTAACCGCATCAAGCTGCGCTTTGCCACGATGCTGGCACGTAAACCCGCTTAACGGGCGGCCAGCAGACAGATTTGCAGCGCAGTCTTGTAAGAAGCCTCAAATGACGACAGCGGCAGAAATTCAAACTTCGAGTGGAAGTTGTGCGCGCCGGTGAAAAAGTTCGGCGTGAGCAGCCCTTTAGCCGAAAGCGCCGCGCCGTCCGTGCCGCCGCGCATTGGCGTTGGCTTCGGCGTGATGCCGAGTGACTCCATCGCCTCGAACATCAGGTCGATAGCGCGCCGGTCTTCACCCACCGCATTGCTGATATTGCTGTAGGTATCTTCAATGCGATAGTCCACGCTGGCCGTCGGATGTTGGGCGGCAATCAGCGCGGCCACGTCGGCAATCTGCTGCTTGCGGGCGGCAAAGCCGTCCTTGTCAAAATCACGGATGTTCGCCTTAAGCACGGCCTCGTTCTGCCCGGCCTGAATGCCGTTAAACCAGATATAGCCTTCACGCCCCTCGGTGCACTCCGGCGTCTGCTGGCGGTCAAAATGGCTGATGAAGTCGGTTGCCATCAGCAGAGGGTTCACCAGCACGCCTTTGGCGGACATCGGGTGCGCCGTCACGCCGGTAAAGCGGATCTCCGCAGCGGCCGCATTAAAGTTCTCGTAGACAATTTCACCCAGCTCGCAGCAGTCGATGGTCCAGGCAAAGTCGACGTCGAAGCGCTTAAGATCCAGCGCCTTGGCGCCGTTCAGGCCGATCTCCTCGTCAGGCACAAACGCCACGACGATATCCCCGTGCCGATGCTCCGCCGTCAGGTTTTCCAGCACCGTCATGACCACCGTCACGGCGGATTTATTATCCGCGCCCAGAACGCTGGTTCCGTCGCTGAAAATAATCTCCTCATTCGGATAAGCCAGAATTTCAGGATGCTCTTTTACCCTCAGCCAGATGTCTTTCTCTTTATTCAGGCAGAGATCTTCACCGGTAAACGTTAATATTTGTGGATGAATATCCGGTGATAAACCCACGTCTACGGTATCAATATGGGTAATAAAGCCAATGCGCGGCGCGCCGGGCACGTTGCCTTTTTTTACCGCCGTTACCGTGGCGAATTCATCAATCACAATATCGTCTAAACCCAGCTGTGCCAGCTCCTGCGCCAGCTCGCGCGCCATGTCGTGCTGGCCCGGCGTTGAGGGCAGAGTGTTGACTTTGGGATCGCTCTGGCTGGTGATAGCGAGATAGCGGAAAAAACGGTGCGTTAATTGTCTGGAAAGCGGCGAGCCCATAGTGATTTGTTCCTTATTTATTTTTCGGGTGTTTGCCACATCACTTTAATGTTATTTATGAAACGGCAAAAGAATTAATTAGCCGTCGAATTAAAAAGACAGGAATAAATGATGAACAGCAGACTCACAACTTTCACACTGGCGCTCGCGGCACTGACGGTCAGCTCGGCTGTCGCCGCGAAAACGCTGGTGTATTGCTCCGAAGGATCGCCGGAAAACTTTAACCCTCAGCTATACACCTCGGGAACCAGCGTGGACGCCAGCGCCGTGCCGGTCTATAACCGGCTGGTTGATTTCAAACCCGGCACCACGGAGCTGGTGCCAAGCCTGGCAGAACGCTGGGAGGTGAGCGACGACGGCAAGGTGTATACCTTCCATTTGCGCAAAGGCGTTAAATTCCAGAGCAATAAGTCCTTCACGCCGACGCGCGACCTGAACGCCGACGACGTGATTTTCTCATTTATGCGTCAGAAAGATGCGAATCATCCCTACCATAACGTTTCAAACGGCAGCTACGCCAACTTCGAAAGCCTGGAGTTTGGCAGCCTGATAACCGCGATTGATAAAGTCGACGACCACACCGTGCGCTTCACCCTGGCGCACCCGGAAGCGCCGTTTGTTGCCGATTTGGCCTGGTATTTTGCTTCGATCCTTTCCGCGGAATACGCCGACGCGATGCTGAAAGCGGGCACGCCGGAGAAGGTGGATATGGAGCCCATCGGCACCGGGCCGTTCAGGCTGGCGCAGTATCAGAAGGATTCCCGGATCCTGTTCACGGCGTTTGCCGACTACTGGCAGGGGAAATCGAAGCTCGATCGGCTGGTGTTCAGCATCACGCCGGATGCCTCCGTGCGGTTTGCCAAACTTGAGAAGAACGAATGCCAGGTGATGCCGTTCCCGAACCCGGCGGACCTGCCGCGTATGAAGGCCAACAAGGACATCAACCTGATGAGCAAAGCCGGGTTGAATACCGGTTTTCTGGCGTTTAATACCCAAAAGCCGCCGCTGGATAACGTCAAGGTCCGCCAGGCGCTGGCGATGGCGATCAATAAACCGGCCATCATTGAGGCGGTATTCCACGGTACCGGCACCGTAGCGAAGAGTCTGCTGCCGCCGGGCGTCTGGAGCGCCGACAGCGCGCTTAAGGATGACGATTACGATCCCGAAAAGGCGAAGGCGCTGCTGAAAGAGGCCGGTTTTGCCGGCGGCGTGAGCATCGACCTGTGGGCGATGCCGGTGCAGCGTCCGTACAATCCGAATGCGAAACGCATGGCGGAGATGATCCAGGCCGACTGGGCGAAAGTCGGCGTACAGACCCACATCGTTACCTACGAATGGGGCGAATACCTGAAACGCGTGAAGGGGGGTGAGCATCAGGCCGCGCTGATGGGCTGGACCACCGCCACGGGCGATCCTGACAACTTCTTTGGCCCACTGTTTACCTGCACCTCGGCAAACGGCGGATCAAACTCGGCGAAGTGGTGTTATAAGCCTTTTGATCAAATCATTGCGCAAGCAAAATCCACCACCGATCGCGATAAACGCGTGGCGCTGTATAAAGAGGCTCAGCAGATGATGCACGATCAAATGCCAGCAGTAATGATTGCACATTCAACCATTTTCGAACCGGTGCGCAAGGAGGTAACGGGATATGAAATCGACCCGTTTGGTAAGCATCTTTTCTGGCAAGTGGATATAAATCAGTAGTTTTTCACTGCCCGGCACGCCGCCGGGCAGTCTTTTCGCAATTTGTGCTCCCCGCATCATTTTTTGTCACAACAGACCTACCCGTCTTTTGCTATAACTTCAAATGCATACTTGCAGATAACATGGAAAACTATCATGCGTACTCAAACTTTTTTTAAAGTTGCAGCGCTTTCTGGTCTATTGGCTTTGGCGGGCTGTTCTTCAAAAGTCGCCGCGCCAGAACAATACTCTGGCTTTTTAAAAGACTACTCCGGCCTGCAGCAGACGACGTCTGCGACGGGCAAAGCCACGCTGCGTTGGGTTGATCCTTCCTACAACGAAGCTAATTACGACAGCATTATCTGGACGCCGGTCACCTATTACCCAACGCCTAAGCCCTCCACGCAAATCGGGCAAAAAACGCTTGATGAGCTGCTCAACTACACCAATACCAAATTGAAAGCTGCTGCAGGTACGCGCAAGCCGATTGTGACCACGCCGGGTAAACATAGCCTGATTTTCCGCGGCGCGATTACCGGGGTGAGTTCGCAGAAAGAAGGGCTGCAGTTCTATGAAGTGGTGCCCGTTGCGCTGGTGGTTGCCGGTACGCAGATGGCAACCGGACACCGCACCATGGATACCCATCTTTTCTTTGAAGGCGAGCTGATCGATGCGGCCACCAACAAACCGGTCATGAAGGTGGTGCGTAAAGGTGAAGGTAAAGAGGTGAATAACGAAAATACGCCTGTGACCTTTGCGACGCTGAAGCAGGTTGTTGACGACATGGGGACGGATGCCACCATGTTTGATGTGAAAAAGACCGCAAAATAACTGAAAACGGCCTGCACAATGCAGGCCGTTTTGTTCACGCCGTTCGCAAGCGCCTGAACCAGGTTTCCGGTTTGGTAAACATCACCATATTCCCCCCCAGTATCAGCATCAGTCCCACAATGCCGTTGATATGCCAGACGTAGCCTTCATACACCGTGGAGATGGACAACGCCACCAGCGGGAAAAGCAGCGTGCTGTAGGCCGCTTTGCCCGGACCAATGCGGCCCACCAGGGTAAAGTACGCGCCAAAAGCAATCACCGAGCCAAACAGGGCCAGATAAACCAGAGCGCCGAGATAGCTCACCGTCCATTCCGGCACAAAGCTATCGCCTCTGAACAGCGCAATGCAGCCCATCACCAGCGTGCCGTAGAGCATCGCCCAGGCGTTGGTGGTCATGGTTTCCAGACCTCTGCGCTGATGGCGCATGCTGATCATATTGCCCAGCGAGAAGCCGTAGGTGCCAAGCGCGGAGAGGCCGATTCCAGTCAGGAGCGACGCGCTCCAGCCGCTGGCGAGCAGATCGTCCCAGAAGAGGGTGACGATCCCGACCAGGCCCAGCGCCGCCGCCGCCCAGAAACGCGCGGGCGGGCGCTGCCCGAAGAAAATAAAGCTGTTAATGGCGTTATAGAGCACCGCCATGGAGAAGATTACCGACTCCAGCCCGGTGTTGATGTGCGAGGCGGCGGTGTAAAAACACCAGAAGTTAAAGCAGAAAACGCAGCACCCCTGGAGCAGGCAATAAAGGTGATCCCGCAGTGCCAGCGTGCGCAGGCGGCGCAGGGCGATTAACACCACCATCATCGTGAGGCTGGCGACGGCGAAACGCCAGAAAATAGAGACGGGCGCGGCTACGGGACCCTGCTGCAGGAAAATCGCAATCCAGGTGGTTCCCCAGATGATCACCACCAGTCCGTATAATAATGCGTTCATATTTTTTCTCTTCTCAAACCACGGAAGCCCGCAGTATGGCGCTGAGAACCGCACCTGGCTTTCACCGGCTTGCGGGTGACTTGCAAAATCTTGCGCTTTTTTCTTCCACAGGGTCTGGCAACGCGAGACAACTCTTCTTAGACTGATGTTCCGAACCATCATGCGCTAACGGTTATGTCTCACGCTTACGATACCTTTGAAACGCTTTGCCAACAGAATGCGGTCCTGCGGGAGACCGTCTCGCTGAATTCGGGTATTCAGCTGGCAGCGTGGTACAACAAGCACGATACGATAACGGTAAAAAGTAATCACCATACCCTCAGCCTGTACGTGGCGGACGGCTACGAAAGCTATCAAAAAACGCCCGGCGGCTGGAAGAACGGCGGAGGACCGGACCGTTTCTGCCTGATGCCCAAGGAGAGCGAATCGACGTGGGATATCCGTGATGACCTGTCGTTTGTGCATCTCTACTGCACCGATGAACACCTGCGCGACGTGGGGGAAAAGATCTGGGACAAGCGGCCGCTTTCGCTGACGCTGGACGAGCGCATTTTTGGCAGCGATCCGAAGATCACCACGCTGTACCGCCAGTTTTTGCTCGGCTGCGACTGGCAGCAGCATGCCAACCAGCTCACGCTGAGCACCGCCTCCACGCTGCTCCTGACCCATCTGCTGCAAAACTACGCTAACGTGCAGTGGAAGCTGCCGGTCGTCACCGGTGGGCTATCGCCGTTCGTGCTGCGCAACGTGCTGGCCTTTATCGAAGAGAACCTGGGGCAGCCCCTGACGCTGGCCGAGCTGGCGGCGCAGGCTGCACTCAGCGAATACCATTTTGCCCGCATGTTCCGCCAGTCGACGGGGCTGGCACCGCATCAGTATGTGATGCAAAGGCGCATGGAAAAGGCGAAAGAGATGGTGCAGCATACCGCCACGCCGCTAACGGACATCGCTCTGGCCTGCGGGTTTAACTCCGCCAGCCACTTCAGTAACCGCTTTCGCAGCGCGACGGGCATGACGCCTTCGCAGCTACGCGCGGCGAGCGCGTGAAAACAGGGCATAGCACACGCCGCCCAGCACCAGCCCCCAGAATGCCGAACCGATGCCCAGGATCGTGACGCCGCTTGCGGTCATCAGAAACGTGACGATGGCCGCGTCGCGCTCCGCTTCGTGGTTCAATGCCTGACAGAGACTCCCGCTGATGGTGCCCAGCAGGGCCAGACCGGCGAGCGTCTGGATCCAGCTGAGCGGTAGCGCGGCCATCAGCCCGGTAATGGAGCCGCCGAACATTCCCGCCAGCAGATAAAACCCACCGGCCGCGATGGCCGCCAGCCAGCGTTTACCCGCATCCGGATGGGCATCCGGACTTTGACAAATGGCGGCCGTGATGGCCGCGATACAGATGGAAAAAACGCCAAAGGGAGAAAGCAGCAGCGCCAGCGCGCCGGTCACGATTATGAGCGGTGAGACCGCCAGCGGGTAGCCGGAAGCCTTCATCGTGGCGAACCCCGGTGCGTTTTGCGAAGCCATGGTGACCAGGAAGAAGGGCACGCCAATGCTCACCAGGGGGGTGAAAGTGAACGCGGGGGCAATAAACTCAGGCATGACCAGAGAGAGGGTAACTTTATCCGTGACAACATCACCACTCGCCCAGGCCACAATACCCCCGACGAGCAGCGTGACCACGATGGCATAGCGCGGAGCGAGCGCCTTTGCTAAGAGCCACGCCGCTATCATGCTGCCGCACAGCAGAAAATGCCCCTCCAGATGCGCAAACGCGTGCAGGCCAAACTGCAGCAGCACGCCTGCCAGCATGGCGGCAGCGAGCGAATGGGGGATCAGCCTCATCAGACGGGCGAACAGCCCGGTGATGCCGCAAAGTAAAATGAGCGCGTTAGCAAAGATGAATACGCCGATCGTTTCTGCCAGCGTCACGCCGTGCAGGCTGGTGGCGAGCAGCGCCGCGCCGGGCGTCGACCAGGCGGTCAGGACCGGTGCTTTATACCACAAGGAAAGTGCCAGGGTGCTGACGCCCATGCCAATCCCCAGCGCGGTCATCCAGCCCGCAATCTGCTGCGCGTTGGCGCCTGCCGCGGCGGCGGCCTGCCAGATGATGGCGGCCGAACTGGCGTAACCGACCAGCACGGCGACAAATCCTGCCAGTACGGCCGGAACAAGGTGAGAGGAAGGGCGCATGAAAACTCCGCTGTGCGTTATAACGTCCGACATAAGGTAGCACTGTGCGCTATAGCGTACAAGTGGTATGCTGACCGCAACAGGAGGGAATATGGACATCACACAACATCTTGCAGCAACGCTGAAAACGCTGCGCCAGGCGCGCGGCTGGAGTTTGTCGAAGCTCGCGGACGAGACCGGCGTGTCGAAAGCCATGCTTGGGCAAATCGAGCGCAATGAGTCCAGCCCGACGGTGTCGACGCTGTGGAAAATCGCCACCGGGCTGAACGTGCCGTTTTCCGCGTTCATCACGCCGGAGGCTGACCGGCAGGCGGTGTTTGACCCGCAGCAGCAGGCAATGGTCGTCAAGCCGCTTTTTCCGTGGGACGAGACGCTGGGATTTGATTATTTCTCCATTACCCTGGCACCCGGCGCGCTGAGTGAATCCACGCCGCATGAGGCCGGAGTGATTGAACATGTGGTGGTGGTCAGCGGCGAGCTGGAGATGAAGCTCGAGGGCAAATGGCAGACGCTTTCTGCCGATTCAGGCATCCGGTTTGCCGGCGATAAACCGCACGCCTACCGCAACAGCGGCGACCGGACGGTGCATTTTCACTCCCTGATTCATTATCCCCGCTGACGCTACGCAAAACTGTTTCGCTGACGCAGACTTCTGACTACAATAGCCGCCATTTTGACCATAACGGATAACGACGAAGTATGCGCCTGCAATCCCATCATCTTGAACTTTTGAGCCCGGCCCGCGACGCCGCCATTGCCCGTGAAGCGATCCTTCACGGCGCTGACGCCGTCTACATCGGTGGCCCAGGCTTCGGTGCCCGCCATAACGCCAGCAACAGCCTGAGCGATATTGCTGAACTGGTGCCGTTTGCCCACCGTTTCGGGGCGAAGGTGTTCGTGACCCTGAACACCATTCTTCATGATGATGAGCTGGAGCCTGCGCAACGTCTGATCGCCGACCTCTACCAGTCCGGCGTCGATGCCCTGATCGTTCAGGATATGGGCGTGCTGGAGCTGGATATTCCGCCGATTGAGCTGCATGCCAGTACCCAGTGTGATATCCGCACGGTAGAGAAGGCGAAGTTTCTCTCCGACGTCGGGTTTTCGCAGATCGTTCTGGCGCGCGAGCTGAACCTGAATCAAATTCGTGATATTCACCAGGCTACGGACGCGACGATTGAGTTCTTCATCCACGGCGCGCTGTGCGTCGCCTATTCCGGCCAGTGCAACATTTCCCACGCGCAGACGGGCCGCAGCGCCAACCGCGGCGACTGTTCTCAGGCCTGCCGCCTGCCGTATACCCTGAAAGACGATCGGGGACGCGTCGTCGCGTTCGAAAAACACCTGCTCTCCATGAAGGATAACGATCAGACGGCCAACCTGGGCGCGCTGATCGACGCGGGCGTGCGGTCCTTCAAGATTGAAGGGCGCTACAAAGATATGAGCTACGTGAAGAACATCACCGCGCACTATCGTCAGATGCTGGACGCCATTATCGAAGACCGCGGTGACCTGGCGCGCGCGTCGGCCGGACGCACCGAGCATTTCTTTATTCCATCAACGGACAAAACGTTCCACCGCGGCAGCACGGACTATTTCGTGAATGCCCGTAAAGGGGACATCGGCGCGTTTGACTCACCGAAGTTTATCGGTTTACCGGTGGGCGAAGTGCTGAAGGTGGGGAAAGATCACCTGGATGTCGAGGTGACGGAACCGCTGGCGAACGGCGATGGCCTAAACGTAATGATTAAGCGTGAGGTTGTGGGCTTCCGTGCCAATACGGTCGAGAAAACCGGCGAGAACCGCTACCGCGTATGGCCGAATGAAATGCCAGCCGATCTTTACAAGGCGCGGCCAAACGCGGCGCTTAACCGTAACCTCGATCATAACTGGCAGCAGGCGCTGCTGAAAACCTCCAGCGAACGTCGTATCGCCGTGGATATAGCGCTGGGCGGCTGGGAAGAGCAGCTGATTCTGACCATGACCTGTGAAGACGGCATCAGCGTGACCCATACGCTTGAGGGCCACTTCGAGGTGGCAAACAATGCGGAAAAAGCGCTTAACAGCCTGAAAGATGGCGTGGCGAAGCTCGGGCAGACGATTTACTACGCGCGCGCTATCGACGTGAATCTGCCGGACGCGCTGTTCGTACCAAACAGCCTGCTTAACGCGTTCCGCCGTGAAACGGCAGAGATGCTGGATGCCGCGCGCCTGGCACAGTATCCGCGCGCCAGCCGTAAAGCGGAAGCCGTTCCTGCGCCCGTCTACCCGGAGACCCACTTATCCTTCCTGGCCAACGTCTATAACCATAAGGCGCGTGAGTTCTATCATCGCCACGGCGTGCAGCTGATTGACGCCGCCTATGAAGCGCATGAAGAGAAGGGCGACGTACCGGTGATGATCACCAAGCACTGCCTCCGCTTTGCGTTTAACCTGTGTCCGAAGCAGGCGAAAGGAAACATTAAGAGCTGGAAGGCCACGCCTATGCAGCTGGTAAACGGCGACGAAGTGCTGACTCTTAAGTTCGACTGCCGTCCATGTGAAATGCATGTGATTGGCAAGATGAAAAACCACATCTTCAAAATGCCGCAGCCCGGCAGTATCGTGGCGTCCGTCAGTCCGGACGACCTGATGAAAACCCTGCCAAAACGCAAGGGCAGCTAATTACCGAACGTGCGTATCCGGTTTGCGCGATTTTTGCCACAGGTGATGTTCGCGCAAACCCTCCGCCGATTCCTCCGCCGCACTCCGCAACTCATCGCTGTCGGCTTCATGACGAAGCTGATGCCCCACATTCTTTACCCACAAATATTCATGTCCTTTGTGCCCGGCCATAAGCTGGCCAGAAAACAACGCACAAACAAGCATGATAAGAGATAACCCTTTTTTAACCATGGTTTCACCGCAGAAAAACAGTCCAGGATTATCTTGTCGATTATTTCCTGGTGTTATTATTCGAAAATTAAAATTAGCGCAAAGAAAATGTCAAATAATGTGCGGTCGAATTAGCAGTTAGGATGTTTCCTAAAAAGCAAAGGCAACTTTGTAAACTCCCATTTCTGGTACATTATTAGTTGTTCGAATTAAGGAAAAATCTTATATAATAGTTGCCTTGGCTAAGGAACAGGTCACTCCAAAATGAAAAAAATAATTGCGTTTGCGCTTCTGGCGGTTGCTGTGGGCGCCGTCGCGGGGATTCGTTATGCAGGTAATGACGAACCAGAATATCTTCGGTCGGCAGAAGTTCGCGTAGGTTCTTATTTAACCAGCGACTATGGAAACGTTGCCTGCTCCAGCAAAAAAGTAAACGATCAGCGTTGGGAATTAGATTGCACGCATCGGGCTAGAGGAAAAACGTTCCAGTTCGCGGTGTATCCCTCTGAAAAAGCACCTTATGGCGTTGCACGCTCCTTTTATCTTGAAGCCATCAATGATGACGCAAAACAGAGCGCTGAGCAGGGCCTTATGCGTTATTTGCAAATTAATACCCATACAGGCTAATAAGGTTGTTTAGCGTTCGTTAAGACAACCGATGGTAGTTTGTATGAGATCCGCAGCCCGGCCATGGAGTGTCGGGACGTAGAGACCAAAATACAAATCTATCCATGCAAGCATTTACCGCCTTTTGGGGCGGTTTTTTTTTGGACGGTTCACTGCGCGCTTAACCCTGTGTGAAACCCTCAGCCTTTAGCGGGCGGTACCCGGACGCGAAAATTGCTTGCGGTACTGAGCCGGAGAAAGCGCAAACTGCTGGCGGAAATGATGACGCAAGGTCGACGCCTGGCCAAACCCGGTCTGTTCAGCGATGCTGTCGATGCTTAACCGGCTGCTTTCCAGATAATCTTTTGCTCTCAGCAGACGCTCATTGATTAACCAGCGTGCAGGCGTCGTTCCCGTTGCCGCCTCGAAGCGGCGAAGGAAGGTGCGCTGGCTCATTCCGACCCGACGCGCCAGGGAGTCGACGCTATGCGCCTCGATAAGATGCGTGTGCAGAAAATCAAACAGCTGGCCCAGACGCTGGCTCTCCCGCAGCTGGGCCACCGGACGGCTTAGCTGCTGCGGCTGAGAGCCATCCCGGTGGGGCGGAATAACCAGCCGACGCGCCACGCTGTTGGCGGTTTCCATGCCATAATCCCGACGCACGACGTGCAGGCAGAGATCGATCCCCGCCGCGCTGCCCGCGGAGGTCAGAATATCCCCTTCGTCCTGGTACAGCACGTCCTCAACCACGTCGATGTCAGGATAGCGGGCCTTAAGCGCGTCGAGATAGCGCCAGTGCGTGGTGGCTTTACGTCCGTTCAGCAGTCCCGCAGCGGCCAGCACAAACACCCCCGAACAGATAGAGAGCAACTGGCACCCGCGCGCGCTGGCCTGACGCAAGGCGTCGCAGAGCGCATCCGGAACAGGGGAGTCAAGCCCCCGCCAGCCGGGAACCACGATCAGATCGGCAGACTCAAGGAGCGTAATATCACCATCGGTAATGATGCGGATCCCGCCCGTCGCCCGAAGTTCACCGTCATCCACGCTCGCCACCGCAAAACGATACCAGGCGTCGCCCAGCTCGGGGCGCGGCAGGCCGAAGATCTCCACCGCCACGCCAAACTCAAAGGTACACAGACCGTCATACGCCAGCACGACCACCTGCGGGCGGGCAATGTGTCTTAAGTTTGTCATCTTTTTGCTGTTTTCTGGCATAGGCGAACGCATTCATGGGCTGAGTTTGTGGATAGAGTAGTGTTAACACAAACGCCTAAGATGAGGAAGAATCATGAGCTATGTTACTGAATTTCCGGCTGCCGAGCCGCAGGAAGCCGTTACCCATTTCCTGCGCCGCCTGAGCGTCGAGACCGACTGCGCTGATGTGCATCACGCCATGGTCAACCATGAGCAGGACTTCGTGCTGCTGCACGTCGTGGGAAGCCCGGAGCAGTTTGCCCGCCGTCACGTTCCCGGCGCATTGCACCTGCCGCGGAGCCAGATGACGGCGGAGCGCATGGCCCAGTGGCCGGAAGGCACGCTGTTCGTCGTTTACTGCGCGGGGCCGCACTGCAACGGCGCGGACAGAGCCGCACTGAAGCTGGCGCGTCTCGGGCTGCCGGTCAAAATTATGCTGGGCGGCATTACCGGCTGGGAAGATGAAAAGTTCGCCTTTGCCGGCAGCGAAACCGCCGCTGCGCTCTGAACATGAATTTTTTTCAACACCCGTGAAATTTTCTCGTTTGCCCGAGCCGGTGAGGTATGACATTGTTTTTGGACATTTAGACATCCAGAAGTCTAAATATTCAAATAATGAATTATCACTGCTGGCAATCATCGCCAGCAGACTGAGGAGATTTGCATGCAACGACACCACGCCCCGTACCGCGCCGATGTAGTCGGCAGTTTTTTACGCCCGGACGCCATCAAGCAGGCTCGCCTGAAGTATGCCAGCGGTGAGATTGACGCCGGACAGCTGCGTGCGGTAGAGGATGAGGCCATTCGCCACGTCGTTGAGCAGCAGTGCGCGTGCGGCCTGCACGTGGTCACCGACGGGGAGTTTCGCCGGGCGTGGTGGCACTTCGACTTCTTCGATGGGCTGCAGGGCGTCGAGCGCTACGATTCACAGCAGGGTATCCAGTTCAACGGGGTGCAAACTAAGGCCCACGGCGTGCGCGTCACCGGCAAGCTGGGCTTTGGCGAGCATCCGATGCTCGACGATTTTCGCTATCTGAAAAGCATCAGCGGCACTGCGCAGCCGAAGATGACTATCCCCAGCCCGAGCGTGCTTCATTTCCGCGGCGGCCGTAAGGACATTGACGCGACGGTGTATCCGGACCTGAACGTCTATTTTGACGATCTGGCGACCACCTGGCGTGACGCCATTCGGGCCTTTTATGACGCGGGCTGCCGTTACCTGCAGCTGGACGACACCGTCTGGGCCTACCTGTGTTCGGACGATCAGCGCCGTCAAATCCGCGAGCGCGGGGATGATGCCGATGAGCTGGCGCGTATCTATGCCCGCGTTCTTAACAAGGCGCTGGAAGGCAAGCCGGAGGATCTGACCATCGGGCTGCACGTCTGTCGCGGTAACTTCCGTTCCACCTGGATTTCCGAAGGCGGCTATGAGCCGGTGGCTGAAGTGCTGTTTGGGACGGTCAACGTTGACGCCTTCTTCCTGGAATATGATAACGACCGCAGCGGTGATTTCGCGCCGCTGCGCTTTGTCCGCCCGGGCAAGCAGCAGGTGGTGCTGGGCCTGATCACCACCAAAAACGGCGAGCTGGAGAATCCGGAAGGCGTGAAGGCCCGTCTGGAAGAGGCGGCGAAATACGTGGCGAAAGAGCAAATTTGCCTGAGCCCGCAGTGCGGCTTTGCCTCAACCGAAGAGGGTAACAGCCTGAGCGAAGCCCAGCAGTGGGATAAAGTCCGTCTGGTTACGCAGATCGCCAGCGAAGTCTGGTAAAACATCCCCGCAGCGCTGCATTATAAAAGTGCAGCGCTGTACCATTCTGAGTCGTTCTCTTTACATCCCGCATTCCACCGCCCGCTATAGCGCAATCTCCATTCTGGCACTCTTTTTGCTCCTGCTTCGCTGAGACTTTTTTTCCGCGTCCATGCCGTAACGGACGTTTTCGCACAGCGTTCTTTTTCAGGAGTGAAAATATGCAGCGTCGTACCTTATTAAAGGCCTTTGCGTTATCCGCATCCGTCGTGGCGATGGGCATGAGTTTTGGCGCGCGGGCGGCCGATACCATCAAAGTGGGGATCATGCATTCTCTGTCCGGCACCATGGCGATCTCCGAAACGCCGCTTAAGGACGTCGCGCTGATGACCATCGACGAGATCAACGCCAAAGGCGGCGTGCTGGGGAAAAAGCTGGAGCCGGTAGTGGTGGATCCCGCCTCAAACTGGCCGCTGTTTGCCGAGAAAGCGCGCCAGCTGTTAAGTCAGGATAAAGTGGCGGTGGTATTTGGCTGCTGGACGTCGGTGTCGCGCAAATCGGTTCTGCCGGTGTTCGAGGAGCTGAACGGTCTGCTGTTCTACCCGGTGCAGTATGAAGGTGAAGAGATGTCGCCAAACGTCTTCTATACCGGCGCGGCGCCGAACCAGCAGGCGATCCCGGCGGTGGAGTACCTGATGAGCGAAGATGGCGGTGCGGCGAAGCGCTTCTTCCTGCTGGGCACAGACTACGTCTACCCGCGCACTACCAACAAGATCCTGCGCGCCTTCCTGCACTCAAAAGGGGTGGAGGATAAGGATATCGAAGAGGTGTATACCCCGTTTGGCCACAGCGACTACCAGACCATCGTCGCCAGCATTAAGAAATTCTCCGCGGGCGGCAAAACCGCCGTGGTGTCTACCATCAACGGCGATTCCAACGTGCCGTTCTACAAAGAGCTGGCTAACCAGGGGCTGAAGGCGACCGACGTGCCGGTGGTGGCGTTCTCCGTCGGCGAAGAAGAGCTGCGCGGGATCGACACCAAACCGCTGGTGGGTAACCTGGCGGCGTGGAACTACTTTGAATCTGTGGATAACCCCACCAACCAGGCCTTCGTGGCGGATTACAAAGCCTATGCCAAAGCGCACAAGCTGCCGAACGCCGATACCGTGGTGACCAACGACCCGATGGAGGCGACCTACGTGGGGATTCATATGTGGGCGCAGGCGGTGGAAAAAGCGGGCTCGACCGACGTGGATAAAGTGCGTGCCGCAATGGCCGGTCAGTCTTTTAAAGCACCTTCGGGCTTTACGCTCACCATGGATGCCACCAATCACCATCTGCACAAGCCGGTCATGATCGGCGAAATCGAAGGCAGCGGCCAGTTTAACGTGGTCTGGCAGACGGAGCAGCCGGTTCGCGCCCAGCCGTGGAGCCCGTTCATCGCCGGAAATGACAAAAAGCCCGACCAGCCGATAAAAACCGCCAGCAACTAAGCCATCACCAGGGAGAAACGTCATGAACGCCATGCGCATGTTCATCGCTCTTGTATGGCTTACCGGACTGCTGCCAGGGATGGCGCAGGCATCGGATGCCGATCGTTTTGTTGCCGCCAGCCGAAGCCAGCAGGCGGAGTTGCTGACGCAGTGGGCCGCCGCGCCGGATGCCGCGAGGCTGCCGCTGCTGCAGGCGCTACAAAAGGAAAACCTTTATACCGACAGCCAAAAGCACGCCTTCGCGCAGCGTAACGGTCAAATGGTCTCGCTCGGTGACGCGAAGGCTGTCGAAGCGCCAACTAAAGCCGTCCGCCTGACGAACCGGCTGCGGGTGTTGGCCGCGACGGCGATCGCCACGCATCAGCTGGTGAGTGACAGTGTCACAGAAAGGCGGGCGGCTGCACGTCAGCTTCAGCGGGATGCCCAGCCCGGGATGCTCTCGTTTCTGGAAAAACGGGTAAACGATGAAACGGACGCGGTGGCCCGTCAGGCGCTCTTGCTGGCGGTGGCGAACCTCCAGCTGGCAAACCCGCAGGCTGAGGTACGCCGCAGGGCCGTCGAATTATTAGGGCAATCCGACGATCCGGACGCGGAGTCCAGGCTTACCCCGTTTACCCAGCCACAGACGGAGCCGGATGCCGGGGTTCGCGCCGCCGCGCAGGAGAGCCTTAGCCAGATCCAGCACCGACTGATGTGGGGCGATCTGCTGGGCCAGGCGTTTATGGGGCTGTCGCTCGGGTCGGTGCTGCTGCTGGCGGCGCTGGGGCTTGCCATCACCTACGGCCTGCTCGGCGTCATCAACATGGCGCACGGCGAGATGCTGATGCTGGGGGCGTACGCCACCTGGATGGTACAGCAGGCGATGGCCGGGCTGGCGCCCCAGTGGCTTGCGCTCTATCCCGTTGTCGCGCTGCCGGTGGCGTTCTGCCTGACGGCGGGCATTGGGATGGTGCTGGAGCGCACGGTGATTCGACATTTGTACGGTCGTCCGCTGGAAACGCTGCTGGCGACGTGGGGGATCAGCCTGATGCTTATCCAACTGGTGCGCATGACGTTTGGTGCCCAGAATCTGGAGGTCGCCAACCCGGCATGGCTTTCCGGCGGGGTGCAGGTTTTTGCCAACCTGACGCTGCCGTGGAACCGCATCGTGGTGCTGGGCTTCGTGCTGCTGGTGCTGTTCTTTACCTGGCTCATTCTGAATAAAACCCGTCTGGGGCTCAACGTGCGGGCGGTGACGCAAAACCGCGGCATGGCCGCCTGCTGCGGGGTACCGACCGGGCGCGTCGATATGCTGGCGTTCGGGCTTGGCTCGGGGATAGCCGGGTTAGGCGGCGTGGCGCTCTCGCAGCTCGGTAACGTCGGGCCGGAACTGGGCCAGGGATACATCATCGACTCCTTCCTCGTGGTGGTGCTCGGCGGCGTAGGCCAGCTGGCAGGCAGCGTGGCGGCGGCCTTTGGTCTCGGCATTTTCAATAAAATTCTTGAGCCGCAGATGGGGGCGGTGCTGGGGAAGATCGTGATTCTGGTGGCGATCGTGCTGTTTATTCAGAAACGCCCGCAGGGGTTGTTTGCGCTGAAAGGGAGGGTGATTGACTGATGAGCCAGCCGCTGACCTTAACGCTGGCGCGCAAAGCGCCGCGCACGACGCAGCTTGCCGGCAGCCTGCTGGTGGTATGTCTGCTGATATTGCCGTTTTTCGCCCTGCTGCCTGCGACGCATCCGCTGGCGCTTTCGACCTGGATGCTGACGCTGGTGGGCAAGATCCTCTGCTATGCCATCGTTGCGATGGCGCTGGATCTGGTGTGGGGCTATGCCGGAATGCTTTCCCTCGGGCACGGCATCTTCTTCGCCCTGGGCGGCTACGCGATGGGTATGTACCTGATGCGCCAGGCCTCGGGTGACGGTCTGCCCGCGTTTATGTCGTTTCTTTCCTGGAGCGAACTGCCGTGGTTCTGGTGGGGAACCCAGCATTTTGCCTGGGCGCTGGCGCTGATTGTGCTCGTGCCGGGGCTGCTGGCGCTGGTGTTCGGCTGGTTTGCCTTCCGCTCGAAGATCAAAGGGGTCTATTTTTCGATTATGACCCAGGCGCTGACCTACGCGGGGATGCTGCTGTTCTTTCGCAACGAAACCGGCTTTGGCGGCAATAACGGCTTTACCGGTTTTACTACGCTGCTCGGGTTTTCAGTGACGGAAACGACGACCCGTATCGCGCTGTTTCTGGCGACCGTGCTGCTGCTGATTCTGGCGCTGGCTACCGGATTTGCGCTGGCAAAGAGCAAGTTTGGCCGCATCCTGACCGCCGTTCGCGACGCGGAAAACCGCCTGACGTTTTGCGGCTACGATCCGCGCGGCTTCAAGCTGCTGGTGTGGACGCTCTCCGCCGTGCTGTGCGGCCTGGCAGGGGCGCTGTACGTCCCGCAGGTGGGCATCATCAACCCGGGTGAAATGTCGCCGACGAACTCGATAGAGGCCGCCATCTGGGTGGCGCTGGGCGGGCGCGGCACGCTGGTCGGGCCGGTGATTGGCGCTGCGCTGGTGAACGGGGCGAAGAGCTTTTTCACCGTCGCGATGCCGGAGTACTGGCAGCTGTTTCTGGGATTGATTTTTATCGCCGTCACGCTGTTTTTACCGCGCGGCGTCTACGGCCTGTTTCGAAAGGGAGAGAAATAATGCAGCCAGCCGAAGGGTTATTCACCCGCCAGCTGCCGGGCGACCGCTACCGTGACCAGACCGACCCGGTGCTTCAGCTTGAGTCCGTTAACGTCAGTTTTGATGGATTCCAGGCCCTGACCGATCTCTCGCTGAACATCGGCGTGGGGGAGCTACGCTGCGTGATTGGCCCCAACGGCGCCGGTAAAACCACGCTGATGGACGTCATTACCGGCAAAACGCGGCCAAAGAGCGGGAGAGCGATTTACGATCAATCCATCGACCTGACCGCGCTGGAGCCTGCGGCCATTGCCCGCCAGGGGATCGGGCGCAAATTCCAGAAGCCCACGGTCTTTGAGGCGCTGACGGTGTGGGAAAATCTTGAGATTGCGATGAAAGCCGATAAGTGCGTCTGGGCGAGCCTGCGGGCCACGCTCAACGGTGCGCAGCGGGACCGAATTGACGAGATGCTGGTTTTGCTGCGGCTGACCGGCGAGCGCGACCGCCGCGCCGGGCTGCTGTCGCACGGGCAAAAACAGTTCCTGGAGATCGGCATGCTGCTGGTGCAGGACCCGCATCTGCTGCTGCTGGATGAACCGGCCGCCGGAATGACCGACGCGGAAACGGAATACACCGCCGAGCTATTCAAAACCCTGGCGGGCAAGCATTCCCTGATGGTGGTGGAGCACGATATGGGCTTTGTTGAAACCATTGCCGATCGCGTGACCGTGCTGCACCAGGGGCGCGTGCTGGCAGAAGGATCGCTTCGCGAAGTGCAGGCCAACGAGCAGGTGATTGAGGTCTATCTGGGGCGCTAAGGAGAGAGGATGTTACAGGTCAACGAACTGAATCAGTACTACGGCGGGAGCCATATCCTGCGCGGCGTGAGCTTTGAGGCCGTCACCGGCGAAGTCACCTGCCTGCTGGGACGCAACGGCGTCGGGAAAACCACGCTGCTGAAGTGTCTGATGGGGCTCATCCCGGCGAAAACCGGGGAGATTATCTGGCAGGGGAAGAAAATCACCCACAGTAAACCGCACCAGCGGGTGCAGTCTGGCGTGGCGTATGTTCCGCAGGGGCGCGAGATTTTCCCGCGCCTGACCGTGGAAGAGAACCTCCTGCTCGGGCTGTCGCGGTTTCCCGCCCGCGAGGCGAAGCGGGTACCGGATGAGATCTGGCAGCTTTTCCCGGTGCTTAAAGAGATGCAGCACCGCCGCGGGGGCGATCTCTCTGGCGGGCAACAGCAGCAGCTGGCGATTGGGCGCGCGCTGGCGAGCCGCCCGCAGCTGCTGATCCTCGATGAACCCACCGAAGGCATACAGCCGTCAGTGATTAAAGAGATCGGCCAGGTGATCCGCACCCTGGCAAACAGAGGTGACATGGCGATCCTGCTCGTCGAACAGTTTTACGACTTCGCCGCCGAGCTGGCCGACAGCTACCTTCTGATGTCGCGCGGCACCATCATCCAGCGCGGGCGGGGCGAAAACATGGAGCAGGAGGGCGTTCGCGGTTTGGTTGCGATCTGAAATGTTATAATATAACATTCTCATTCTTATCAAACGGAATGAGGGTGTTACTTTGGCTGCACATATTGGAAAATTTGCCATGACTCTGGGGGCGCTGCTGGTCAGCGGCCAGCTGTTTGCCCACTCGCACGGCCATCAGATGACCGAAGCGGAACAGAAAGCGGCAAACGGCGTGTTTGAGGATAAAGACGTGAAGGACAGATCGCTGTCGGACTGGGACGGAACCTGGCAGTCTGTCTATCCTTTCCTGCTGGATGGTTCGCTGGATCCGGTCTTTAAGCAGAAGGCGCAGAAGGATAAAAGCAAAACCTTCGATGAGGTGAAAGCCTACTACCGTAAGGGATATGCAACGGACGTGGATGCCATCGGCATTGAAAATAACGTGATGGAATTCCATCAGGGTAAAGCGGTCAGCCGCTGTCATTATGACTACAGCGGCTACAAAATTCTGACCTACGCGTCAGGCAAGAAAGGCGTGCGGTATCTCTTTGAGTGCAAGGACGCAGACAGCAAGGCACCGAAATTCGTGCAGTTCAGCGACCACACCATCGGGCCGAAGGCCTCTTCGCACTTCCATATCTTCATGGGCAACACCTCTCATGAGGCGCTGCTGAAAGAGATGGATAACTGGCCGACCTACTACCCGAACGAGATGTATAAAGAGCAGGTGGTGGAGGAGATGTTGCACCACTGATGCTTGTGCTTTTGCCGGGTGGCGGCTGCGCCTTACCCGGCCTACGATTAGGGTTTTGTAGGTCGGGTAAGCGCAGCGCCACCCGACACGCTATCTTCACTTTTCACGCTCATCCCGCGCAAAATCATCAGCCAGGCCATAACGATGGCGACCATCATGATCGCAAACAGCGACCAGTGCGGCAGGTGGGTCAGGATAATACCGGTGATCATCGGGTTTGCGGCCGCGCCGAGCCAGCCCAGCGCCTGCGCGGAGAAATAGCTTGCCTTCATGCCCGGCGGGGCGATGTTGTCGATCAGCATGTATTCGCCCGGTGCATAGATAATCTCACCCAGCGTAAAGATGGCGGCGGCGATGCCCCAGTAAACCAGGTTTTCCCCGGAGAGCATAAAGCCGCCAAGCCCCAGGATAAAAAACAGGGTGGCGAGGGTCATCAGCGGGCGAATATTGCTGGCGGAGATCTTGCGCCCGAGCGCATATTGCAGCGTCACCACCACGGCGGCGTTGACGGGCAAGACTACGGCGACCACCTTTTCGGCGAAATCGCTGTCCGCATGAGCGGCCAGGACGTACTGCGAAATACAGCTCGCGAACGATCCGCCGACGTAGGAGGCCAGCAGGCCAGACAGCGTATACCAGAACAGCGCGCGGTCTTTCAGCAGGACCGACGGCTGCCAGGGCATCTTCTCCTCGGCGGTATCTAACGCCACGCTCTTCTGCACGAAGAAATGGATGAATCCCAGCGGAAGGGCGGCGCAGAAGGCTGCCAGCCAGAACGGCAGCTGCAGGCTGTACATTACCAGCAGGGTGCCAATTGGCGGGCCGATCGTCCAGCCAATGTTCAGAAAGCTGTAGTTCAGCGAGAAGACGCGCGCTTTCTGGCTTGCGGTGAGCACGTCGGAGAACCAGGCCTTCAGCACCGTCGAAAAGACGGAATAGGCGCAGTTGATCAGCGCAAAGAAAAGCACCACCAGGGTGACGTTATCGACCAGCGGGATGGCGACGAATCCGGCGATAAACGCCACGATCGCAATCAGCATGTAGCGTTTTTTATCGAATTTGTCGGCCAGAATGCCAAACCCCAGGCTGAATACCACGCCAATGGTCAACGCAATCGTCAGGGCATAACCGATATTCTCGACGCTCATGCTGTAGACGCGCGTGAGATAAATGGTCATAAACGGCAGCGTTGCCCCCCGACCGATGGTTAACAACAATGACGATGCCAGCAGCGCTGCGGTTGAGCGCCTGAGAGATGGTTTCATATTCCTGCCCGACAGTTGCTTATGCTTTTATTAGACGTGTGTTAACAGGATTACCATGACATAAGGGGCTTGTATAGCACCTGATTTATCCCTAAGTGCCTCAGCAGCCTGCCAGAATTAATGATCTTCTCGCCGCGCGCTTTTTTCTGTTACCTTGAAGTGTTAACAAGTTATTAATAATTCAGGGGCAGGGTATGACGCGTAAAGACGGGCTGCTGGCGTTGCTGGTGGTCGTAGTGTGGGGGCTCAATTTTGTGGTCATCAAGCTGGGGCTGCATAACATGCCGCCGCTGATGCTGGCCGGTTTGCGTTTTATGCTGGTGGCGTTCCCGGCCATCTTCTTTGTTGCCCGTCCGAAGATCCCCTTTAAGCTGCTGCTGGGCTACGGTTTGACCATCAGCTTCGGCCAGTTCGCGTTTCTCTTCTGCGCCATCAAGTTCGGTATGCCGGCTGGCCTGGCCTCGCTTGTCTTACAGGCACAGGCGTTCTTTACCATTATTCTCGGCGCGTTTGTGTTTGGCGAACGCCTGCAGGGCAAGCAGCTGGCGGGGATTACGCTGGCGGTGTTTGGTGTGCTGGTGCTCATTGAGGCCAGCCTGAACGGTCAGCACGTGGCGCTGCTCGGCTTTATGCTGACGCTGGCGGCGGGGCTGAGCTGGGCCTGCGGGAATATCTTTAACAAGCTGATTATGCAGCACGAGGCGCGGCCGCAGGTGATGTCCCTGGTGGTGTGGAGCGCGCTGATACCGGTTATCCCGTTTCTGCTGGCGTCGTCTATTCTGGACGGTCCGGCCGTCATGCTTAACAGCCTGGTGGAGATCGACCTGACCACAATCCTTTCGCTAGTCTATCTGGCCTTTGTCGCTACCATCGTGGGCTACGGGATCTGGGGATCGCTCCTGGGGCGCTATGAAACCTGGCGCGTCGCGCCGTTGTCCCTGCTGGTGCCCGTGGTAGGGATGGCGAGTGCGGCTCTCTTACTGGATGAAACGCTCAGCGCGCTGCAGCTGTTTGGTGCCGCGCTGATCATGGCCGGGCTCTATATTAACGTCTTTGGCCTGCGCGTTCGGCGCGCGGCGCGGGTGTGATAAAGGCAAAAAAAAGCCCCGCGTCGGCGGGGCAAAAACGAATCAGAGGCCGTGCTGATTATAATAAGGCACGCCTAATTCGTCGGATTTGTCGCTACCAGCACCCATATGGTTGAAATCATAAGGCGACTGGCCATGTGCTGACGGCAAAATCATCGTATCAGGATTATTTTGCTGCGTTGCACGAGGGGTTTGCTCCGCGAAGGTCTGGCTGGAGAACAGCACCAGCAAGGCGAGGGCGGCGGAGGCGATAACTTTCATGATTTCCTCGGTTACGTCTGTGACAGGCGATAATTAACTACAGTGTTTTAACGGATACAGGTATCGGGATTCGCCCGGCACGCTGGTGATTCGGTACTTATGAGGCGGCACGTCAAAATAGTTCTTGAACGTACGCGTCAGGGTTTGCTGTGATTCAAATCCGTAGCGCTCCGCCAGATAAAGGATCGGCTCATTGCTTTCTTTCAGTTTCTGGGCAATTTCCGTCAGCTTGCGGCTGCGAATATATTGACCCAGTGAATGGCCGGTCTCTTTTTTGAACATCCGTTGCAGGTGCCATTTGGAGTAACCTGAACGCTCTGACACTTTTTCAAGGGAGAGCGGCGATTCCAGGTTATCCTCGATCCAGTCCAAAATGCTATGAATGGTGATAGCGTCAGTATTGCGTCTGGACATCGTCATACCTCTTTTTCTGTTTACGGCAGTATTTTCTTAAGCAGAAGCTCAAGGGTTGCCACCTCATCTGCCGTTAAGTTTTTTGTTAGTTCCTGATGCAGTGTTTGTCCTACTAATTGATGACATTGCTCGCACATGGCCGCGCCATCGCTGGTCAGCTTCACCAGTACGCCGCGTTTGTCATTCGGGTTAGGGCTTCGTTCAATCCATCCTTTACAGACGAGACGATCGAGCATGCGGGTTAACGCGCCCAGATCGACAGAGAGCACCTTTTTCAGCTCAACCGGCGTGATACACACTTCGCAGCGAATGGAGCACAGCACTTTGAACTGTGTTGCGGTGATATCCAGCGGTGACAGGTAGTCATTGAGCAGGCGATCTTTTTTCTGATTGACCATATGAATAAGACGACCCAGCGGAACAACGTCGTTAAAGATATCACTGGTGCTTTTCACAATGGTTGCCCTGGCAAGTAGTTAGTCACGGCAGATATTATTGCTCAGGCAAGTATAAGTCAACTGAATGAATAAGCCGATGCCACGAATTGCTAAAACGTTTCATGAACTTTTTTTGAATGCTTTAAAATCATATAGATAACCACCAGTTATCTTTTCCGAAGTAAAATAATCGTTACGTTGCGCGGATGGCCTAACGTCACACTTTCCCCCTATACTTGCGGGGTTGAATATGGATAAGGACGACGATGCACTATGTTGGATTTAATTAAAGCAGTGAGTCTCGGGCTGGTGGTCTTGCTGCCGTTAGCGAACCCGTTAACTACGGTGGCGCTTTTCCTTGGGCTGGCAGGGAATATGAACAGCGCCGAGCGCAATCATCAGTCGATGATGGCTTCCGTCTATGTGTTTGCCATCATGATGGTGGCCTACTATGCCGGACAGGTGGTGATGAACACCTTCGGGATATCCATCCCGGGTCTGCGTATCGCCGGGGGGCTGATTGTCGCCTTTATCGGTTTCCGCATGCTGTTCCCGGCGCAAAAAGCGCATGAGTCGCCGGAGGCCAAAAGCAAATCCGAAGAGCTGGAAAGCGAACCGTCCGCCAATATTGCCTTTGTGCCGCTGGCCATGCCGAGCACGGCGGGACCGGGGACCATCGCGATGATCATCAGTTCCGCGTCGACGGTGCGCGATAGCTCAACCTTCCCGGACTGGGTGCTGACGATTGCGCCACCGCTGATTTTTGCGATTATCGGGATTATCGTCTGGGCATCGCTGCGCAGTTCCGGCGCCATCATGCGCTGGGTAGGCAAGGGCGGTATCGAGGCGATTTCCCGCCTGATGGGCTTCCTGCTGGTCTGTATGGGCGTGCAGTTTATTATTAACGGCGTGCTGGAGATTATTAAGACCTATCATTGAATTCATTGCCGGGTGGCGCTGCGCTTACCCGGCCTACGTTCGAGCCGTTGTAGGCCGGGTAAGGCGCAGCCGCCACCCGGCACAAACGCTCCTCACCCGTGCTGCCCCTGTTCCTCCAGCGCCACCGGCCATTTACGAAAGATAAGCACCGACCAGACCAGCGCCACCAGGGCCGGAATAGCCCCCAGATAGCCAATCGCCGACATCGAGACGTGCAGAATAACCTGATTTCCCACCAGCGCCCCTGCGCCAATGCCCAGATTGAAAATCCCCGAGAACAGCGACATGGCAACGTCCGTCGCGTCCGGCGCCAGCGCCAGCACCTTCACCTGCATGCCCAGACCAATAATCATGATCGCCACGCCCCAGAACAGGCTGAGGAACGCCAGATGGCTTTCGCTGCCTGCGGCAGGCATCAGCAACAGCAGGCAGGCCAGCAGCAGGCCGATGGCGCCGCTCACGAGCAAGGAGGCGTGCCGGTTGCCCAATTTACCGAACAGCACGCTGCCAATAATGCCCGCGCCGCCGAGGATCAACAGCAAGACGGTGGCAAAGTTGGCGCTAAAGCCCGCCACCACCTGCACAAACGGTTCAATGTAGCTGTAGGCCGTATAGTGGGCCGTTACCACGATCGCGGTAAGGAGATAGATACTCAGCAGCGCCGGGCGACGCATCAGCAGCGGCAGGCTTTTCAGCGAGCCGGAATGTTCGCTCGGCAGCGCGGGCAGGAGCTTGATCAGGCACACCAGGGTAGCGAGCGCGCCCATGCCGATCGCAAAGAAGGTGGTACGCCAGCCGAAGTATTGCCCCACGATGCGGCCAATCGGCAGGCCCAGCACCATCGCCAGCGCGGTACCGGTGGCAATCAGGCTCAGCGCCTGCGCGCGTTTACCCGCAGGGGCCAGGCGTATTGCCAGCGACGCGGTGATCGACCAGAACACCGCATGGGCAAAGGCAATGCCGATGCGGCTTATGACCAGCACCGTAAAATTCCACGCCATAAACGACAAAACGTGGCTGGCGATGAACAGGGCAAACAGGCCGATTAGCAGCTTACGCCGCTCCATCTGGCTGGTCAGCAGCATAAACGGTAAGGACATCAGCGCCACGACCCAGGCGTAGATGGTCAACATAATGCCCACCTGAGCCGTTTCCATCTGGAAACTTTCAGCTATGTCAGACAACAGCCCAACCGGAACAAATTCTGTGGTGTTAAAAATAAACGCGGCAATGGCCAGCGTGACCACGCGTAGCCACGCAACCCTGCGGGAAACTGTGTTCGTTGTCATAGGGATGTCGGAGATTCGTTGCTGAAAAGAAGAGGAGACGATCTTAAAACGTCAACCGGCGAAAACTCAATCATTATGTGATGCAGGTCTCAATATTTACCTTATGAAAGCGGTAGCCGGGGACGCTGTTTTCATTGAATATAAAAGAACAACACAATAAAAACAGGCGGTAAGACAATGCAGGAGATTGATTTTTATCTGGTCGATGCGTTCAGCGATACCACGTTTGGCGGTAACCCGGCCGCCGTGTGCCCGCTGAAAGCCTGGTTGCCCGATGAGACCTTGCTGAAGATGGCGCAGCAGCACAATCAGTCGGAAACGGCCTTTTTCGTCTGCAGCAAAGGGGGCATTGAGCTACGCTGGTTTACCACGCTTAGCGAAGTCAATCTCTGCGGTCACGCCACGCTGGCGGCGGCGCACGTTCTGTTTACCGAGCTGGATTACCCGGACGCGCGGATCCACTTTGATACCGCCTCTGGCCGCCTGACGGTAACCCGCGAAGGGGACTGGATGACGCTGGACTTCCCGGCCTGCCCAACCCATGAAGAGACGCCCCCGCCGGAGATGCTCTCGGCGCTCGGTATCCGTCATTACGTTGAAGCCCGCAAAGGGCGCGCCTGGCTGATCGTGCTGGACAATCGCCAGCAGGTCGAAGCCCTCGCGCCAACCTTTTCGGCGATGACGCCGGGCGAGCATAAGGTGAGCGTGACGGCGCGGGGTGAGGGGAAATACGATTTTGTCAGCCGCTTTTTCTCCCCCGGCGTTTCCGTACCGGAAGATCCGGTCACCGGCTCCGCGCATACGATGCTGATCCCCTACTGGGGCGAAAAGTTGGGCAAAACGACGATGCTTGCCCGTCAGGTTTCCGCGCGCGGCGGGGATGTGCGCTGTGAACTGAAAGGCTCGCGCGTGCTGATGAGCGGACAGGCTTTACTTTATCTGAAAGGCACAGTTTTTCTGCGCTAATACCCATAACAAGAGAGGAAGAGACAATGCAGGAAATTGATTTTTATCTGGTGGATGCCTTCAGCGACAAAACCTTTGGCGGCAACGCCGCGGCGGTATGTCCTCTGGAGGAGTGGCTGCCGGACGAGACGCTGCTCAAGATGGCGCAGCAGCATAACCAGTCCGAGACCGCCTTTTTCGTGCGCACCGACGGCGGGTTTGAGCTGCGCTGGTTTACCACGCGGGATGAAATTAACCTGTGCGGTCACGCTACGCTTGCCGCATCGCACGTTATTTTCGAATACCTTGACTATCCGCACACCGAAATCACCTTCACCACCCGCTTCGTGGGCGAGCTGACGGTTAAGCGCAGCGGCGACTGGCTGACGCTGAACTTCCCCGCGTGGTCAACGGAGGTTGTGGATAATCCCCCCGAGGTGCTGTTTAGCGCCCTGGGTATCACCGCGGCCAAAGAGGTGCGCGTCGGACGCGATTACATGGTGGTGCTGGAGAGCCAGCAGCAGGTGGAAGCGTTAACGCCGGATATTAGCGCCGTGCTTCCGCTGGATAAAATGGTCTGCGTGACCGCGCCGGGAGAGAAATATGACTTCGTCAGCCGCTTCTTCTGCCCGGGCGAAGGGGTGCCGGAAGATCCGGTTACCGGATCCGCCCACAGCATGCTGATCCCTTACTGGAGCGAAAAGCTGGAAAAAACGTCACTCAGCGCCCGCCAGGTGTCCTACCGTGGCGGGGATCTGCGCTGCGAGCTGAAGGGCGACCGCGTGCTGATTGGCGGCCAGGCGACCCTGTACCTGAAGGGAAGCGTCTTTTTACGCTAGCCGTTCGTTTAGCAGCGCGATAAAGGCTTCCAGCTGGCGGGTCATCGCCCCGCGTCGCCACACCAGCCAGGTTGTAAGCCAGCGCCAGTTTTCTGCCAGCGGCCAGGCTTCAACCTGATGGTGTCCCGGCATACTCTCCAGCATCGAGCGCGGCATCAGCGCGATGCCCGCGCCCGCAATGACGCAGGCGAGCATGCCGTGATAGGACTCCATTTCATGAATGCGGCCGGGCGTGGCTCTGTCCGCATGAAACCAGCTTTCAAGGTGTCGGCGATACGAGCAGTTCGCGCGAAAGGCGTAAACATCGCTGCCGCTGACCTGTGCGGCGCGTGAGATTTCCGCCTGTCCGGCTGGCGTGACCAGCATCATCTCTTCTCTGTAGACCGGCATCCCCTCCAGCTCAGGGTGCGACAGCGGCCCGTCGACGAAGGCGGCGCTTAAGGTTCCCTCCAGTACGCCATCAATCATCGTCCCGGATGGCCCGGTAGAAAGGGCAAACTGGATGCGCGGATAGCGCTGGTTAAACTGCGCCAGCGTTTCGGGAATGCGCACGGCGGCGGTACTTTCCAGCGCGCCGAGGGCGAATAACCCCTGCGGCTCGTCACCCGCGACGACCATCCGCGCTTCATCCACCAGCGCCAGGATCTGCCTGCTGTAGCGCAGGAAGTTATGCCCGGCGGGCGATAAACGCAAACGCTGGTTCTCACGGATAAACAGCTCCACGCCAAGATCGGCTTCCAGCTGGCGGATGCGGGTCGTCAGGTTTGAGGGGACGCGGTGCACCTTCTGCGCCGCCTGGGTGATGCTGCCCGTCAGCGCGACGGCATTAAACATTTCAAGCTGGGTTAAGTCCATAGCATTCTCGTTTCGTGAATAAGGTGGTCAGTATTATTCATTTTTAAGAAATAGCAGAGTGGGCCACAATGAATCAACCCAAATGCGTGGAGAACATCATGAAATATTCATCTGCTACACATGCCCTCTCTGTTAACCCGGCTACGGGTGAAACGATCGCTGCGTATCCGTGGGCGACGCCGGAAGAGGTAGAGCGCGCGATTTCTCAGTCTGACTCAGGGTATCGCCAGTGGCGCCGCGAAAGCGTGTCCCACCGCGCGCAGAAGCTCCGCGATCTCGGCGCCGCGCTGCGAAACCGCGCGGAAGAGATGGCGCAGACGATCTCCCGTGAAATGGGAAAACCCATCCTGCAGGCGCGGGCCGAAGTGGCAAAATCCGCCGGTCTGTGCGACTGGTACGCCGAGCACGGCCCGGCGATGCTGCGTGCGGAGCCTACGCTGGTGGAAAACCAGAACGCGGTCATTGAATATCGTCCGCTGGGGCCGATCCTCGCGGTGATGCCGTGGAACTTCCCGCTCTGGCAGGTACTGCGCGGCGCGGTGCCGATTCTGCTGGCAGGGAACAGCTATCTGCTCAAACATGCGCCCAACGTGCTCGGCTCTGCTGAGCTTATCGGGCAGATCTTCGCGGATGCCGGCTTCCCGGAGGGCGTGTTCGGCTGGGTGAACGCCACCAATGATGGCGTCAGCCAGGCGATTAACGATCGTCGTATTGCGGCAGTGACGGTTACCGGCAGCGTCCGTGCCGGTGCGGCGATTGGCGCCCAGGCAGGGGCCGCGCTGAAAAAATGCGTTCTGGAGCTGGGCGGATCCGATCCGTTTATCGTGCTCAACGATGCCGACCTGGATCTCGCCGTGAAGGCCGCGGTGGCGGGTCGCTACCAGAATACCGGGCAGGTGTGCGCGGCGGCGAAACGTTTTATCGTCGAGGAGGGTATCGCCGGGACCTTTACCCAGCGCTTTGTCGAGGCGGTTGCTGCGCTGAAGCTGGGCGCTCCTGACCAGGAGGAAAACTACCTGGGGCCGATGGCGCGTTTTGACCTGCGCGATGAACTGCATCAGCAGGTGCAGGCCACCCTGGCGGAAGGGGCAACGCTGCTGCTGGGCGGAGAGAAAATCAGCGGCGACGGCAATTATTACGCGCCAACCGTGCTGGCCAACGTCACCCCGTCAATGACGGCGTTCCGCCAGGAGCTGTTTGGTCCGGTCGCGGCCATTACCGTCGCGAAAGACGCGGCGCACGCCCTGACGCTTGCCAACGACAGCGACTTTGGCCTCTCCGCCACCGTCTTTACCGCTGACGCTGCGCTTGCGGATACCTTCTCTCGCGAGCTGGAGTGCGGCGGGGTGTTTATCAATGGCTATAGCGCCAGCGATGCGCGCGTGGCCTTTGGGGGCGTGAAGAAAAGCGGCTTTGGCCGCGAGCTTTCCCACTTCGGCTTGCACGAGTTCTGCAACGCGCAGACGGTGTGGAAGGATCGCGTGTAATCCCGTCATGTCGGCCCTCATCGCGAGGGCCGCTGTCATTAATCTGCAATGGTTCTGTCATTTTCATTTCGTAGACTCGCACGCGTCTAACGCATTGTTAATGAAGCTAATTATGAACCTAACGCAAATTTTTCGCCGTATTGCGCAGCGTCTTACCCCTCGTCACTTTGGCCTGTTGACGGGCATCTTTTGTATTATTGGCCTTTTCTCCGCGCTGCAGCTCTCCTCATCCTTCCTGCTTAACGCCTCCCTGAACGAAGCCCAGCGCAACGAGCAGCAGAACCTGCTGGCCTGGCAGCAGCAGAGCAAGCTCGATCTGGCCCGCGTCTCCCTGCTGGCGGCAAGCGATCTGCTTAACCGCTCCGGCGTCTGGTTTATGCAGGATAAAGAGACCGGATCCGACGGAAGCTGGCATAGCCTGATGGATGATGCGCAGAAGGCGCTGACGGTTTCACAGCAGGCGTGGAAGGCCTGGCTGGCGCTGAATCCGCCGAAAGACGACGCCCTGGTGAACAGCTATCAGCTTTTCTACGGCGCGATCGAAGAGCAGGTCGAAGGGCTTCTCAAAACCAACACGATTGACGCCTTTTTTGCCGTGCCGTCTCAGGCCTTTCAGTCCGATTTTAACGACAACTATGCGCGCTATCAGCGGGCAAGCGAGAAGCAGGCCATGCAGGGGCGTCAGAGCTTAATGGCGCAGCTCTCCGGCCTGCAAACGTTATTCCTGCTTGCGCCGGTGCTGCTCCTCGCCATCGCGGTTGCCGTCTGGTTCGGCATGTCCAGATGGGTGATTACGCCGCTGCGTCGCCTGATTGCGCATATTAACCGCCTGGCGGCAGGGGATCTCTCCGGCACGCCGCCGAACGTCATGCGCTTCAACCGGGAGATAGGGCAGCTTGGCGACAGTATTGCGACGATGCAGCACGGTCTCCAGCAGCTGGTAACGCAGGTCAGCCATGCCACTGCCACCATGGTGGAGAATATTGGATCCCTGGCGGAGGGTAACCAGAAGCTGTATCAGCAGTCGGCACGCCAGGCGAAAGAGCTGGAGGACGTGACGGCGCATATCGCGGCGCTGGAAAGCCATGTGGAAGGGAATACCGGCTATGCCAGGCTCGCCAGCTCGCGGGCCGATGAAGCACGACAGGCCGCGGTAGGCGGAGACCAGATGATGTCTACCGTTAACGAATCCATGCAGGCGATCGTCGACCGATCGTCCGAGATGCGTGGGATCGTGGCGATGATCGACAGCGTGGCGTTTCAGACCAACATCCTGGCGCTGAATGCCGCCATTGAGGCTGCCCATGCCGGAAACCAGGGGCGCGGGTTTGCCGTCGTCGCCCGGGAAGTAGGGCTTTTGGCCAGAAAGAGCAGCCACTCAACGCAGACCATTCAGGAACTGATTAACCGCTCCCTGCAGGGCATTGAGGACGGCTCCCGCGCCGTTAACCGGATGGAAGAGAATCTGCAGCAGGTCACCGGTCTGGTGGGAAATTTAAGCAGTTTACTGAATGAGATCTCAACCGCCACGCTCAGTCAGGGGGACAGCATTCACCAGATGACGCGCCAGCTTCAGGCGCTGAATCAGGTTTCCCGTCAGACTGATCTGCTGGTCGCTGGCGCGTCGGACGCGTCCGAACGCCTGCAAAAGCAATCCGATCTTTTGTTGCAGGCCGTTTCGCGTTTTCGTCTTAGCGCCTGACGCAATACATTAGCCTCTGTTATACTCGCAGCCCGTTTTAGCCTGAGGGCAAGGAGCAAAGTGTGGCTGCGGTCATCCATAATGAAATGTTGGACGAGATTCTGGCGCAGGTTCGTCCGTTAATTGGAAAGGGGAAGGTTGCCGACTATATTCCGGCCCTTGCCTCGGTGAGCGGGAATAAGCTGGGAATTGCTATCTGTACCATCGACGGACAGCGGTTCCAGGCAGGTGACGCCACTGAACGTTTTTCCATTCAGTCCATTTCGAAAGTGCTGAGCCTGGTGGCGGCGATGCGCCAGTATGAAGAGGAAGAGATCTGGCAGCGCGTGGGTAAAGATCCGTCCGGCCAGCCTTTTAACTCGCTGCTTCAGCTCGAAATTGAACAGGGTAAACCGCGAAACCCCTTTATTAACGCCGGGGCGCTGGTGGTGTGCGATATGCTGCAAAGCCGCCTCAGCGCGCCGCGCCAGCGCATGCTTGAGATCGTTCGTCAGCTCTCGGGCGTGGACGATATAGCCTACGACCCGGTTGTTGCCCGCTCGGAGTTTGAACACTCCGCCCGTAACGCGGCCATTGCGTGGCTGATGAAATCCTTCGGCAATTTCCATAACGACGTGGCGACGGTGCTGCAAAACTACTTCCACTACTGCGCGCTGAAAATGAGCTGCGTTGAGCTGGCCCAGACGTTCCTGTTCCTGGCACATCAGGGGCACGCGCCGCATCTCGATCAGGAAGTCGTTTCGCCGCTTCAGGCGCGCCAGGTTAACGCCCTGATGGCGACCAGCGGGATGTATCAAAACGCCGGCGAGTTTGCCTGGCGGGTTGGGCTTCCGGCTAAGTCCGGCGTTGGCGGCGGGGTGGTGGCGATCGTGCCGCATGAAATGGCGATAGCCGTCTGGAGCCCGGAGCTGGATGAAACGGGAAATTCACTTGCCGGCGTGGCGGTTCTGGAAAAACTGACCCAGCGTCTGGGACGTTCGGTATACTGATGTCCGAACTGGATCCTCTCTTTTTCCGCCTGGCGCGATCGACATTTCGCTCGCGCTTTCGCTTAGGCGAGAAGGAACGACAGTACTGCTGGGACAAAGGCCCCGACACCATTGACCAGCATGCCGCGGATTTTGTTGAAAAGCGGCTTGCGCCTGCGCACCCCGCAAACGACGGTAAGCAAACGCCGATGCGGGGACACCCGGTGTTTATCGCCCAGCATGCCACCGCCACCTGCTGTCGGGGCTGTCTGGCAAAATGGCACAACATTCCGCAGGGCGTCACGCTCACCGCGCAGCAACAGCAGTATATCGTCGGCGTCATCCACCACTGGCTAGTGCTGCAGATGAACGCCTACATTTGACGAGTTATGCTTCCGTTGTATTTGTGTTATAGATGCATCCTAAGTGAGCCCCGATCATGCTGACGACCGCAATATTGCCATAAGCCATCATATGGAATGATATTTGATGCGATCTGCTCTTACCGCTTTCAGGCCGTTCCAGCCCGACACGCCGCTGCGTAATGCCGCGACGATCTTTATTCTCACCACCGTATTTTATTTTGTGGGCGCAGAATTACGTCTCGTGGAGGCATTGTCGCTGTTCTGGCCACTGAATGGCGTAATGGCAGGGATCTTTGCCCGCTATGTTTACCTGAATCGCCTGCATTACTACGCGGTATCCTGCGTCGCCATGCTGCTGTACGACGCGGTGACGACGAGCTGGGGTATCGCCTCCGTGGTGATCAACCTGTCTAATATGGTCTTTATCGTCGTCGTGGCCGTACTGGTTCAGCGTGACAGGCGGCTGATGAAGAAAACCCCCGATCCGCTTAATGCATTACGCCTGTTTAACTACTGCCTGATTGCCGCGCTGCTGTGCGCCTTGCTCGGCGCGCTGGGCTCGGTCGGGATTGACAGTCATACCTTCTGGCCGCTGTTTGCCGACTGGTTTAGCGAACAGTTCTCAACCGGCGTGCTGGTAGTGCCCTGTATGCTCACGTTGCGTATGCCCGGGGACGCGCTCAGGTTACGTCTGGAGAAACTGCTGCCGGTGATTGCGCTGATCGTCTCGGTGGCCGCGTCGGTGGCGATCGGCGGCGCGGGCAGCCTCTGTTTTCCGCTACCGGCGCTTATCTGGTGTGCGGTTCGCTACTCATTGCCCGCGACCTGTCTGCTGACGTTTATTACCGGCGCGACTGAAATCATTCTTGTCGCCAACGCGATTATTAATATTGCCGTGGCGACGCCGTTTACGACGCCAATGATGTTTTCAGTCCGGCTGGGCATTGCCACGATGGCGATATGTCCGGTGATGGTCTCCGTCAGCATGGCCGCCATTAATTCTCTCATCCGCCAGGTTTCACTGAGGGCGGATTATGATTTTCTCACGCACGTCTATTCGCGTTCCGGGCTCTATGAGGCGTTAAAACAGGAAGAGACGTACCGACACTGCCGTTTTCTGACCGTCATGCTGCTGGATATTGATTACTTTAAAAGCATTAACGATAACTACGGCCACGAGTGCGGCGACCGCGTGCTGGCGTCGTTTGCCCGACAGGTTCAGGAGGTTGTTGGCGAAGACGGTATGGTCGCGCGGATGGGCGGAGAAGAGTTTGCGGTGGTGGTGAACTCTGGCGATGCGCAGCACGGTTACGAACTGGCTGAGCGTATCCGCGCGACCGTTGCCAGCCATCCCTTTACCTGGCGGCAGCAAACGCTCTCTCTGACGGTCAGTATTGGCCTCGGAAGTGGCAAGGCCGAGCCGTGGCAGTTGACCGAGATCTTTAACAAGCTCATGGCCGAGGCGGACGATCAGCTCTATCGTTCCAAAAAAGCGGGTCGAAATCGTACCAGCGCCCGGGTATCGGACGAGCCAATTGGCGCCCCCTCCGGGAGTGAAACTTCGCTGCGTTAAGTGTCATAAGGCATTGACGTGAATCATAAGCGGCTTAACAGGATGTTCGGACACTGACAATGTCTCTGTTTAAGCTACGCTTTTAGTAAGGCTTTACGTCAGGAGACATTATGAAAGCACCTGCAACCCCTGAAAATGAAACAGAAAGACTCAACTCGCTGCGCGAATCAGGTCTGCTTGAGATCGACAGTTCCCCGGCGTTTGACCGCTTAACGCGCCTGGCAAAACGCTTCTTCAAGGTACCGCTGGCGATGGTCAATCTCATTGATGAGCATTCGCTCATCGTTAAGTCGGCTGATGGTCAGTCACCCGGTTCCGTTCCGCGTAATATCTCATTTTGTGGACATACGATCCTTACCGCAGCGCCGCTGGTGGTGGGGGATATGCTTCAGGACGATCGTTTTGCGGATAACCCGCTGGTGGCCGGTGAGCCTCGGGTGCGTTTTTACGCGGGATTCCCGCTGCGCCTGCGCGACGGCGCAAGCGTAGGCTCGCTCTGCCTGATTGACTACTCGCCCAGGGAATTTTCCGCGGCGGATCTCGCCGTTCTGGGCGATCTGGGCGCGCTGGCTGAAGATGAGTTTGCCGCCATCAGCGCGGCGACGACGGATGAATTAACCGGCTTATTCAACCGCCGCGGCTTTAACCAACTCGTGCGGTTCACGCTTTCGGTTGCCCGACGCCGGGCTGAGCCGCTCACGCTCGGCTGGCTGGATTTGGATCGCTTTAAGGAGATCAACGATCGCTACGGGCATGAAGAGGGGGATAAGGCGCTGAAGGCCATGGCGCAGCTGATGCGCACCTCTTTCCGTGAAGCGGATCTGCTGGTGCGTTTTGGCGGGGATGAGTTCGCCGTCCTGTTTGCGGACACGGATGAGAAGGGCGCCTGGATTGCCATGCAGTATCTCGCCGAGCAGGTCGAAAACTATAATGCACGCAAGCTGCACCCCTGGTCGCTGTTGTTCTCGTGGGGATTAAGCGAGTTTGATCATAACGGCAACGACCTGCAGCAGTGGTTAAAAGACGCGGATGAAAAAATGTACGCCATGAAGCAGCAGCGCCACCGCGCCCGGTGACATAACGAAAGCCTATGTCCGATCCGCTTGCGTTAATAAGTTGTTAAATACAAAGTGAGTGTGTTCAACGTAAGGAAAAACAATGAATACCTCACTGCAAATCAAAACCCTCACCGGGGAAGCAATCCTCGCCCATCTTGATGCGCTGGCCGGGATCCTCGAAAACTGCGTAAACGGCGGCGCGTCCGTCAGCTTTATGCTCCCTTATACCCTGGAAAAGGCCCGCATTTTCTGGCGCGGCATCGCGGAAAGCGTAGCGCGAGGTGAACGCCTCGTGTTTGCCTGCGTTGATGCGCAGGATGGCGTCATCGGAACGGTGCAGCTCATTACGGACCAGCCGGAAAACCAGCCGCACAGAGCCGATGTGGCCAAGCTGTTGGTTCACGAGAACGCGCGCCGAAAAGGGGCCGCGATGGCACTGATGGAAGCGCTGGAAGCTGAGGCCAGGGCCAGAAATATTTCCGTTCTGGTGCTCGATACCGCCACCGGCAGCGGCGCCGAGACCTTCTACCAGCGTGCCGGCTGGCAAAAGGTGGGGGAGATCCCTCGCTATGCCCTGATGCCGGACGGTGTCATGACCGCCACGTCCGTGTTTTATAAGTTCTTATAATTATTTTGCACAACCGTGCGGCGGATTGATCGAAACAGGGTTTCTGGTCGTTAAGTTTTGATAAGTTATCGTACCAATCTTATCAGGCTGTATGACTAATCATAAAAGGAACCCCCTTGTGAACACGCTCAACCGTCATGATTTTCCCGGTGCTCAGTACCCCGAACGCATCATTCAGTTTGGTGAAGGCAATTTCCTGCGTGCCTTCATCGACTGGCAAATCGACCTGCTAAATGAACATACCGACCTGAACGCTGGCGTGGTTGTTGTCCGTCCGATTAAGAGCGACTTCCCGCCGTCGCTGAGTACGCAGGACGGGTTGTACACGACGATTATTCGTGGCCTGAACGAGCAGGGCGAGACGGTGAGTGACGCCCGCCTTATTCGCTCCGTTAACCGGGAAATCAGCGTTTATGACGACTATGACGTATTTCTGGCGCTGGCCCACAATCCGGAAATGCGCTTTGTTTTCTCCAACACCACCGAAGCGGGCATCAGCTATCATGCGGATGACAAATTCGACGATGCGCCAGCGGTGAGCTACCCGGCGAAGCTGACGCGGCTGCTGTATGAGCGCTTTAGCTACTTCAACGGTGCGGCTGACAAAGGCTGGATCATCATTCCGTGCGAACTGATTGACTATAACGGTGACGCCCTGCGCGAGCTGGTCTTACGCTATGCGCAGGAGTGGGCGTTACCCGCCGCTTTCATCGAGTGGCTTAATCAGGCCAACACGTTCTGCTCAACCCTGGTCGACCGTATTGTGACCGGCTTCCCGCGCGACGAAGCGGCCGCGCTGGAGGCTGAGCTGGGTTATCGCGACGGGTTCCTGGACACGGCTGAACATTTCTATCTGTTCGTTATCCAGGGGCCTGCATCCCTTTCTCAGGAACTTCGTCTCGATCGGTATCCGTTAAACGTGCTGATTGTCGACGACATCAAGCCCTACAAAGCGCGTAAAGTCGCCATCCTGAACGGTGCGCACACCGCGCTGGTGCCGGTGGCTTTCCAGGCGGGTCTGGATACGGTGGGCGAGGCGATGAACGATGCGGAGATCTGCGCGTTTGTCGAAAAAGCGATTTATCAGGAAATCATTCCGGTGCTCGATCTGCCGCGCGACGAGCTGGAATCTTTTGCCCGTGCGGTAACAGGGCGTTTTCGTAATCCCTACATCCGTCACCAGCTGCTTTCTATTGCGCTCAACGGCATGACTAAATACCGTACCCGCATTCTGCCGCAGCTGCTGGCAGGGCAGAAGGCAAGCGGACAACTCCCTGCGCGTCTGACGTTTGCCTTAGCGGCGCTCATCGCGTTTTATCGCGCGGAGCGTAACGGGGAAAACTATCCGGTGCAGGATGATGCATTCTGGCTGGAACGTTATCAGCAGCTTTGGGCGCAGCACCGGGATCGGCAGTTAAGTACCCGTGACCTGGTGCAGGCTGTACTGAGCGTGAGCGAGCACTGGGAACAGGATCTGACGCAGGTCTCCGGTCTTGTCGATCAGGTCACGCTGGACCTCGATGCCATTCTGCTGAAGGGGATGCGCGCTGCGGTGAAACCGCTTTGCTAATGACGTCACCCGGCTTCGGCCGGGTTTAAACACCCTTCATTTTAGTTACAACATACTATTTGCCGTGTTTGAAAAAAAAGATGCAGCACCGTGCGGTCATTGCCTTGCAGGTGAGAAAATTCAATGTTTCGTTAACATGCTTGCAACCGTGAGGGGGATCACGTTTAATAGCCGAGCGCTTTCATTTCCTGAAACTCACTATGATTGTTCGTCCTAAACAGCACTGGCTCCAACTGATTTTTGTCTGGCACGGTTCGGTACTTCCTAAAATCTATACCCGACTGTTGCTCAACTTCCTGCTTTCTATCGCCGTAATCCTGATGCTGCCCTGGTATACCTCGCTGGGCATCAAATTTACCGTGGCGCCATTCAGCATTCTCGGCGTGGCGATCGCCATCTTTTTGGGCTTCAGGAACAACGCCTGCTATGCACGCTACGTTGAGGCTCGCCTGCTATGGGGGCAGTTGATGATAGCGGCACGCTCGCTGTTTCGCGAGGTAAAAAATACCCTGCCTGACGATAAGCATCTGGGCGAATTCGTCCGCCTGCAGATTGCTTTTGCCAACTGCCTGCGCATGACCCTGCGCCGGGAGCTGAACGCTGAGCAACTTTCTCGCTATCTTGCTGCGGATGATTTACGTAAAGTCATGGACGCTAACTCACCGGCGAACCGTATCTTGCTGATCATGGGGGAGTGGCTGGCCGTACGGCGGCGTAATGGGCAGCTATCCGACATCCTGTTTCACAGCCTGAACAACCGTCTGAACGATATGTCGATCGTCCTTTCCGGATGCGAACGCATTGCGACAACGCCGGTGCCGTTTGCCTATACGCTGATTTTGCACCGCACGGTGTATCTGTTCTGCATCATGCTGCCGTTCGCGCTGGTTGTGGATCTGCACTACATGACGCCGTTTGTCTCCGCGTTAATCTCCTATACCTTTATCTCCCTGGACACGCTGGCGGAAGAGCTGGAGGACCCGTTTGGGACGGAGAATAACGATTTACCGCTGGATGCCATCTGCAACATGATGGAACGCGATCTGCTGCAGATGAACGATGAAGAGAACATTCCGGAACGACTGATGCCGGATAAGCACTATCAGCTGACCTGACGGGCGTTCCACTCGTCGCGGGTGATCTCCCACAGTTCTGAATCCAGGATGCCGCTGACGTACGCTTTCTTCTCCGTCCTGATAAGCCGCATGCCGCTGCTGTCCGAAATACGACGCGAGCGGCCGTTTGCGGCAGCCTTCGGGGCACGTAATACGGGTTTTTTTAGCGTGTTGAACCAGTAATCCGTTGCGGCAATGCTGGCTTCACGCATATATCCTTTGCCCTGAAACTCAGGGGCCAGCCAGAAACCACGGTTGTTATCCTCGACGTCGTACAGGCAAATAATGCCCATCAGTTCATCCGGCACCTCGCGGCGGCGGATACTCCAGAACCAGGCAATCCCTTTTGCCATATCCGGCAGCGCCACGTTGTTGACATAGTTTTCCGCGCCGTTATCCGGGTAGGGCCAGGGCACGGAAGAGACCATATAACGCACAATCTCCCAGCGTGGATACAGCTTCTGTATCTGGATGGCATCTTCCGCAACCAGCGGTTTTAGCAGCAGGCGTTCTGTCGTCAACGTCGGAATTGTCATGCGCGAATCTCCATATTTAGGCGTTATGCTTTTATTTGCGTTCTGGTATTTTCATTTCTACCACATTCTATTTAGTTGCGTTGTAACGTATTTACTACAAAAATTTTGCTCTGCAGGGTACTCAATTGTCAGATTAGTTAGGTTAACTTACCCACCCACATAAGGAATAATGTATGGTTTTGCCTGGAATGAATCCTGAGACAAATCTACCCGGTTATGATTATGCGCGAATGACAGGTTTAGGGGCGGCAGATTTCGATTTCAAAGCACTGGGTTCCGCCATGGACTGTAATCGCGAATTTGCTCAGGCCGGTATCATTTATTCTGATGGTACTCAACGCTACCTGGTTCGCTCTGGGCAGCGTCATCCTAATGGTCAAAGTGGCATTGTAACCCACGTAATTGTCACGAAAGCGAACTCGCAGCCATCCACCTCCAGCGTAGGTAAATCATTGACTGACGCTGTGACATCGACATCCATGGGTACTGAGCTAGCGTCGACTGTACTATCCTGTGGGGCGATGATCATTACTGGAGGTGTAATGCTTGCAGGCACGGCTGCAACACCTCTTACCGCCGGAGGCAGTGGTGTTTTAGTGGCTATCGGCTACGCTGGTACTCTCGCTACCGGATTACAATGTGTTAACGGTCTTTATCGTATTTATGATCTGGTTGAAAACGGTGGAGGAAATGTTGCATGGCTCGATACGCAAGAATGGTACGTCGCCACCTCCACATCACTGGATGTAATTTCGTTAGCAAGTGCAGGAGGGGCATTAAAAGAAGCCGTTACCACCTGGCGTGCAATGAAATCCATATCTTCCTTGAAAGCTACAGAATGGTTAAAAAATTATCCTCGTCAGGATCGAGCTCGTTTGACCGAATTGATAATTCGCGCGCAAAACCCAGGTATAAGCAACAAAGAAATCAAGGCTCTTATCCGCGCGGGTCTTTATCCGAAACGCTTTCCAACCGGGCCGGTTCAGGTAGAACTCACTCGACAACTTGGGCAAGTGGTAACAAGTGCCGCAGCATTGGCAGGAAGTGCGGTGAGCGGCGTTATTGCAGCGCCCAGTAATTTACCACGGACCGGTAAATACATTATCGGTACCATTCAGTCACTGGCGGTATTCTGATGAAGTTTTTGAGTTTGTTAACCGGACGGGTTTTCCAGGATCTCCTGCATCATGGTAAAGATATAGAGGAGGCTATTGCTCGTCGTGATACTCGCCTTCTGGATAATTCCACTCCCGAGTTGGAACGGTACTTTTCGCGCCCCCTCAGTGAGCTTCCGCGTCAAAATCCTTACCCGGTAGCTATGCTGTTACCTCTGTTTTTAGTGGCGTTTGCGCTAAACCTTTTGCCTTTTCTCAGTACGTTGCAGGGTTTGTCACCTTTACATCATGCATTGAGCTTTTTCTTACCATCATTGACGATGACAGGTGCGCTCATTATGACAAGCGTACTGCTGGCTCGCGGGAAGACGTCGGGATTGTCGGGTTTTATGGCGTTGTTCATCATCCTGCTGATAACGACCCTCGTTCAGGTTCTACATATCCTGTTTTCTCATGATGGAAGCCTCTGGCCACTCGTCATTGCATCTTTCGCGCTGTTACTTTGTCGGGTGGTGATGAACAGCAGCGGCTTTGTGCTGTTTACGCTCTATTGTCGTACTCAGCGTCTTGCCAGATCGGCACGGGAAATGCGGCTAAAAAGCCGTTAAAGGGGGAGGTTATGACATTTGTGACGCTGCGCGAAAACTATCATCACTCGCGTATGGCCGGGGCTGATTTACGCTGTTTTGAAATGGCGATTACTCTGTAATGTGAGGAACACATGGCTGTTACGGTACGACCTCTATGCAAAGACGACTATTCCCAATGGCGACCGCTGTGGGACGGCTACACCCAATTTTATGACTGCTTTCTGGAGGAATCCGACACCGCATCAACGTGGGAAAGGGCGCTCTCAGCGCAATCGTCGATGTTCTGCCGTGTGGTAGAGAAGGACGAAAAGGTCATCGGTTTCGCCATGTGCGTACTGCACGAAGGCACCTGGTCAACGGCGCCCATCTGCTACCTTGAAGATCTGTTTGTCGATGCCGACGAACGGGGAACGGGGGCCGGGAGGGCGCTCATCGATGCCCTGATAGAGGAAGGCAAGCGGGAAGGGTGGTCAAAACTGTACTGGGTCACCCGGGAGAACAACCCGGCACGCAAACTGTATGATAAATATTGTGAAGCCGACGATTACGTCCGCTATCGCCTCTCCCTTTGAGGCAAATCCGCCTGTGTTTGTATCACACTGTATCAGCGTTCCACATACATACACAGGCTTGCAATAAACCCGCTTTCGCACATATTCGCTATACACTGCAGTGTTGTTATATCCCCGTGAATTGTACTCAACCGGAGATACCAGCATGTTTAGCAAACTCGCTTACTCAACCCTCGCACTGACCGTTTCGCTTGGCACCGTGATGTCCTGTCAGGCCGAAGTCACCGGCACCCGCTTCGCCGCGGCCTTCGATCATCCTCAGCAAATTAACGCCGGCGATCTGAATGTCGGTTATGTCGACATCGGCCCGAAAAATGGCCAGCCGGTTATTTTGCTGCACGGCTGGCCCTACGATATTCACAGCTATGCTGACGTCGCGCCCGCACTGGCGGCAAAAGGCTACCGGGTGATTGTGCCTTCTCTGCGCGGCTACGGCACCACGCGCTTCCTGTCAGCAAAAACGCCGCGCAACGGCCAGCCTTCCGCCATGGCAAAAGATGTGGTGAACCTGATGGATGCCCTCAATATCAGGCAGGCGGTATTTGCAGGATATGACTGGGGAGCCCGCACGGCGGATATCGTTGCGGCGTTATGGCCAGAGCGCGTGAAGTCGCTCGTCTCGGTCAGCGGCTACCTCATCAGCAGCCAGCAGATTGGCAAACAGCCTTTGCCGCCCAAATCCGAGCAGCAGTGGTGGTATCAGTTCTACTTCGCCACCGAGCGCGGTGCGCAAGGCTATGCCAAAAACACGCATGACTTTGCGCGCTTAATCTGGTCGCAGGCCTCGCCTGACTGGAAATTCAGCGATGCGGTCTTTAACGCCAGCGCTAAATCCCTCGATAATCCGGATCACGTCGCGGTGACGCTCAGTAACTATCGCTGGCGCTTAGGGCTGGAGAAAGGCGAGCGCAAATACGACAGCTACGAGAAAAAACTCGCCACCCTGCCGAACATCACCGTACCGACGATCACCATCGAAGGCGGAAACAACGGCGCGCCGCATCCGGCACCGCAGGCCTACGCGGGTAAATTTACCGGTAAGTATGAACACCGCACCTTTGGGGCGACCGTAGGACACAATCCGCCTCAGGAAGATCCGCAGGATTTCGTCAAGGCCGTCATTGACGCTGACAAACTCTGAAATGTGCTATTTTCAATACGTTACCCTTCGGTCTGGAGATTTCGGTGGAACATATTGATCATATCCTTGTCGTCGATGACGACAGGGATATCCGTGAACTGATTGTCGATTATCTTGGCAAGTCTGGTTATCGCGCGACGGGGGCGGCCAACGGCAAAGAGATGCGCGTCGTGCTGGATAAACAGCATATCGACCTGGTGGTGCTGGACGTTATGATGCCCGGCGATGACGGCCTTACGCTATGCCGGCAGCTGCGCAGCGGCAAACACAAAGATCTGCCTGTTCTTATGCTCACCGCGCGCAATGAGGAGACGGACAGGATCCTGGGCCTGGAGATGGGGGCGGATGACTACGTGGTGAAGCCGTTTGTCGCCCGCGAGCTGCTGGCGCGCATCAAAGCGATTTTGAGACGTTTTCGCACGATGCCGCCCAATCTACAGGTGACAGAAGCAGGGCGGCTGGTGTCGTTCGGTGAATGGCAACTTGATACCGTCGCCCGGCACTTAATCGATCCGGAAGGGATGATTGTCGCGCTCAGCGGGGCGGAATATCGCCTGCTGCGCGTTTTCCTCGATCATCCTCAGCGGGTGCTGACCCGCGATCAGCTGCTCAACCTGACGCAAGGACGGGACGCCGAGCTGTTTGAACGCTCTATCGACCTGCTGGTTAGCCGGGTTCGCCAGCGCCTGAATGAAGATGCCCGCACGCCCGCCTACATCAAAACCGTGCGCAGCGAAGGCTACGTGTTTACCATGCCGGTGATCATCAAAGAGGCCAACGAATGACGTTCTGGCCGCGTTCTCTGCTGGCCCGTTTGCTGATTGTGGTGCTTTCCGGCCTGCTGCTGGCTAATGCCCTGAGCCTGACGCTGGTCATGATTGAACGCATGCACAGCGCCCGCACGGTGATGCTCGGTAATCTGGAAAACGACGTCGCAACCAGCGTCGCCATTTTAGACCGACTACCGGCCAGCGAACGCGCCGCCTGGCTGTCGCGACTGGAACGGGGTAACTATCGCTATATTCTGGGTACGGGGGAGCCTGGCCCAGCGCCGACGGATACGCGTTCGCAGGATGCTATCCGAACCCTAAAAGCGACGCTTGCGGCAGAGTATCCGCTCAGCTTCACCGCCGTTCCCGGCGCCGTTTCCCACATCCAGGCGCACCTTACGCTACGCGATGGCTCGCCGCTGACCATTGACCTGATCCCGCGCATGCCGCCGGTCGCCAGCTGGCTGCCCGTGGTGCTCATCCTGCAGCTGCTGCTGCTCGCGGCCTGCGCCTGGTTTGCCGTGCGGCAGGTCGTGGGGCCGTTTTCGCAATTTACCCGCGCGGTAGACTCCCTCGACCCGGGGGCCAATACGCCAATGGCAGAGAAAGGGCCACTCGAGGTGAGGCGGGCAGCCCATGCGTTCAACGCCATGCAGGCACGCATTCAGTCTTACCTTAAGGAGCGGGCGCAGATCCTGGCCTCCATTTCTCACGACCTCCAGACGCCGATTACCCGCATGAAGCTGCGGGTAGAAATGGCCGAACAGCCTGAACTGCGCGACAAGCTCATGAATGACCTTGATAACATGTCGCGCCTGGTGCGGGAGGGTATTGCGTATGCCCGGTCATCAGAATCGCTGGAAGAGACGCCCCTGAAGCTGGAGCTGAACGCATGGGTCAACAGCATCGCCAGCGACTATCAGGACATCGGTAAAAACGTGCAGTTTCAGGCAGGCGAAGTCCGCTTGCCGATCGTTACGCGCCCGCAGGCGCTTCGCCGGGTGATGACCAACCTGCTGGATAACGCCCTGAAGTTCGGTGAGTATGCCGTCATTACTATTGATGCTTCATCTGCCGCACAGGTGATTATTCACATTACGGACGGCGGACCGGGGATCCCCGAGGCCGAGCTTGAGGCGGTATTGCAGCCGTTTTACCGGGTTGAAACATCGCGCAACCGCGATACCGGCGGCACCGGCCTCGGGCTGGCGATTGCCGCGCAGCTCACCGCGCAGCTGGACGGCAAGCTCAACCTGGTGAACCGGGCCGGAGGCGGGCTCGACGTCGCCATTACGCTGCCGCGCCGTTAGCGAATTGTACGGCTTTGTATCTTCCGGCCCGGATGATACAGAGCCAGACAAAATCCGCGCTTTTACACATATCCTGAACACATCCGCACGATGAAATAGTCTCACTGCAGCGTCGCAGGACTTCTGTCATGAGGTTTCTATGTTTCTGTTAATCGCTTTTCTGGGCGGGATGATAAGCCTGCTCAGTCCATGTACGCTCCCGGTTATCCCGCTTCTGTTCGCCGGTTTTCAGGGGCAAAAACGGCATATTCTGGCCCTGCTTGCGGGGATGATCGTGATGTTTACCCTGGTGGCGATGGTCGTCACCGTCGCCAGCGCATGGATCGCCGAGGCAACCCTCGTCGGACGCTGGCTCGCCCTCATCATCCTCGCCGTGGCCGCGCTGGCCTTAATGTTTCCGTCATTCGCCCAACGCATTGCAGGCCCGGCCGTCAGTGCGGGAAATGTCCTCAACACCCGAAGCGGCAAAACGCGCGGTATGGCCTCGGCTTTTCTGGCCGGGCTTGCGGTCGGGCTGCTCTGGTCTCCCTGCGCCGGGCCCATTCTGGGGGCGATATTCAGCATCAATATTGCAGGGCATTCCGCCATTGCGACGGGCGCGCTGCTCGCCGCCTACGGCAGCGGATGCGCGCTGATGCTGGGCCTGCTCGTTTCAGGAGGCCGCAGGCTGATGGCGCCGTTAAGAGCTAAATCGGCGCTGATGGAAAAGCTGCGGCAGGGGGCGGGCGTGGTGATGCTGGCAGCTGTAGTGCTCAACGCCACAGGGATGACGTCGCTCCTCAGAGGGGCAAACGGCATCGCGGATCGTCTGGAGACCGGGCTTCTGACGCTGGTGAAACCAACGAACGCGCCGGTGAAGCTTCAGCCGGTCGTGGTGACAGAGCCCAGCAGCCAGTTGCCCTCATTGAGCGGAGGAACCGGGTGGATAAACGGTGACCCTGTCACGTCTGAATCCCTGCGAGGGAAGGTGGTGCTGATTGATTTCTGGACCTGGGACTGCATCAACTGCCAGCATACGCTCCCGCATGTGCGAGACTGGGCCACGAAGTACCAGCCGCAGGGGCTGGTCGTGATTGGCGTTCACACGCCGGAATATCCCTGGGAAAAACCGCTCGCCTCGGTGAAAAACGCGGTCAATAAATGGCAGCTGCCGTATCGGGTGGTGACGGATAATAACTACCAAATCTGGAATGCATTCGGCAACCAGTACTGGCCAGCGCATTACTATTTCGATGCCAAAGGCCAGCTGCGCTATACCGCTTTTGGCGAAGGTGATTATGAGCAGCAGGAAAAGGTTATCCAGCAGCTGCTCAAAGAGGCCCGTTCCTGACCCCGCTCAGGGCTGACGCTGAGCCACAATAAACAGCCGCGGGAAAGGTAGCAGTATCTGCCCGTTTTCCTGGAGCGGATACTGCTCTTCCAGCAGTTCATGGTAGCGTTTCAGGAAACGTTTCTGCTCGCTCTCATTCAGTTCCTGAAGCCACGGGCGCAAGCCGGTGGCGCTGACCCAGTCAATAATGGCCTGGTGGGAGCGCATTTTATGGAAATACGTTGTCCGCCAGATATCCACCTCACAGCCGGCCTCCGACAAAATGTCGTAATAGGCGTGCACGCCCGGCAGAGGTTCCCGGCCGCGATCGGGGTAGTCTTGTTCCAGCGCCACTTCACGCATCGCTACGTGAGTCGGTTCAAGCCAGTTATCAGGCATCTGAATCGCTAATACGCCATTCAGCGCCAGCAGAGAAACAAGATGCGGCAGGAGATCGTAATGGTCTGGTATCCACTGTAGCGAGGCGTTGGCGTAAATCAGGCTCAGCGGCTTGCCGGGCTTGTACTGGCGGATATCGGCCTCAACAAAATGGCAGTCAGGTAACGCGGTGCGTGCTTCATCAAGCATTGCAGGGGAGTTATCAACTCCGGTGATCTGTGCCGACGGCCAGCGGTGCTTCAACAACGCGGTGCTGTTTCCTGGCCCGCAGCCCAGATCGACGATGGTCGAGGCCTCATCCAGAGGAACTCTGGCGAGCAGCTCAGCGGCAGGACGCGTTCTTTCCGCGCCGTATTGCAGGTAAAGAGAAGGGTTCCAGTCGGCCATCATCGGTTCTCCGTGTTGCATGCTTCTGCAAGAATAGCACAGGCAGACACCTGCACGATGGCAGATGTCCGGAGCGCGGCAGGCTAGAGAATGCCTTTCAGCGCAACATGATATAGCAGCATGATGGTCTTCCCGTCGACAATCTTGCCCGTTTCAATACCGCGTAAGGCCTCATCAAGCGTCATCTCCAGCACGTCGATATCTTCTCCTTCCGCCTTGATCCCGCCACCTGCGCCGGTTTTGTCTTTCGGCTGGTACTCAGCAAGATAGAAATAGAGCTTTTCCGTAACGGAGCCCGGGCTCATATAGGCTTCAAAGATTTTCTGCACGCTTGAAACGTGGAATCCCGTCTCTTCTTCCGCTTCTGCTTTTATGCGGCTTTCGGGGTCCATGTTGTCCAGCAGCCCCGCAGCGGCTTCAATTAAATCGTCCTCATGCCCGTTGATAAAGACGGGGAAGCGGAACTGGCGAGTCAGGATAACCGTCTGTTTATCACGGTTGTAGAGCAGAATCGTCGCGCCGTTCCCACGATCGTAGACTTCCCGGTGCTGACGCTGCCATTCACCGTCACGTCGCTGCTGGTCGAAGGTGTATTTTTTCAGGACATACCAGTTATCTGACAGGATTTCACTGTCAATGATGCGTACATCTGCACGTTTTGATTGCACGTTTGTTCCTCCTTACGTAGAGTGATTATCATAAACAGCATTTTCGTGCATTTTCAAGATAAAACATGCAACATCAGGAATTATGATGCTTACCAGTCAGCGAAAACAATTGATCCTCGAAAAGCTCAGCGCCGAAGGTCAGGTCCAGTCAAAAGCGCTCAGCATTCTCTTCGATGTCTCTGAAGACACCATTCGGCGTGACCTGCGCGAACTGGCGGCAGAAGGGCGTTTGCAGCGCGTTCACGGTGGGGCGCTGCCGTCGTCTTCCGCGATTGTGCCTTTTGCGGAACGTCAGTCCGTTAAAATGGATGCGAAAAAAAAGGTGGCGCAGAAGGGCGCGCAGCTGATCTCTTCGGGCCAGGTGGTGATTGTTGACGGAGGAACGACGACCTCGGAGCTGATTACCTTCTTGCCGCCCGATCTGCGTATCACCGTGGTGACGCACAGCCCGAGCATCGCCCTGGGGCTTGTTAATCATCCATCTATAGAGGTGATTCTGATCGGCGGTCGCTTGTACAAACACTCGATTGTCGCCGTCGGCGCGGCGGCCATCGAAGGCATCGAAAATATTCATGCAGACCTGTTCTTTATGGGCGTGACCGGGATCCATCCGGAAGCTGGACTGACGACCGGCGATTTCGAAGAGGCGTGCATCAAACGTGCATTTTCCGGCAGAGCCGCGGAGACGGTAGTTCTGGCTTCGACGGAAAAGATTAACACCGCGTCTTCGTTTGTGATTGGCGATGTGTCCCTGGCGAATACCATTGTTGTCGAAGACGATACCGATCGTAGCTGGGTGAATGCGCTATCGGAAAAAGGGGTATCGGTCGTGCTGGCTAACGCATGAGCCAGCCAGATAACTGACCGGCACGGGCTACATAACCGATCGCTTTCGTCCAACGAAGGTCCAGCGCAGGTAATCGTATAGCCAGTTGTACAGCATCGTGTATGGCAGGAAAAAGAACACAAGACCAATCTCAACAAAAAACGCTTCGGTGAGGGTTAAATCCAGCATAAACATAGCCACAGGGATTAAGGTGACGATAAGTCCTGTTTCAAAGCCAACCGCATGGATAGCTCGCACGAGAAATGTACGTTGAAAGCGGTGTTTTTTCTGCAGGGAGTCAAAGAGTTTGTTGAAGACAAAATTCCAGGCGGTGGCGGTAAGTGCAGATATCACAGATAACGAGCCAGACTGCAGTACCGAAACGTTCATCAACCATGCCAGTGACAATGCGATGATAACATTGGCCGTTACTTCAAAAATGACAGCATGGAAAATTCGCTCTCTAAAACTTTTATCTAATTCAATTTCCATAGGTTTACAGCGGGGGCGTGAAAAGGTTGAAGTATACCAGACGCCGTTAAACTCCGTTTAAACATGCAGCTCCTTGACCAGGGCAATCATAAACTGACAAGCACAGATTTCCTCTGGATTTACGCTGGTGCGCATAATGTATATTATGTTAAATTCAATCCGTCGATCATTTAGTTCATAACCGGCCAATCAATACGATTTATCATACTCTTACCTATCCCTCTAAATGCGCTTTTTCACCATGGATGAACTGGATCGGGCGCGGAGAAATTTCCTTAATATAGGTCATGAGCGGGAAATTCATGAAGGACATCGGCGTTGTCACGGACCATGAGTTATCAGAGTTGACGGCTCGTGGATGATAGCCGCGTTTGGTCATGTAATAGTCCTCATAGTCCACGAGGAACTGTGCTTCACCGCCCTTCAGTTTATTCTTCTCTTACCTGCCTTTACCCACCTCAGACCCGATGAACATTGGATCGCCAAGTTAACGCTGCTATTATCTAAGTCTTAACGTTCGAATCATAAATTTCTTCAATAAATTCCCTGCTAATTAATAGTCCTCACGGAATGAAGGAGCTTCCTCGATGAACTTACCCGGTCAGCAGTCGCCTGACAGTACCCTTCCCTCATATGATCTCTCGCGCAGCCTTGGCCTACAGGCCGGTGCTGATATCGATTTTAAAAAGCTGGCCGCGCAGCTCGACTGCACGCGTAATTTTTACAATGTCGGCATCATTTTTGATGATGGCAAGCAACGCTGGCTGGTTCGCCCGTCTCGCCGCATTGCAGATGTGAATCAAAGCACCGTTAGCCATGTAGTAATAAGCAAAATTCCGAATGCGAAGGAAATCAGTGCAGAAAAAGCTGTGGTTGCGACTCTGACAACTCCGTCACTTGCTACGGAAATTACCTCGACTGGTTTTGCCTGTGGCGCGATGATTGTTACGCTTGTCATGGCGTTTGGTGCCGGTGCGGCAGTACCGTTTACTGCTGGCGGGTCTGGTGTGATTGCGGCGATTAGCCTATCCGGTACGCTGGCAACGGGAGCACAATGCATGATTGGCGCTGGCCGTCTGCTGGCTATCCATAACGACCATGGTTCCGATGTTGCATGGCTTGATAGCCAGGACTGGTACGTTGCCACCACGACAGTTCTGGATGTCATTTCGCTTGCTGCGGCAGGAACCGCGCTAAGAGGGACTTTAGAAACGTACAAGCTGATGAAAGCGGCGTCTTCAAGTAAAGTTACCGCTTGGTTCCAGAGCCTGAGCCGTGCCGAGCGTAAGCGCATCACAGAAGAGATAATTAAAGCGCAGAATCCAGGTATCTCCAGTGCCGGGGTAAAGGCAGCGATCCGCGCAGGTGTTTATCCGAAACGTTTCCCAAGCGAATCGTTACAAAAATCACTGCAGCGCGAGCTGATGAGTGCGGTCAACAACGCATCGGCCTTTGTGGGGAGCTCACTCACTGGGACTATCCGCAATCCACAAAATGCCGTCCAGTCAGGACGGTATGTGGTTGGTGTGCTGCAATCATTTTTACCTAACTGAACGCTGAGTATTCAAATGCTTAAAGTTTTAACTCGTCGCCTGCAACACTGTAACGAGGTGGCCACCGGCATAAACCATGCCTCCCCGACGCAGTTGCAACAGCTAAAGACTCAGTTGGCTGAAGAAATGGGCAAACCTGTGGGTCTACACACTATGGGCATTCCGGCAGCAATCAGTACGCTCGGTGTGATTGTCAGTTTCGCGATTCCGCAACTGTGGCTGGGGTATGGCGTACTCGCTGCACTCGGCCAGCCGGCCGAACGCGTATTCGTGTGGGTTGTGCTGATAGCCCTATTGTTCGCAGGCATCAACGGCGTGACGATGTTTATGATTGGCAAAGGCAGCATGCGCGCCGTGCGGTTACACCTTACGCTGGCGGTGATAAGCCTGGTATTAACGGCAGCCTATCTGCTGGTCGCGCTGAGCGGTAGCGCTGCTCAGGGCGTCAGTCTGACCGCGGCGCTAGTGAGTACTGTCATGCTGGGGCTTAGCGGCAGCTGTATCCTCTCTACCGCTTTCTATAAGATGCTGCTGTTTACTCTGCATAATCGTGCCTGGCGCAGGCTTCTCAGCCAGACGCGCTAAGACTTCACCTCGTAAAAAAACCGCCGCGACCGGCGGTTTTTTTTATGCCTTCCTATGCCTGCGCAACCAGATTAACTTATACGCCGCAGGAATAATAAACAGCGACAACAGCGGCGCGGTGATCATCCCGCCGATCATGGGCGCCGCTATCCGGCTCATGACTTCAGACCCAGCCCCGGTCCCCCACAGAATGGGCAGCAGACCGGCAATAATCACCGCGACGGTCATTGCCTTTGGCCGCACGCGCAACACGGCGCCATGATAAAGGGCCTCATCAAGCCCCTGCTCGGTAAACGTTTCCCGATGGGATAACGCCGGATGCGCTTCAATGGCATGACGTAAATACATCAGCATCACCACGCCAAACTCCGCCGCGACCCCGGCCAGGGCGATAAAGCCCGTGCCGGTTGCCACAGACATATGGAAGCCCTGCCAGTAGAGGAACCATATCCCGCCTACCAGGGCGAAAGGCAGGCTCATCAGGATCAGGAACGCTTCATCCACGCGACGGAACGCCAGGTACAGCAGAATGAAGATGATCATCACCGTCATCGGCACCATCAGCTTCAGTTTTTTGTTCGCGTGCTCGAGCAGTTCAAACTGCCCGGAGAATGACACGCTGGTACCTGGCCGCAGCTTCACGTGCTGACCGATGGCCGTCTTAATGTCATTCACCACCGATACCATATCCCTGCCCCGCGCATCGATGTAAATCCAGCTGGCGGGTCGGGCATTTTCCGTTTTCAGCATCGTGGGGCCGGAAACAACCTTAATATCAGCCACATCCCCCAGCGTGATCTGCTGTTTCATCGGCGTCAGGAGCGGCATCTGCTTCAACGCGCTCGGGCTATTCCGGTAGTCCTGGGGATAACGAAGAGTAATCGGGTATCGGGCGACGCCTTCCACCGTTTCACCCACCGTCGCCCCGCCGATGGCCGAGGAGACGAACAGCTGCACGTCGCCCACCGTCATCCCGTAGCGGGACGCTTTTTCCCGGTTTATATCCACATCAATGTAGCGCCCGCCCTCCAGGCGTTCAGCCAGGGCCGACACCACGCCCGGCACCGTTTTGGCGATCGCTTCAATGCTCTGCGCCGTGGCGTCGATATCAGCGAGAACGGTACCGGACACCTTGATACCGATGGGGCTTTTTATACCGGTTGAGAGCATATCAATGCGGTTGCGGATGGGCGGTACCCAAAGGTTAGCCAGACCGGGCAAACGAACGGTTTTGTCCAGCTCGTCAATAATCTTGTCAATCGTCATGCCGGGCCGCCACTGGTCCTCGGGTTTAAGCTGAATAGTGGTTTCCACCATTTCGAGCGGCGCGGAATCCGTTGCCGTTTCGGCCTTACCGGTCTTGCCGAAAACAGACGCCACCTCAGGCACGGTTTTGATGAGCTTGTCCGTGGTCTGCAGGAGCGCCGCCGCCTCTGCCGGAGAGACGCCGGGAAGCGTGGACGGCATATACAGCAGATCGCCTTCGTTGATCTTCGGCAGAAACTCGCCGCCCACCTGGCTCAGGGGCCAGATCACCGTGAAAATGGACAGGGCCGCAACCACCAGGGTTGTTTTTGGCCAGTGGAGCACCTTAATCAGTAGCGGATGATAGGCGTTAATCAGCAGTCTGTTCAACGGGTTACTGTTCTCGGCGGGGATTTTACCCCGGATCCAGAACCCCATCAGAATCGGAATGACGATAATGGCCAGCGCGGCCGCGCCCGCCATGGCGTACGTTTTTGTGAAGGCCAGCGGGCCAAACAGCCGCCCCTCCTGCCCCTCGAGAGTAAAAATCGGAATAAACGACAAGGTGATGATCAGCAGGCTGATAAACAGCGCCGGGCCAACCTCCACAGAGGCATTGGTGATGACCTCCCAACGCGTTGAGTGATCAATCTGCTCACCCGGATGCTGATGATCCCACTCTTCCAGCCGCTTGTGCGCGTTTTCAATCATGACGATGGCGGCATCCACCATCGCGCCGACGGCGATGGCAATGCCTCCCAGCGACATTATGTTGGCGTTCAGCCCCTGGAAGTGCATGATGATAAAGGCAATACACAGGCCAAGCGGCAGAGAGATAATCGCCACCAGCGCGGAGCGGACGTGCCAGAGGAACAGCGCGCAGACGATGGCCACCACGAAAAACTCTTCGAGAAGCTTGCCGCTCAGGTTATCGATGGCCCGGTCGATGAGCTGACTGCGATCGTAGGTCGTGACAATCTCAACGCCTTCCGGCAGGCTGGCCTTCAGCGTCTCCAGCTTATCCTTCACCGCGGCAATGACCTCGCGCGCGTTTTTGCCTGAACGCAGGATCACCACGCCACCCGCCACTTCACCCTGCCCGTTCAGCTCGGCAATCCCGCGGCGCATTTCCGGCCCCGTTTGCACGCGGGCAACATCGCGCAGGTAAATGGGTACGCCGTTCTCGCCGGTTTTCAGAACGATGTTTTTGAAATCATCTATTGTCTGCAGATAGCCGCTGGCGCGGACCATATACTCCGCTTCCGCCATTTCAACTGACGATCCCCCTGCTTCCTGATTAGACGCTTCAAGGGCCTGCTTAACCTCCGGCAGGCTGACGCCATACTGCGCCAGTTTTAACGGTTCGATCTGAATCTGATACTGTTTCACCACGCCGCCGACCGACGCCACCTCGGCGACGTTCGGGATAGTTTTCAGCTCAAATTTCAGGAACCAGTCCTGCAACGAGCGCAGCTCGGCGAGATCGTGCTTTCCGCTGCGATCCACCAGCGCATACTCAAATATCCAGCCCACGCCCGTGGCGTCAGGGCCAATTTCGACGCTCACGCCGGCAGGCAGTTTGCCCTGAACCTGATTCAGGTACTCCAGCACGCGCGAACGGGCCCAGTACAGATCGGTACCATCTTCAAAAATGACGTACACGTACGAATCACCAAACTGCGAAAAACCGCGCACGGTCTTTGCGCCGGGAACCGAGAGCATGGTGGTGGTAAGCGGATAGGTCACCTGGTTTTCAACAATCTGCGGGGCCTGGCCGGGATAGCGGGTTTTGATAATCACCTGAACGTCAGACAGATCGGGCAAGGCATCGACCGGGGTGTTGATGATGGTCCATGTCCCCCAGACGCTGAGGAACAGCGCCCCCATCATGACCAGGAAACGGTTGGCGACAGACCGCCGGATAATCCATTCAATCATCATCGTCTCCTTAATGGCCAGCATGCGCGTCGTGAGCGGTTTCAGCCTGACGCATGCGCTCCAGCGCGCCGGTGATATTGGCCTCCGAGTCAATCAGGAACAGACCGCTGACCACCACCGACTCCCCTTCCTTCAGGCCAGAACCGATGCCGGACTGCTGCTGAGATTCATGCAGAACGTGGATCCTTTTCGGCACAAAATTCCCGTCCGCATCAACGGTAATAACGCGCTGTTCCTTGCCGGTGTCGATAACGGCCTGGGAGGGGATCAGCAGCATCTCCTGACTTTGGGTATTAAGATTCAGGTACGCATTCATGCCCGGTTTCAGCAGCTCATCCTTATTAGAGACCTGCAGGCGAACCTGCAGCGTACGGGTTGCGGGATCCGCGCTCGGCAGAAGATTCCATTTTTCCACCGGGAAGGATTTATCCGGATAAGCCGGTATCGAAACGGTAAACTGCGAGGTATCTTTCAGCAGATAAGCAATCGATTCAGGCACTGCCGCGCCGATCCAGACCGGATCCACCCCCTGAATTTGCGCCACTACCTTATCTTTCGAAATATTCATACCGGTACGCAGGTCAAAGGCCGTAATCACCCCGTCAATAGGCGCTCTGAGGGTGAACCGGGTCTGGATCGTGCGGGTCGCACGCAGCCTCTGAATATCGTCATCCGGCATCCCCGCCAGCCGAAGCCGTTCCAGAACGCCTTTAATTTGCGTTGGCGTTCCGCCGGTGCCGGACAGCAGCAGAAATTCGCTCTGCGCCTCGACCCAATCCGGGATCGTGATATCAACAAGCGGCGTGCCTTTCTTCACCTTATCGCCCGTCGTCAGCGGGTACACTTTCTCCACGAACCCGTCCGCGCGCGCCTGAACAATGACAAACTGATAGTCGTTATAGCTAACGTTGGCCGGGATCGTCTGAGCATAATTCAGCGTGCCGCGCGTGACTTTCTGCGTTTTTAATCCTAAATTCTGGACCTGCGTCGGATCGATACGAATACCGCTACTGCTTTTATCGTCATTCTCGTCCGCATATTTCGGCACCAGATCCATATCCATAAACGGTGATTTACCGGGTTTATCGAATTTAACGTCGGGTTTCATCGGGTCATACCAGAAAAGCACCGTTCTTTCTGCAACGCTATTTACGGCGTTTTCCGATGAATGAAGCGCCTGCCAGGCCGTCACCGAGATCAGTCCTCCCGCAATAAGGCTGCTGACCATTACGGCAGCATATTTTATTTTTAAAGAGGCCATGCCGCTTCTCGCTATTTAATGCTCTTGAGTAAAGAGAGATTGCCCTGCTGAACAAACGAAAAATTCACGCGGTTGCCGACCTTTAAGGCATTGATACTCTCGTCAGCCTGAATAAAGGTGAAGCGCATGGTCATTGCGGGCCAGCCAATTTCCGGGATGGCTTCATGAGAGATCGTGACCTTTTTATTCGTGAGATCAACTGCTTTCACCACCCCCGTGGCGTTGATAATGTGCTCTGAAGTCATGTCGCTGGCGGCATTCATATCTTCGTGCTGATGAACCTCGGCCTGAAGGCCGACAGAAAACACAAGGGAGATTGCACCGACTACAACGGCCTTAAGTGAATTGCGCATGTTTATTTTCCTGTTCAATTAAATAACGTTATTCGACCCAACCGCCGCCGAGCGCGGTGAAAAGATTAATTTCATTCACCTGGCGGGCATAAATAAGGTCGAGAATAGTTTGCTGCGTGGAGAAAAGAGCGCGTTCCGCGTCTAATACTTCGATATAGCTGACGGCGCCGTTGGAATATAACCCTCTGGCCCGCTGCAGGGTGATGCGTAGCGAATCAAGATACCGCTGTTGCGCAGCAAGCTGCTGGTTAATGCTCTCCCGCAACGCGAGCGCGTCAGCAACCTGTTTGAAGGCGGACTGAATTTTTTGTTCGTAATTCACAATCGACTGCTGCTGGCGAATTTCAGCCAGCTTCAGGTTGGCTTTATTTCTGCCTGCATTAAAAATGGGGATATCAATTTTAGGGATAAAATTCCACATCCCACTGCCCGTCGTGAAGAGGCTGGACAATTCCATACTGCCCGTTGAAAGCCCGCTGGTCAGGGAAATGGACGGGAAAAAGGCCGCGCGCGCCGCGCCGATATTCGCATCTGCCGCTTTAAGCTGATACTCCGCCTCCATGATATCCGGACGCTGCAGCAGTATCGCGGAGGAAAGCTGAGGCGGTAGTTTTACCGGCGCAACGTCGCTGGCGTTCATGCCGCCGTCACCCGGCAACGCGCGATACGTCCCCAGCACCCGCTGTAGCGCATTATTGGCCTGCGCCAGCTCCCCCTCTCGTTTGGCAATCTCTGCCTGCGTGCTTTCGATCTGTCCCCGGGCCTGCTCGAGCGCCAGGACGTTCGTGCTGCCCGTCACCAGCTGCTGCTCAACGAACGCATAAGACTGCCGATAGTTTTTCAGCGTATCCCGCGCAATACGCAGCTGTTTATACGCCAGCTGCTGGTTGAAATAGCTCTGGGACACGTTAGAGACGAGCAGGATATGCACCGCGCGACGGGCCTCTTCGCTGGCAAAATAGTTTTGTCTGTCGGCCTCGCTCATGTTCTTCAGCTTGCCGAAGAAATCGAGCTCATAGCTCAGCGCAAGACCCACGTCGTACTGGCGTGACGTCGGCTTGTCACTCTTCAACCCGCCGCTGTACGTGATGCCCGCTGATCCATTCAGCTGAGGATAGCGATCCGCATCCGTTACGTTGAACTGCGCCCGGGCTTCTTCAACCTTCAGGGCGGCCATTTTGATATCGCGGTTATTTCTCAGGGCTTCCGTAATCAACCGGGCGACCTGAGGGTCAACGAAGAAGCTGCGCCAGCCGGTGTCCTGATACCCGGACTGCGCGGACGTCAGGCCGTTACGCGAGAGAGAAAACTGCTGGGGCACCGGCGGCGCCGGGCGCGGGTAGTCAGGGGCCAGCGAGACGCAGCCTGCCAGGATAAAGACCGTACCGATGCTGAGTCGTTTTAACGGGAACATAATGGTTCAAATAGAGTCCTGAATAATTTTAGGGCTACTCTACTGAACGCATCCTGTTTGACGGGTGACAGGATAATGACAATGTTGTCATTTATGGCGTAAGTCATTGTTAACGGTCGCAGGCTCACTAGAATGTCGTCAGCAGCCGGCCAGGGGATGAAGATGAAAATACTGATCGTTGAAGACGAAATGAAAACCGGGGAGTACCTCAGCAAAGGGCTGACTGAAGCGGGGTTTGTTGTGGACCACGCTGACAACGGCCTGAACGGCTACCATCTCGCCATGACGGCGGAATACGATCTGCTGATTCTCGATATCATGCTGCCCGACGTGAACGGCTGGGATATTGTCCGCATGCTCCGCTCTGCCGGAAAAGGAATGCCCATTCTGCTGCTCACGGCGCTGGGTACGATCGAGCACCGTGTTAAAGGGCTTGAGCTGGGGGCGGATGACTATCTGATTAAGCCTTTCGCTTTTGCTGAGCTGCTCGCCCGGGTGAGGACGCTGTTACGACGCGGAAACACGGTGATCGCGGAAAGCCAGCTTCAGGCGGCAGACCTGACGGTTGACCTCGTGTCGAGAAAGGTCAGCCGGGCCGGAAGCCGCATTGTGCTCACCAGCAAGGAGTTCAGCCTGCTGGAGTTCTTTCTTCGTCATCAGGGAGAGGTCCTTCCCCGCTCCCTGATTGCCTCCCAGGTGTGGGACATGAACTTTGACAGCGACACGAACGCGATTGACGTGGCGGTAAAGCGCCTTCGCGCGAAAATCGATAATGACTTTGAAACGAAGCTGATCCAGACGGTGCGCGGCGTGGGCTATATGCTGGAGGTACCGGATGCGCGTTAAGCCCCTCCGACGCCCTTTCTCTCTTGCGCTGCGGCTGACCTTTTTTATCAGTCTTTCCACCATACTGGCCTTCTTCGCCTTTACCTGGTTTATGCTCCATTCCGTTGAAAAGCACTTCGCCGAGCAGGATATCAGCGACCTCAAGCAAATCAGCAGCGCGATGCACCGCATCCTGCACTCGCCGGTCGATCCCGACCAAAAGAAAATCACTAAGATCAAAGAGTCGATCGCCAGCTACCGCAACGTGGCCGTCCTGCTGTTAGATCCGCAGGGAAATACCCTGTTCAGTTCGGCACAGGGGGCGGCACTGCGCCCTGCGATGACCGCAGCGGGCTTTAGCGAACACCGCGGCGCACAGGATGTGTTTCTCTGGACGGTTGAACACGCGCCCACCAACCCGCACGCAGGGTCAGACATGAACATGAAAAGGGAAACGTACCGGATCGTCGCCTCTGCTGGCACGGCGACGCTGCAGGGCAAAACCCAGGACTACGTGATGCTGATCGGGCTGTCGATTAATTTTCATCTCCACTATCTGGAAGCGCTGAAGAAGAATCTTCTGCTTATTGCCGCGGCGATCAGCCTGCTGATTATTGTTGTTATTCGCATCGCGGTGCGCCAGGGGCACCTGCCCCTGCGTAACGTCAGCAACGCCATTAAAAATATCACCTCAGAGAATCTGGACGCGCGCCTGGAGCCGTCCCGCGTCCCCGTTGAGCTGGAACAGCTTGTTGTCTCCTTTAACCAGATGATCGAAAAGATTGAAGATGTCTTTACCCGTCAGGCAAATTTTTCCGCCGATATCGCGCATGAAATCAGAACGCCCATCACCAACCTGGTAACGCAAACGGAAATCGCCCTGAGCCAGCACCGCTCGCAGAAAGAGCTGGAAGATGTGCTTTACTCCAGCCTTGAAGAGTACAACCGGATGACCCGCATGGTCAGCGACATGCTTTTTCTGGCGCAGGCGGATAACAATCAGCTGATCCCTGACCGGGTGATGTTTGATTTAAGTGCCGAGGTGATGAAAGTCTTCGATTTCTTCGAAGCCTGGGCGGAAGAACGCAGCATCACGCTGAAATTTAACGGGATGCCCTGCCTGATAGAGGGCGATCCGCAGATGTTCAGAAGGGCAATAAGCAATCTGTTATCCAATGCCCTTCGCTATACGCCGGGAGGTAAAACGGTAACGGTCGCAATCAGAACACGGGATGACGCCGTTGAGCTGGTGACAGAAAACCCCGGCACGCCGATCCCGCAGGAGCATCTGCCAAAGCTGTTTGACCGTTTCTATCGCGTCGATCCGTCCAGGCAGCGCAAAGGGGAAGGCAGCGGGATCGGGCTTGCCATCGTGAAGTCCATCGTCACCGCGCATCATGGAAAAGTCCGCGTGGAATCGGATGCGGTATCCACTCGCTTCATTCTCATCATCCCGGGAAAGGTCACCTGAGCGCTCAGCGCACGGAGCGGCACACCTCCAGAACCGTCTCTCTGAGCCACCGGTGCGCCGGGTCCTTCTCCATGCGCGGATGCCACATCTGTGACACCGTGATGGCTCGGGTTTTAAACGGCAGCTCAAAGACGTGCACGCGATCGTTCATCGGCTGATTGAGCAGGTACAGCGCGGGCACCATGGCAATCAGGTCGGAAGCCAGCGCCACGGATAGCGCCGTCGGAAAGCCGGGCACTACGCTGGCGATCTTGCGCGTCATTCCCCGTTCCGCCAGCGCCTCGTCGGCAAAGCCGTGTAAGGCGCCGTCCGGCGAGGCCACCACATGCCCCCACGCGACATAATCGTCAAGTGTGACATCCGGCTGTAATGACAGCGGATGCCCCTTGCGCACCGCGCCAACAAACCGATCCTGGAAAAGCCGCTGCAGCCGTATTTCAGGCCCCATGTTGCTCTGCACGCCAATCTCCAGGTCGACAAGCCCCTCCCGCAAATAGCGTGACGTTTTTTCCGGTTTTGGCGCGAAGCGGATGCATACCCCGGGCGCAGCGCTCGCCACCGCGGCAATGAGCAGCGGCCCAAAGGCCACCACAAAACCGTCGTTGGCACGGATGGTAAACAGCCGTTCGAGGCTTTCCACCTTCAGCGCGTCGGTGGAGGGCTGCAGCACCGCCCTCGCCTCGTGCACGGCGCTTCTGGCGCGGTCCCGGGTCGCTTCGGCCCACGGCGTCAACACCATATGACGCCCGGCCCGCACCAGGATCGGATCGCCGGTTACCTCCCGCAGCCTGCTCAGGGTGCGGCTCATGGCAGAGGTGCTCAGGCTCAAACGTCGCGCCGCGCCCGCCACGCTGGCTTCCGCCAGCAAAACGTCGAGCGCAACCAGCAGGTTAAAATCAGGATCGGACATGATAAATCTCCAGATGAGGCGTTACGTGCAACGTTTAAGTGCAAATGCTGCGTCTTCCGCCCTGTATAGCGCATGATTATAGTTTCGTCATCACGATTCTTATTCGGAGTAACGACGATGACGATCTTCTCAAACCAGCCCGGCGATGAGGGTTTACCCGGGCACGAACGCGCCCGGGTCCTGGCCGCCGTCATGACCACCACGCTGATGGGCGTCTTTGACGGCACCATGATCAACATCGCGCTCCCCTCTATGGCAAGGGCGATGCAGGTCCCCGCGAACGTTGCGGTCTGGTTCGCCAACGGCTATCTGCTGTCAGCGGCAATGACGCTCGCCATCTTTGCTGCGCTGGCGGCGCGCGTGGGCTATCGCCCGGTGTTTCTTGCAGGGCTTGCCACCTTTACGCTTACCTCGCTCGGCTGCGCGCTGGCAACAACGCCGGAAACGTTAATCGGGATGCGCATTCTGCAGGGCATCGGCGGCGCGGCTACCCTGAGCATCGCCCCGGCGATCCTGCGATCCGTTTTTCCGGGTCGACTGCTTGGCCGCATTCTGGGGCTGCACGCCCTGCTTATCGCCTCCAGCACGGCGATTGCTCCGGTGCTCGGCGGAACAATACTCGACGCGCTGAGCTGGCAGTGGCTGTTCGCCATTAACCTTATTCCGGGCAGCATCGCCCTGCTGCTGGCATGGCGCGCTTTGCCCCGGCGATCCGCCATTGACCGTTCCCCGTTTGATGCGCCGGGCGCCGTGTTCTCCGCCGCCCTGTTAGGTTCGGCGATCGTGCTGGCCGACAGCCTTCGGCGGGTAACGCAAGGCATCACCCCGGCGGTCACCGGCTGGGGGCTTCTCGCGCTGGTCAGCGCCCTCGCCTTTATCTGGAGCATTCGGCGCGCGCAACATCCCATACTGCCACCCGTCATGTTTAAAAACGTCCGCTTCACTCTCGCCGCGCTGACCTCGCTGGCCTCGTTTGTGAGTCAGGGGATCGCCTTTGTCGCGCTGCCGTTCCTGTTTCAGAGCGTGTATGGCTACAGCCCGGTTGTGTCTTCGCTGCTGTTCACCCCGTGGCCGATTGGCATCGTGCTGATCGCCCCGCACGCGGGGCGCTGGGCGGATATAATCTCCGCGCCGCTGATCTCGACCCTCGGGTTGATTGTTTTTGTCGCCGGGCTGGTCCTGCTGGCAACGCTGCCGGACAGCCCTTCCACCTGGAATATCTGCCTGCGCAGCCTGGTCTGCGGGATGGGGTTTGGCTGTTTCCAGAGCCCCAATAACCGGGAGATGCTCGCTAACGTAGCGCGGGAACATGCCAGCTATGCCTCTGGCGTGTTGTCGATTGTGAGGACATTCGGCCAGTGTCTCGGCGCTGCTACGGTGGGGGTTCTGCTTGCGACAACCGGATCAGACCATGACCGGGCCGTGCATCTGGCGCTGTGGATTGCGGTGATGGCCTCAACGGGATCGGTATTGTTTAGCCTGAGCAGGCTGCGCCCGGCGGCGCTGCGCTTGCACGGGCCTACAAGCTAATTTCAGAATGTAGGCCGGGTAAGCGCAGCGCCACCCGGCAAGAAAGACGGCGCGTTTGTTTACTCCAGCGCCAGCAGCGCAAAGCTCGCCAGCCAGTGTCCGCCGCTGTAGTGGCTACCGACCACATGCTCTACGCTGGCGGCCAGATGTTTTGCCACCGCCTCGTGCAGTGCCGGTTGCGCCGGATGTTTTGCGGGAAGCGCTCTGGCAATATGCTTCATGCACCATGCGCGGCTCAGGTTTAACCCGTCGAGATGGGCAATTTTCGGGTCGGTACGATCGCTCACTTCCGCCGGGTTCATCAGCGCCGCAACGGAACCCACCTCCGGCAGGAACGCGTCAAACCAGGCCGGAAAGTCTTCATACACCTTGCTCATCAGCAGCGCCTCCGTCAGCGCGCCGGAAATATACTCGTCTCCGCCGGGTTCGTAGTGTGCCGGATAGCGCGTGTCGGCGAGATAAAAGCAATCCGCCGCCGTCAGTATCGCCTGCTCAAGCGCGCTATCTTCTACGGCCCGGGCGTAATCGATCGCCAGCGCGAGGGCAAACGCGGTGTTGTAGTGCGTCCCGACGCGGATCGGATAGGTAAGCTTGCCGAGGTAATCCACCAGCCGGTTGCGAATGTCCTGGGTTAACGGCTCAAGCGTCCGGTACCAGCCCGCGGCCTGCGGCAGCGACGACTGTTTCAGCTCCTGGGCCAGCGCCAGCAGCCAGCCGTAGCCGTACGGGCGCTCAAACGAGGCGCGGAACGGCGCGGTGAAATAGGCCAGTTCCTTCGCCACGTTATCTGCCGTCAGGTGCTCGTCGACAAGCGCGACGATCGCGTCGCGGCTCGGCAGTTCCGGGTACAGGCGCACGCAGCGCAGCAGCAGCCAGTAGCCGTGCACCGCCGAGTGCCAGTCGAAGCAGCCATAGAATATCGGGTGCAGTTCACGAGGCGGCAGAACGTCGCCATCATCATTCAGCAGGTGCATGATGTGGTTCGGGTATTCCTGGCGCAGATAGGTCAAAGGCATGCGGGCAAACGCGTCGGCCTGATGTTGCGTTAATTCCATAACAGCTCCTTAGCGAAACACGAGGAAATACATGAGGAACACGTTCACCACCAGCAGGGTTAACGCGGTTGGGATCTGGATCTTGATCACCTGATATTTATCCTTCAGCTCCAGCAGCGCGGCGGGAACGATGTTGAAGTTCGCGGCCATCGGCGTCATCAGCGTGCCGCAGTAGCCTGCGTACATGCCAATCGCCAGCAGCGGCGCCGGGTTGCCGTGATGCACGTTGATCAGGAACGGCAACGCAATCCCCGCGCTCAGCACCGGGAAGGCCGCAAAGGCGTTACCCATGATCATGGTAAACAGCGCCATGCCCACGCAGTAAATCACCACCAGCATAAAGCGGCTATCCGGATTCACGAACAGGCTCACCACCTTTTGCACCGAATCACCGGTGTTGGCGGCCACGAACACCCCGCCCAGCATGGCCAGCATCTGCGGCAGGATCACCGCCCAGCCGATGGTATCCACAAGACGGCGAGACTGGCGAACCGCGTGCAGCGGTGTGCCTTTGGTGAGCCACCAGCCGGTGAGGATCGCCGCGACGCAGGCCACGCACAGCGCCGCGAGGGTGAGCTGTTTCTGGTCGAGAAGATACACGCCGCCAATCGACACGCCCTTCAGAAACAATGTCCCGATAACCGTCACCACGGGGATCATCAGCGCGGGCAGGAACAGCCAGTTCTTGAGCCGATTAGACGACGCGACGCGCTTCTCGTCGGTCGACATTTTATAGTGCCCTTTCCCGACGAGGCCAAACCCTGCCAGCAGCGCGATGGCGATGACGCATCCGCCAACGATCCGGTACGCCAGCGACTTGCCGAGTTCCTGCACCATCAGGTCGCCGAACAGGAAGATCCCGCCAAACAAGAACCAGAACAGCGCCGTGGTAAAACGTTTAGGGTTGGCGCGATCGCGCAGGGTCATCACAACCAGCAGCATCACGATAAAGCCAATCAGGTAGTACACGCGGTTGATGGTGATAAGCGTCATCATTGCGCGGCCTCCTGCGTACCCTGCTCCCCGCGCCAGGCCATCACGTCGCGACGGATGCGGGCATCGAGGCGCAGCAGGCGCGTCATATGAATAATCAATGCCGCAATGGCGGTCGGGATAGCCCACAGGCCGATATGCAGCGGCTCAATGCCCGGAATACCGTTCTCTTTCAGGAACGCGTCAATCAGCAGGACCGCGCCAAAGGCAATAAAGATATCTTCCCCAAAGAAGACCGCGATGTTGTCGCACGCGGCGGCGTGGGCTTTGATTTTGTCGCGAATGTGCTGCGGCAGATCGCCGTATTCGTTCAGCGCCGCCCCTTCGGCCATCGGCGCAAGCAGCGGGCGCACCGTCTGGGCATGGCCGCCCAGCGACATCAGCCCCAGCGCGGCGGTGCCTTCCCGTGCAACAAAGTAGAGCATCAGAATACGCGCCGAGGTGGCGCTGGCGATCTTCGCCACCCAGGCCTGGGCGCGCTCTTTAAGCCCGTAATATTCCAGCAGGCCAATCACCGGAAGGATCAGGATGAAGGTCGCCAGCGAGCGGCTATTGACGAACTTTTCGCCAAAGGTCTCCAGCAGCATCCCGAAATCCATACCGACAAGCAGACCCGTCGCCAGCCCCGCCACCACGACCACCAGCAGCGGGTTGAAGCGCAGTGCAAAACCAATAACCACGATCGGTATCCCGATCAGCGGCAGCAGCGTAGTACCGTCCATAACGTTTACCCTATCGAAAGTGAGCGTTGCGCGCCGACGGCTATTTTTTTAATTTGCGGCGAGCGATGTTGTGTTTTTCGTCAGGCTTCACAAAACCTGCGCTAAAAAGCTATATCTGAACCTCAAAAACATGTAAACAAATTATCAATAAAATGTTCTTATTTTATCGACGAGTTTACATTTCTGGCTAAGGAACGTTATGACCTCAGAAAAGAGTGCTTCACCCGATCGCGACGATATCAACGAAGGCCGGATCGTCTCTTCCCGCCATCTGGTTTCGGAGCGCTGCGCGGAGCTGTCAGAGCTGGAGTACGCGCTGATCATGACCAGCAACGCGTTTAATAAATGGATGGTGCGCTGCATGACGGCTGCCGGCGAGCCGGACATGGGCGCCTTTGACGTGTCGCTGCTGCATCATGTGAACCACCGCGACCGCAAGAAAAAGCTTGCCGATATTTGCTTCGTCCTCAACGTGGAAGATACCCACGTAGTAACCTACGCCCTGAAAAAGCTGGTCAAAGCGGGCTACGTGACGAGCGAGAAAGCGGGAAAAGAGCTCTTTTTCTCCACCACCGAGGAAGGGAAAGCGCTGTGCATGAAATACCGTGACGTGCGGGAGGCGTGCCTGATCGCGATCCACGCGGAGAGCGGCATTGCCGGGAAGTCGATTGGGGAGACCGCGCAGCTGTTACGCACGATCTCCTCGTTGTATGACACCGCCGCCCGGGCGGCGGTGTCATACAAGGGTTAAGGACGTCTGAACAGGGAGATGCTGCGTCCGGCCAGCTCGTACTCAACGGTTTCGGTGATCGCTGTTCCTGCCACAGCGTCATCCGCCGTAGACAGCTCCAGCACCCATCCCCCTTCGCCAAACTGCGGGATCTTGAACGGCACGGTGCCTTCAAACGGGTTGAACAGCATCAGCACGTCGTGCCAGATCCCCTCCTCCTGCCGCAGATCCGGCCTGCTGATGGAGACCCCGAGCGTCGAGCCTTCATCCCACTGCTCCGCTTGCTGCGGGCCGCCGCCGGCATTGAACCAGCGGATCTCCAGCCCGTCGCGCCAGCTTTCACGGCGCAGCAGCGGCTGCTGCGCGCGAAGCGCAATCAGCCGTCGGGTAAAGTCGCGCAGCGCGGCGTCGTTTTCGGACAGCCCCTTCCAGTCGATCCACGAGATCTCACTGTCCTGACAGTAGCCGTTGTTGTTGCCCTTCTGCGAGCGGCCAAACTCGTCCCCCGCCAGCAGCATCGGCGTGCCGTGGGAGAACAGCAGCGTGGTCAGGAAATTGCGCTTTTGCCGTTCGCGGGTAGCCATAATATCCGGGTTTTCCGTCGGCCCCTCCTCGCCGTAGTTGTACGAACGGTTATAGTTGTGCCCGTCGTTATTGTCCTCGCCGTTGTCGGCGTTATGTTTTTCGTTGTACGACACCAGGTCATTCAGCGTAAAGCCGTCATGGGCGGTGATGAAGTTGACGCTGGCCCACGGGCGACGCCCGCGCAGATCGTACAGATCGCCAGAGCCGAGCAGCCGCGCGGCAAAGTCCGTGGAGACGTTATCGCCCTTCCAGTATTCGCGAACGGTATCGCGATATTTGTCGTTCCATTCTCCCCAGCCCGGCGGGAAACCGCCGACCTGATACCCGCCGGGACCAATATCCCAGGGTTCACCGATCAGCTTCAGCCGGGACAGGACCGGATCCTGAGTCACGGCGTCGAAGAAACCGCCGCGCGGGTCAAACCCTTCCGGCTCGCGGCCCAGAATGGTCCCGAGGTCAAAACGAAAACCGTCAATGTGCATCGATTCCGCCCAGTAGCGCAGGGAGTCCATCACCATCTGCAGCACGCGCGGGTGCGAGGTATTCACCGTGTTGCCCGTCCCGGTGTCGTTGATGTAATACCGGTGCTGGTCCGGGAGCGTGCGGTAATAGCTGTAGTTATCAATCCCCTTAAACGAGAGCGTGGGGCCAAGCTCGTTCCCCTCCGCCGTGTGGTTATACACCACGTCCAGAATCACCTCGATGCCCGCGTCATGATAGGCGCGCACCATATCGCGAAAGCCCTGGATCCCCGCCGGGCCGTAGTAGCGTGATGCCGGAGCAAAAAAGCCCAGCGTGTTATAGCCCCAGAAGTTCTTCAGGCCGCGGTCGAGCAGGTGCTGGTCATCCGGGAACCAGTGCACCGGCAGCAGCTCCACCGAGGTAATGCCCAGGCTTTTTATATAGTCGACCGAGGCTTTGTGCCCCATGCCTTCAAACGTGCCGCGCAGCTCGGGCGGAATGGCGGGGTTCAGCTGGGTAAAGCCTTTCACGTGGCTCTCATAGACAACGGTATGCGGCCAGGGCACGTTCGGCCGGTTGCTGTCCTGCCAGTCAAAGGCGTTCGGGTCGATGACCCTGCATTTCGGCGTGAACGGCGCGCTGTCCCGCGTGTCAAAGCTTAAATCTAATTCGTCGTGCCCCAGCTCATAGCCGAAATGGGCGTCGTTCCAGTCGATATCGCCCACCAGTTCCCGGGCGTAGGGGTCGATAAGCAGCTTATGCGGGTTGAAGCGGTGACCGTTCTCCGGGTCGTAAGGGCCGTGGACGCGATAGCCGTAAAGCGCGCCGGGCTTCAGATCGGGTACGTAGCCGTGCCAGACCTCATGGGTATATTCCGGAAGCGTCAGCCGGGCGACTTCCGTTTTCCCGGACGGGTCAAACAGACAGAGCTCCACCCGCTCGGCGTGGGCGGAGAACAGCGCGAAGTTGACGCCTTTCCCGTCATAATTTGCACCCAACTGCTGGCCATGACCGGCCCGAATTTCAAACGTAGTATCCTTTGCCATTGTCGTTCTCCACGATTATTCGCAGGTCAGCAGAACCAGTACCGATCCCTTTTCTGACGTTAAATCCAGCGTTTCTTGCAGCATGCGGCTTTCGCCGCTGAACAGATCCCGATAGCGCTTCCCGGCCAGTTCGTCGGGTAACGCGACCGTGGTGTTGACCCACAGCTGTTGATTATCGGTAACGTCAAAAACCAGACGCGGCACGGCGACGATCAGCGCCTCGTCGTCCTTAACGCGCGCATAGACAATCAGCTTCTCCTCGCGCTCGCCGGTGACCTTAAGCGGCAGCCAGTCGCCGTAGCGGAACAGCGCGTCATAGTGCGGTCGAAGCCGCAGCAGCGTGGCGGTGACGAACTGTTTGACGCTTCCGTCTCGCCAGCATGCCGGGTTGTCAAACACCGCGGCATCCGCCGCGCTGAGGTTTTGTACCAGCGCGTCGAAGTCCGGCTCCCGTCGGTTATCCGGATCAACCAGGCTAAAGTTAAGCGCCTCGCTGCCCTGATAGATGTCCGGCACGCCGGGCGCCGTCAGCTTGATAACCGTCTGGCTCAGGCTGTTCATCAGCCCGGCGCGAATGAAGGGCTGCATCGCCTCGCTGAAATCGTGCAGGAACAGGCTGTTGTCCGGCGAAAGCAGGTGCCGCGCGTAGCTCAGCACCACGCTCTCATAGCTCTCGTTGCTGTCGATCCAGTCGGTGCGCTGCTTCGCCTCGCGCAGGGCTTTTTCGAGAAAGCCGATAAAACGCTCGGCAAGTGATTTCAGCCCGTCGGCGTCGTCCGGTGACAGCGTCGCGGGCCAGACGCCCGCCAGCGCCTGGTAGATCATCCACGTATCGGCGGCGTTCGGCGCGGTACCGTCATTGAGAAAACGCACCTGGGTCTGGTTCATCTGCCGCCAGCGGGCAAGATTTTCGCCCCACCTTTCCGGGGCTTCCGTCAGGGCGTAGAGGCGCGCCCGGGCGTCCTCCCCGCGCTTGGTATCGTGCGTGGAGGTGCCCAGCAGCGCGTCGGGCTGACGCGCCAGACGAATGCGCATCTCCTGATGGAAGCGGGATAGTGAAAACGCGCGCGGCGTCGGGTCGGCGCCCACTTCATTGAGCGCCAGCTCCAGGTTGTGGCGAAAGAACAGCGTGTCTTCAACGGACTTCGCCATCAGCGGCCCGGTCAGCTGCTGGAAGCGGGTTCTGAACAGCGCGGCGGGCTCGCGGCAGTCTTCCGGCAGCTCGCCGGTGAGGATGCGCACGATCAGGCTCAGCGCCGCTTCGGAGGTCTCCACGCTGGCGACCACGCGGTTAAGCAGCGCCACGTCCGGCGGGGTTAATCCCTCCCGGGTGCCGTAGGTGCGGTACACCGGAAAGGCGATAAGCAGCTCGCGCAGCGCATGGCGGATATCGTCGCGCGGCAGCGCAACCTCATTTCGGCGGGCCAGATCGTCGGCAAGGTTCAGCAGCGTGGTGAACTCGCCTTCAAAATTGCGATCGACCATCAGGCCTTTGGCATCGCGCAGCTCCGCGTGGCGATCGACCGTGCCGCCCAGCGTCTCGTCATGAACGGCCTCCAGGCGCGACAGACTGGCGTCGTCGACCAGCACTTCCGCCAGCGAGGCGATAAACTCGTAGCCGGTGGTGCCCGAAATCGGCCACCCGGCGGGGAGCTGCTCCCCTTTGGCGAGGATCTTTTCGACCGTGATATAGCAGTCGGGTCCGGCGGCCTGCCGCAGGCGCTGCAGATAGCCCAGCGGATCCGCCAGGCCGTCGACATGGTCGATGCGCAGGCCGTCCACCACGCCCGCGTGGACCAGCTCAAGGATCAGCCGGTGCGTATCGTCAAAAACCGCGTCATCTTCTACCCGAACGCCGACCAGCCCGGTGATCTCAAAGAAACGCCGCCACGAGAGCTGTTTCGGCGCCTCCCGCCAGGAAATCAGCCGCCAGCTTTGCGCCTCGTGCAGCTCGGCAATGCTTTTGTCATCGCTGAACGTGTCCGGGTTGAGCGGATACGCGGCATCATAGTAAACCAGCGCGGCCTTTTTCGTGACAGGGTCACGTTTTAGCGTAATGGCTCCCTTCTCCAGCTCCGCCTCAAAGGTATCGCCGAGGAACGGCAGCGTCAGCGGGCGCGACCCGTCGATGTCGAAATAGCGAAAATAGCGGCTCTGCTGTCCGTACTCAATCACGTCCCGCCACCAGGGGTTTTCCAGCGAGGTAGACATGTGGTTCGGGACGATGTCCAGAATCAGCCCCATACCGGCCTGCTTAAGCGCCGTGGCCATGCGGTCGAAACCCGCTCGTCCGCCGATAGCGGGGTCGATTTCATTCGGGTTGGTCACGTCATAGCCGTGGGTGGAACCCGCTGTGGCGGTAAAAACGGGCGATGCGTAGAGGTGGCTGATACCGAGATCTTTCAGATACGGCACCAGCGCCGCAGCGCGATCAAAGGTCATGCCGTTTCGAAACTGAATACGGTACGTGGCGGAAGGGATCATAACGTTGCTTCTCCATCAGCAAAGCGAACGACAATACCGTTCGGGGGTAAAACGTCAGTAACCTCATGCGAGGCGAAACGCGTCTCCCCTGGAAGAGCGGGCAGCGCGACGGGCTTAATGCCGATATTGAGCGCCAGCGAAAGCGTCCCCGACGGGAAGCGCCAGCTCACCGCCACCATGCCGGGCGCGGTTTTGATGACCTCGCCCTCAACGGCACCGCGCGGATGCAGAAGCGGCACGATATAGCGATGGCGCAGGGTCAGCAGGTGGCGCGTGTAGCGCAGCCACGTTTTACCCTCGTCGGTGGCAACCTTGTGCCAGTCGAGCGTTGAGCGAACAAAGGTGTTCACGTCATTCGGATCCGGAACGGTTTCATCGTGTCCGGCGTGGCCGGTAAACTCCTTCGCGCGCCCTTCCCGCACCGCCTTTGCCAGTTCGCCGTGAAAATCGGTGAAGAACAGGAACGGGTGCGTTTCACCATACTCCTCGCCCATAAACAGCAGCGGGATATGGGGGGAAAGCAGCAGCGCGGCCAGCAGCACCCGCGTCTTATCGGCACCCGCGAGGGTGATAAGCCGCTCGCCCTGGGCTCGATTGCCGATCTGATCGTGGTTTTGGATAAAATCGACGAAGAACTGGGGCGGCTGCGTGAGGCACTCCACCCCGCGGGATTCTCCGGTTTGCAAAGAGACCTCGCCCTGGTAGACAAACCCTTCCGCCAGCGCCCGGGCGAACTTTTTCTCCGGCTCGAAGGCAAAATCCTGGTAGTAGGCGTGCGTCTCGCCGGTGGCGAACACGTGGGCGGCATTGTGAAAGTCATCATTCCACTCGCCGGTGAACAGCGGCGCGTTGCCCTGTTCATCACGCGGATGCAGAAAAATCACGTTGCGGCTGTCTTCCGTGGTCAGGTGAACGTGTCGGTGGGGAATAGCCTTGCGGATCCGGGTGGCAATCTCCTCAAGAATATGCGTGTCCGAGCCGTCTTTAATCTGGTCGATGGCATCAAAGCGCAGGCCATCGAGGCGGTATTCCGTGAGCCAGTGGAGCGGCGCGTCGGTGATGTACTGCCTCACCGGCTCGCGCTCGTAGGCAATGCCGTTGCCCCACGGCGTCATCCGCTCCGCGTCGAAAAACGCGGGCGACAGCAAAGGCAGATAGTTCCCCTCCGGGCCAAAGTGGTTGAGCACGATATCCAGCACCACGGAAAGCCCCAGCCCGTGCGCGGCGTCGATAAACGCGTGGAAATCCTCCGGCGTGCCGTAGGCCGCGTGCGGAGCATACAGCAGCACGCCGTCATATCCCCAGCCGCGGGAACCGCCAAACTGGGAGACGGGCATGACTTCAAGCTGGGTAATTCCAAGCTCTGCCAGATAAGGGAGTTTATCGGCAGCCGCCCGGAAGGTGCCCTCCGGGGTAAAGGTGCCGATGTGCAGCTCGTAAATGACCGTCTCTTCCCAGGGACGCCCTGTCCAGTCCCGGTTGAGCGGCGGGTAACGGCGGGGATCGATCGCGATGGAGGGGCCGTTAACGTCTCCCGCCTGCGCGCGCGACGCGGGATCGGGTACCATCATGCCGTCCTGCAGGACAAACTGATACTCTGCACCGTGCGCGACGCCGGATACGTCAGCCTGAAACCAGCCGTTGCCCGCTGCCGTCATCGGCACGTCGGCATTGGCCAGACGTAGCGTAAGCTCTTTCTGTCCTTCTGCCCAGACGCGAAAACGTACAACGTCATCGGAAATAAACTCAGCACCCCACTGCTTTTGAAATGTCCTGAATTCCATTCATTGTCCTCGAATGACCCACATTTTACGCGGAATGAATTACAAGCTTAGTTCAGGATTAAAAGTGTGTTAGCCCAGCGAATTTAACCGCTTCGTCTATTCTTTATGAAATAACTCACTACAGGGAAAATTATGCAGATTCGAAAAGGATTAAATACCGACCTCCCACGTCTTGAATGCTGTGACTTTTCTTTCACCGTTAACCGCATTGCGCGAGAGCCCTTTATCCACTGTGATTTGCATATCGAAGCCGTCGCCGAACCCTGGATAAAAATCTACGAGCTTGACATTCAAACCCTGGAAAATCATTGCGTTAATCCTGAGGCCATATTTCTTGTCGCCGAAACGGATGACGGTGAAATAGCGGGATTTATCACTGCGTCAATCGGCTGGAATAAATTTATCTCGGTCGATTATATCGCCGTTGAGCGCACGAAGCGCAGAACCGGCGCCGCGCAAAAACTGATGGCCGCCGCGCACGTGTGGGCCAGAAGCGTAAACGCGCCGGGGCTGCGGCTGGAAACTCAGAATGTGAACGTCACGGCCTGTCTTTTTTACCGTCACTACGGGTTCACCCTGGGCGGATATGACCGTTATCTGTACAACGCCCTGCCGGAAAAAGACGAAGTGGCCCTGTTCTGGTATTACATGCTGGTGTAGCGACGCAGCCTTCATATTTCTGTCACTGAATTTCATTACGCTTTCGGGATTTTAACCACGGTGTTGAGGAAAGAAGTGTGAATTCAATGGCTAAGGCATTACTGCTGGCATTACCGGTTTTGAGTGCAGCGGCAGCGGCGACGGCCGCCGAGAGCGGCCTGTGTGAACCCAAAGCGTACGAAATGGCGCTGCGCTATCAGCAGAAATCGGCGGAAATCATGGCGCTTCAGCTGCAGACGTATCGGTTTGCCACCGAGCGTTTCAACGAAAAGTTAAAGGAGCTGAAAACGCCTGAAAATTACGCCGTGGTGATGGACCTGGATGAAACGGTGCTGGATAACACCCCGCTGCTGGTGCGCGACGTAGAGCAGTGTCACGACTTTACAATATGGGATACCTGGAGCGACTGGGAGAAACAGGGTAAACCCGGCTTAATCCCGGGCGCGAAGGCGTTTCTTGACCATGTGAATCAAAGCAAAGTCCGGATCTACTATGTCTCGGATCGCATGCAGGAAAACAAAGCCGACACGCTGAAGACATTAAACGCCCTCGGCCTGCCGCAGGTGTCCGACGAGAGCGTGCTGCTGGATACGGTCAGCAAAGAAGAGCGTCGCCAGAGTATTCTTAAAAAGCAGAAAATCGTGATGCTGTTTGGCGACAGCCTGCCGGATTTCGCCGTGCAGTTTAAAAACAAAAAGCCGAGCGAGCAGCAGCGCGAGCTGGTTGAAGCCAGCGCTGAGCACTTCGGCAACGACTGGATTGTGCTGCCTAACGCCGCCTATGGCGCCTGGTCCAAAGCCACGCCGGAGAGCTGGAACGCACCGCTGAAAAAATAACGCCTTACGCGCCGGGCCGGGCTTCACCGCCGCCCGGCTGTTGCGTTGATCTATCCAGCGTGTTTATAGGTCCTATCATTTCTGGGCAGGTTCTTATACTTTTACGGAACAGTAAGATGAGCACTTTCAAAGGAGACTCGTATGCTTACCGTAAAAAAACTTGCTCTGTCCTCGCTGATTTCCAGCTCCCTGCTTTTTTACCCCGCGCTTCAGGCGTCGGCTGAAACGCCGCAGCACGTCGTGAAACAACCGGCGGGCGGTTACCGCGTTCAGGTCGGCGACGTTGTGGTCACCTCGTTTACGGACGGGACCGTCGCGCAGGATCTGCATGCGCTGCTGCGCCGGACAACGCCGCAAAACATTGATGCGCTGCTCGCGAAGAATTTCCAGACCAACCCGGCCGAGGTCTCCATCAACGCGTTCCTGATTGCGATCCCCGGACACAAAATTCTGGTGGATACCGGCTCGGGCCAGCTCTTTGGTCCTGATGCGGGGGGACGCCTGGTTGAAAGTCTCGCCACGCAGGGCATAAAGCCCGAGGACATCACTGAAGTCCTGCTGACCCACGCCCACTCCGATCATGCCGGTGGCCTGGTGAAGGATGGAAAAGTGGTGTTTAGCAATGCGCGCGTTTTCGTTGGCAAGCCCGACGTCGACTTTTTCTTTAACGACGACAATCAGAAGAAAACCGGCTACGGCAAGAACTACTTTGACGTCGCGCAGAAGACCTTAAAGCCCTATCTTGACGCCGGTAAAGTGGTGCCGTTTAGCGGCACGTCTGAGATCCTCCCGGGGCTGACGGGCACGGTTCATCCTGGCCATACGCCGGGTTCAGCCTTCTACACGTTGACAAGCAAAGGCGAGAAGATCACCTTCGTTGGTGACATCATCCATGCCGCAGCGGTGCAGTTCCCGCAGCCCGGCGTGACCATCACCTATGATGAAGATCAGAACAAAGCGGCAAGCGTGCGCGAACGGGCGTTTGCGGACTTTGTGAAAAACAGAGACCTGATTGCCGCGCCGCATCTGCCGTTCCCGGGTATCGGCTATGTCACCAAAGGCGAACACGGCGGCTATGCCTGGGTCCCCGTCACCTACGCCAACCGGGACGCCAGCAGCGCGAAATAAGATGACGCCAATTGCTGACATGGATATTGACCTGATCCTGACCCTGGACGCCCTGCTTCGGGACAGGAATATCACCCATGCGGCCGCGCGGCTGGGCATCAGCCAGCCCGCGCTGTCTGCCCGTCTCGCGCGTCTGCGCGCGCTGTTTGGCGAACCGCTGTTTATTCCCTCCCCGCATGGACGCGGGGTGTTACCCACGCCGCGAGCGGAAGCGCTCGAGCCGCAGGTGGAGACCGTGCTGCGCGGCATCAGCGCGATGTTTGCCCCCACGGCATTTGATGCGCAAACCAGCAGCCGGACCTTTGTTATCGCGCTGCATGAAAACCCGGCGCTGATGCTCGGCACCGAACTGCTGAACCAGGTGGGAACCGGTGCCCCCGGCATACGCCTGCGCTTCGCCCTGCCGGAGATGGCTGAACTGCCGCAGCAGCTCGAAAACGGCGATGTGGATATTTACATCGGCGTGAGCGCGGGCGCCCATGACGGCTGGGTCAGGCGCAAGCTCCTCGACGACGCCTTTGCCACCGCCCAGCGCAAAGGCCATCCGCGCGGGACCGATCCGTTAGACCTTGAAAGCTACTGCGCGCTTTCGCATCTGGTAGTGTCATCGGCGGGCGATCCGTTTACCGGATTTGTCGATCAAACCCTGGCCGGACTCGGCTATCAGAGACGCGTCGCGATGTCTACGCAGAGCTACGCCATGGCGCCTGCGCTTGTGGCCGGCACTGGCCTGGTGTGCACCCTGCCGGAACGGATGCTGCAGCGGTTCGCCTCTACGCTGGATATTTTTCCGCCGCCGCTGCCGCTCCAGCCAATTGCCATCAACATGTACTGGCACCCGAAAAACAGCCAGGATCCGGCGAATGCCTGGCTGCGCGAGCAGCTGCTGCGGGCCGCCGGGCGTCAGGTGTGATCGAGGGTAATCAGAAATTTTTTAAGCACTTCTGAGCGAATAATCCGGAGGCAAATCAGCGTCAGCTCGCTTTCCCGAAGCCGGTCGAGGATGTCCACGTAAACCACGTTCTCGACGCTCACCGCCTTTGCCGAGGCGGGCAGCAGCGCCAGGCCAAACCCAGCCGACACCAGGCTTATCACCGTGGGCACGTCGGTCGCATTCTGCACTACCTCAGGCTGAAAGCCCGCCCCGCTGCAGGCGTCGTAGAAGTACTGCTCCAGCCCCATGCCTTCCGGGTCGCGCAGGGAGATCCATTTTTCATCTTTTACCGACGACAGCGTCAGCGCGGAGGACCCGGCCAGCGGATGCTGACGATACAGCGCCAGCACCGTTTTTTCGCTGGTGAACGGGCGGCTTTGCAGATCGTCCGGGAGCGACGGCAGCGGCGCGCGAATGATGGCCACGTCAAGCTGGTTGCTCTGCACCGCGGCGTAGAGCGTCTGCACATTTCCCGTCATCAGCGACATGGTAATAGCCGGCCAGCGCGCGTGCATATGGCGCAGCGCGGCGGGCAGCCTGCCGTCGAACATGGCGCTCGACACGCACCCCAGGTTTAACACCCCCTGCTCGCCCCGTGCCGTTTGCCTGGCGTCCAGCACCGCCTGCTCGGTTAACGAGATGGCGAGCCTGGCTTTCACCAGAAACGCTTCACCCGCGGGCGTCAGGGTCAGGCGGCGGTTCGCCCTGCTAAAGAGCGTGACGCCTAAACGTTCTTCGAGGGCCTTTATCTGCTGGCTAAGCGCCGGTTGCGCCATGTTCAGGCGCTCGGCGGCCCGGTGCATGTGGAGCTCTTCGGCAACCACGATGAAATGGCGCATCTGACGAAACTGCACGCGACGCCTCCTTTTTGATATGAATTTACTTATCAATTTAGCAGTAATGATGCAATTGATGCTATTGGTTATTGCCGTAAAAATGGAGGTATTCAACCGAGGGAGGAAAATATGGAAAACCAGATTAACGATCTCCGCAGCGCCATCGCCTTACTGCAGCAACACGAAGGGCAGTATATTGAAACCCATCATCCGGTCGATCCTAATGCAGAGCTGGCGGGGGTTTACCGCCACATCGGCGCGGGCGGCACGGTAAAACGCCCGACCCGCATCGGCCCGGCCATGATGTTCAACAGCGTGAAGGGCTACCCGGACTCGCGCATTCTGGTGGGCATGCACGCCAGCCGCGAGCGGGCGGCGCTCCTGTTAGGCTGCGAGCCCTCTGAACTGGCAAAACACGTCGGCCAGGCGGTGAAAAAGCCGATAGCGCCGGTGGTGGTCCCTGCCTCGCAGGCGCCCTGCCAGGAGCAGGTCTTCTACGCTGACGATCCGGACTTCGACCTGCGCAAGCTGCTTCCGGCACCGACCAACACGCCGATTGATGCGGGCCCGTTCTTCTGCCTGGGGCTGGTGCTGGCAAGCGACCCGGAGGACAGCTCGCTGACGGACGTCACCATTCACCGCCTCTGCGTTCAGGAGCGCGACGAGCTTTCCATGTTCCTTGCCGCCGGTCGCCATATCGAAGTCTTCCGCAAAAAAGCGGAAGCGGCCGGAAAACCGCTGCCGGTGACGATCAACATGGGGCTCGATCCCGCCATCTATATCGGCGCGTGCTTTGAGGCCCCTACCACACCGTTTGGCTACAACGAGCTGGGCGTGGCCGGGGCGCTGCGCCAGCAGCCGGTGGAGCTGGTGCAGGGCGTGGCGGTCAAAGAGAAAGCGATCGCGCGGGCGGAAATCATTATCGAAGGTGAACTGCTCCCTAACGTGCGCGTAAGAGAAGATCAGCACACCAATACCGGCCACGCGATGCCGGAGTTCCCGGGCTACTGCGGCGAGGCGAACCCCTCCCTGCCGGTGATCAAGGTGAAAGCCGTGACCATGCGAAACCACGCGATCCTGCAAACGCTGGTGGGACCGGGAGAAGAACATACCACCCTGGCCGGTTTGCCGACGGAGGCCAGCATCCGCAACGCCGTTGAGGAGGCGATCCCGGGCTTCCTGCAAAACGTCTACGCCCATACCGCGGGCGGCGGCAAGTTCCTCGGTATTCTGCAGGTGAAAAAACGCCAGCCGTCAGACGAAGGGCGTCAGGGCCAGGCGGCGCTCATTGCCTTAGCCACCTATTCGGAGCTCAAGAACATCATTCTTGTCGACGAAGACGTGGATATTTTCGACAGCGACGACATCCTGTGGGCGATGACCACCCGCATGCAGGGGGATGTCAGCATCACCAATATTCCGGGGATCCGCGGCCACCAGCTCGATCCGTCCCAGTCGCCGGATTACAGCAACTCGATTCGCGGCAACGGCATTTCCTGCAAGACCATCTTCGACTGCACGGTGCCGTGGGCGCTGAAGGACCGCTTCGAGCGCGCCCCGTTTATGGAGGTGGACCCGCGTCCGTGGGCGCCGACGTTGTTTGCTGACAATACGAAATAAAATCAGCGTATGGCCTGCGGGTCATACGCTGATTTTCTTCTCAAGCGTGGCAATATTTTCACCCGCCACGCGTTCCACGGTGAAACGATCGACGCTCAGCAAAATGAGCATCAGCCCCCTGCCGCTCTCCAGCAGCGGCGACATTTCGCAGAAACGGTCTCGCCTGGCGGCCTCAAGCCGCTCCAGCGGGAACGCATCACCCGCGTCGCTAAAAATAACGCAGGCATCGTTGCCGCGGATGTCGAACCGTACGCTAAAGAGGCGCGAGCTATCCTCGTGCAGCGCGTAGCGGATGATATTCGTCGCCGCTTCACAGACGGCGAGATCGAAGGCAAAACGCCACTCGTCGTCTACGGCGAGCGCGCCCAGCCGCTCTCCCAGCCAGCCGGCAAGCGGCGTCAGGGAATCGATCGCCGCCGGAAATTCAGCATGGTCCGGCCCCGGCATCTACGGCCCCAGCTGCGCAAGCGCGCTGCTTTTATCCGGATAGATGCGGAATATGCGATCCATTCGGGTCAGGGTGAACATATTCATGATCCCTGGGTTCAGGGCGCACAGCGCCATTTCGCCTTTGCCGTTCATCAGCTTAAACAATGACACCAGCATCCCCAGCCCGCTGCTGTCGATGAAATCCACTTTGCTAAAGTCGACGATTAAGGCTTTACGATCGCTGCCAATCTCTTCAGCGACAGAGGCCTTAAACGCGGCGGCAACAGAGGCATCCAGCCGCCGGATTGCGGGCGTAAGAATGTTGGCGTGCGGTAGTCTTTCAGTATCAACGATCATTCTGTTCTCCCTGACGCTCGATCACTAACAGTGAAACGTCATCGGTTAAGGCGGTCGGTTCATCACGATTCGCGTTGCGCCAGCCGGTCAGGTGGTCACCGAACCGCGGCAGGAGTTCGTCAACCGGCAGTCGGGCGTGCTGCTGAAGCCAGCGTTCAAGACGCTGCGGGCCAAACTGCTCCCCCCCGACGTTCTCGCACTCCGTGATACCGTCGCTGAATAAGCATAAACGATCCCCTGGATTGAGGGTAAACGTCACGTCCTCCCAGCTCAGGTCCGGGATCAGCCCGACCGGCGGTCCGCCATCGCCCACCGGGGTGACGGCACGCGCCGCGTTGACAATAAGGGGAGTAGGATGTCCGGCCTGGCACAACACCCCCTGACCGCTGTCTGGATCGATCACCCCGTAGATGATGGTGAAATAGCTGGTGATGTCGCTCTCTTCGCTGCAAAAGCGGCTGTTCAGTATCCTGACGACCTCGGCAGGTGACTGAATCCCGCCCTCTTCGGTAAACAAAAAACGATCCACCACTCTGCCGTGCAGGAACTGACGCGCCACCGCAAGGGACATCATCGCCGCCCCCACGCCGTGGCCGGACACATCCACGCAGTAAAACCCCAGATGCGAATCGAGAGCAAAAATATTGAAAACATCACCTGCGACCCACGCTGAGGGTAAAAAAAGCCAGTCGGAAAAATAGTCGCCGAAGCGTAAGCGGTGCGAAGGCAGCACCGAGTGCTGAACGCGCGCCGCCAGCTCAAGATCCTTTTCAATCTGGCGTAACGCTTCACTCAGACGCTTGTTGTGCGCCGCAAGGGTCGCCTCCAGCGTCAAAATGCGCCCCCCGGCGTGCAGCCGCGCCCGCAGCTCGTCCTGCTCGACGGGCTTATTCAAAAATTCATCGGCTCCGGCGTCAAAACCCCGCGCCAAATCTCCCGAATTCTCACGCGCCGTCAGCAGAATGACGTACACGTAGTGGCCCCATTCCCGGCTACGGATCGCCTTGCAGAGGGCAAGGCCGTCCATTTCAGGCATTTCCCAGTCACTGATCACCATGCTGACGGGCTGGCTGGACAATATTTCCAGCGCGGCGACGCCATTTTCCGCTTCGCTCACGGTGTAGCCCCACTGGATGAGCATTCGGGAGAGTAAGCGACGATAAATCAGTGAATCTTCGACGATTAATACGTGCAGCGCTGACATGCATCCCTCCTAGATCGGTAAGAACCAGATGAGGCTCACGGTCCCTTCCCTGAATTTTGAATTCCCGCTGCCATGACCCGGATAGCGCGTCCCCGCATAGTTTGCATACTGGATGGAGAACGACCCCGGCGTATAGCCCGCGTAGCCAAAGCTGTAGCTGTAATCGCCGTTCCAGGGCTGCTGCTGGCTGCTGTCCGGGAACCAGAATGCCGTTGCGCGAATGAAGAAATTTTGCCTGAAGGTATAGCCGCAGCCGCCGAGCATGACGTTTTTATTTTTGCGGATATCGTTACTGCTGAGGTCATAGTAGCGTGGAGCCCAGCTGTACCCGACCTGGCAAATAATGGAGTCGCCTTTGTTGATCAGTAGCGAATTTTCTACCGGCTTGGGCAAAGAAAACTTATAGGCCAGCGTAAACGCGCCCTGTTCGAAATAGGTGTGTCTCCGGCTGCCCGACGTCCAGAAGTGGTTTTCGCCGTAGTTGCCGTAAACCAGGCTCACCGTATTGGCATGCCAGTCGTCATAGCCGAAACTGTAGCGAAAATCCGTGGTGTAGCGGTTGGTATCTCTGATCGGCAAGCGAGAGGTTATGTTGGCAAACCAGAAGCTATAGGGGGAATACTGCAGGCTAAGGTTCACCGTCTGGTTAAGCGTGTTCTTCTGCGCGGCGCCGTCCGAGCTGTTAGGCACGCTCACCAGCTGCTCTTTCAGCCCTGAACTAAAGCTCAGGGCACCAGAAAATTGCTTCTCATTCCCCGAGAACAGCCGCCCCCAGCGGCTGGTAAAGACGCCAGCCTGAACGGGTTCGCCGTTCCGATCGCGCAGCGTGTCTGCCGCATCCGCCGCGGGTATCGCGGCGAGCAGGACGCCCGCCAGAAGCCATTTTTCGCGCATAGCCGCCATCCTTAGTTAGGTATCCAGCGTGCGGCAACGTTGTATTTTGCCATCAGCCATAACACGCCCAGCGCAGCCGCATGCACTAACGTATTTTCTATCCAGGCGTGACGCCATAAGTCGAAGGTGATGAACTGGCTCACCAGCAGCACCACGTACACATGCAAAATAAAGGTATAAAGCGAGTGCTGGCCTAGCGGGATCAGAAACCATCCCAGCAGGCGGTTAAGCGGCGTCCAGCAATACGTCAGCACCAGATAGACGGTGACCATCAGGGCGATATCATTCAGCACCCGCACCGGGCCCAGCTCATTCTTTGCCGCCCAGGTGTGGTAAAACGTATTGAAGCTGTCAGGCGAAATGACGTGTAGCATCAGCGCGGGCGGCATAAACGGGTTGGTATGGTTCTGGGCAACAAAACCCAGAACGAGCGCCACTATCACCAGCGCAGCTACCACCGCTTTTCCTGCCGGGGTGCGGGCGAAAGAGATCAGTTCAGCCTTGTACCAGCCGCTGGTCATGCCCAGCACGAAGATGAACTGCCAGACCAGCAGCGGGAAAGCGAACTCGAATTCCGACGGCGTGAGCCGCACCGGCCACTGCTGCCACAGGCCATACACCAGCAGCGACAGCCCCAGCAGCCACCAGACCTTTCCTTTCTGCAGCATCCCCAAAAACAGGGGGCTAAAGAGCAGCAAAAAGATATACAGCCCCAGAATCTGCGTCTGATGGGGGCCGATCTGCAAATAGAGAATAATGTTGAACCAGGTCTCCTTTATTTGCGGCGTAACCGGATAAAGCGACCAGCTTTCACCTGAAAAGCGGTCGGTAAAGTGGGTGACCTCGAAAAGATTAATATGTGGGACATAGCTCAGCAAAATAAACGACACTATGATAATGATATTTACGCGATATATTTTCCACGCCCTGAGATAAATCCCCCAGGAAACCGTGAGCAAAACCGCTTTTTGCAGGCGCGCGCGATTCAGCATGCCCAGCATAAATCCTGAAAGAATGACAAAGCCCTCTGCACCGGTTGTTAACCCAAAACGCTCCCAGGAGAATATATTAAATACCGACATCACCTCCGTGTGCGCCACCACCATCATGACGAGGGCAATGCCGCGCATAAAGTCGATTCTCAGGTCCCGGGCACCTGCCACGTCGTACCGCCATGATATTGATTTGACTTCATCTTCTTGCGCAAGCGACGGCGCAACATGGCTCATAGGGTGTCCTTTGCCTGGAAATGAAAACAACGTTCTAAATAAAGTAGATAGCCTAAAGGAATAGTATCCGCAATTTATCGCAGGCAGAAGAAATTAATTAAGCTAAGTTTAAATTCGATTAACGCCCACTAAATAATAGTAATAAACGTTGCTGGACACTTTTATTCGGCGTTCTACACTTACCTTAAATCTTGTTTAGCCGTCATTTTCTGTTACTTTCGGGCCACTGCCTGCGCCGCAGAATGGGTCTGCATTTTTCACGGAATCAGGAACGCCGGAACTATGGATTTTTATTTTTCCCGTTTTGAACAACGTCGACCTCCGGAACCGTTAAAAACACCGCGCTGGGTCATGATGACCTGGCAGGTGCTTGCGGTCGCGGCGCTTATTCTGGGCGCAAATTATATTTACTGGCGCTGGACCGCTTCCCTGAATACCGACGCGCTATGGTATGCCATACCGCTGGTCCTCGCCGAAACCCTGGCCTGGATAGGCACCGTGCTGTTTACCATCAACTTGTGGAAAGAGCAGGATCCTCCCCAGAGCCCGCCGCCTGGCGAGATTAACGAATGCCTGGCACCTGACGAGGCCGTAGAGCCCCGTCCCGTTAAGGTGGATCTGTTCATTGCCACCTACTCCGAAGACACCGAGCTGGTCAGGCTGTCCATTCGCGACGCCCTGAAGATGGAATACCCGTTCCCGATTGACTATCGCATCCACGTGCTCGACGACGGCCGCCGCCCGGAGATGAAAGCCGTCTGTGAAGAGGAAGGCGTTAACTATATCAGCCGTCAGACCAACATCGGCTTTAAGGCGGGCAACCTGCGCAACGGTCTGGAGCAAACCGACGGCGATTTTATTGTGATCTGCGACGCCGATACCCGCGTATTTCCCACCTTGCTCAGCCATACGCTGGGCTATTTTCGCGATCCGGATGTCGCCTGGGTCCAGACGCCGCAGTGGTTCTTCGATCTCCCGGAAGGGGAAAATCTGTCGCGCTGGGGGCAGCGAAAAGCCGGAAAAGTGGGCTACGGCCTGGGCTGGCTGATTCAGAAATTTGTCGGACCGGTCACCGTTGGCCGCGACCCGTTTTTTAACGATCCGCGCATGTTCTATGACGTCATCCTGCGGCGGCGCAACTGGGCCAACGCGGCATTCTGCTGCGGCGCGGCGTCCATCCACCGTCGCGAGGCGGTCATGCAGGCCGCGCTGCGCAGCTACGTCTGGTCCGTCGAAGAGGAGATCCATCGCCATACCCGCGACATCCGCGATGACGAAACGCGGGAAGCGCTGCAGGAGGCGATGCGCCCGCACGTGGCGTTCGACACCGAACTCACGCCCTACAAATTCCACGTCTCCGAAGATATCTACACCTCGGTGCTGCTGCACGGTGACGCCGCCCGGCGCTGGCGCTCGGTCATGCATCCGCGCGTTGAGTCGAAGATGCTCTCGCCGCAGGATATGCTGACCTGGATGATCCAGCGCTTTAAGTACGCCGCCGGTTCGCTGGATATTTTGTTCCATGACAATATCTTCAGCCGTCGCCGCTTCAGGCTTTCGCTTCCCCAGACGCTGATGTATGCCACCACCTTCTGGTCCTATATGGCCTGCGTGTGGAACACGGTATTTTTGATCTCACCCATTATCTATCTGTTCACCGGCATTCCGCCGGTCTCCGCCTGGTCGACGCCGTTCTATCTCCATTTTCTGCCGTTTTTTATCGTCTCGGAGCTGGCCTTTATGTTCGGAACCTGGGGGATCTCGGCCTGGGACGGCAGGGCCTCTTACCTCTCCTTCTTTTCCATGAACCTGCGCGCGCTTAATACGGTGCTTCGGGGCGAGCAGATCAAATTTCACGTCACGCCAAAAGAGCGGCAGACGGGCCGTTTTCTCTACCTGGTAAAGCCGCAGATTGCCATCGTGATGCTCACCCTCGCAGGGCTTATCTGGGGTGGGATTCAGGTCGCGCGCGGTCAGGTGGACGACCCTTCCGGCTACGTGATCAATATATTCTGGGGAGGGGTGAACATCGCTGCCATGCTTCCCCTGATTTTTGCGGCCATGTGGACGCCCGCTGAAGAGGACGAGGTCACCCCATGAGGATACGTGATGCCCTGCTTTCCGCGCGCAGTTACCTCACCATCTTGCTCGGGTTTCTGCTCGGCTTTGCCGTGGTGGTCTGGGTTGAGAAACAGATGCCTACCCGCGTGGAGAGCAGCGGCGGAATCGCGCTCAGTAAAGACTTCCCGCCGCTGCCCGCGAAGCGCGCGCTGACCTATGACGAAGCCATCTGGGCGCGGGTCGCCTGGCAATACTACGTGAATAATACCCAGCCGAACGGCCTGGCGAACGCCAGCGACGGCGAGCCCTGGCTGAGCCTCTGGAGCGTCGGAAGCTACCTGTTTGCGACCGCTGCCGCAGAGCAGCTCAACATTATTTCCACCGATGAGTTCGACGAGAGGATCGGCACCGCCCTGTTCACGCTCGGACAACTGCCGCTCAACGAGCAGGGCCTTCCCGCCGCGTATTACCATGCGGATACCCTGAAGATCCTCGGGAAACCCGACGCCTCGGCAATTGGGCTGAGCCGCCTGCTGACGGCGCTGCAAACCCTCCTGTGGCGCTATCCTCAGCACGCGGCGGCTATCAACGATCTGATTAGCCTCTGGAACACCGGCGCTCTGATAGAAAATAACGACCAAAGCCAGGCGGCCGTGCCGCTTCACCACTGGGCGCTGACCGCTGACGAACAGCGGGACAGCTTTGGCTACCGTCTCTACGCCAGCCATACGCTACGTCTGATTGACAGCACGGCGGGCCTTGCGGTCACCAATCCGCCGGAAGGGCAAAAGATGGTCGATCTGGACGGCGTGATGGTGCCCGATGAAGGGCTACGCACGCCGTGGGGAAAGCAAACCTCCCTCATCAGTCTCCCGTATCTGCTAACCGGTCTTGAGCTGGGCTTTGATGCGCAGAGCGCTGAAATCGCGTGGCGGATTATGCAGATCCAGCAGCGGCGCCATAGCCTGCGCAGCCCAAAACCGCCGGTCAGCACGGATTATGCCGAACCGGCGCCGGATTACGTTAACGATCTGCCGGACAGTCAGCCGGTTCAGGCGCGCAACCTGCGCGACGAGGTGCCGGAGAAAGTGGCGATTACCTCAACCCGCACCGCATTTGCCTGGTATGCCCTGTTCCGCAATAGCTGGAGCGAAGCGCTGCGCCAGCAGGTTGTGCCGCTTCAGGTGCCGGGTAAGGGCTGGCAGCGCGGGTTGAATCTCAACAACAGCGTCAATGCCGTCGTGGACGCCGATACCAATGCCATCGTGCTGGAAAGTTTGTCGTACATCGCGCACGGCCAGATGCTTTGTCTGGCCTGCCTTAACACGGTTCCCTATTCATCCACTCCTGCAGGAGCAACGCCATGAAGCCACGATCCACGATCCTTTTCCACCTGCTCGCGGGAATAACGATCTGCTGGCTGGCGCTTTCGACCGCGCGTGCGGATATCGAGCTGCCTGCATCGGGTTACTCTCCGCGCAGCGGCGAGCTGACGGCCAGAGAGATGACCATCGCGAAGAACGCATGGCAGTATTTCGTCTCCAACTATCAGCCTACGACGGGCCTGGTAAATGCGGTAAACAAATATCCCTCCACCACCATGTGGGACAGCGCCTCCTATCTGGCTGCCCTGACGGCGGCGCGCGAGCTGGGGATTATTGATAAAGCAGAATTCGATCGCCGGATGCTGAAATTTCTCGCCACGTTGAATACCCTGGTGCTGTTCCGCAACGAGCTGCCTAACAAAGCCTATAACACCATCAGCGCCCAGAAGGTGGACTACACCAACAAGCCCGGCGAAATTGGCTTCTCGGCGCTGGATATCGGGCGGATGCTGGTCTGGCTGAAAATCATCAAGGAGCGTTATCCGGAGTATGGCAACAGCGTGGATAACGTGGTGCTCCGCTGGGATTTCAGCCATGCGATCGACCCCTGCGGCACGCTGTACGGGGCCTATCTGGAAAACGGCCAGCCGAAGTATGTTCAGGAGGGCCGCCTGGGCTATGAAGAGTATGGCGCGGCGGGCTTCCAGCTGTGGGGCTTTAATACCTGTAAAGCCAGCCGCCCACAGCCTTACGAGCTGGCCGAGATCTACTGCGTGCTGGTCCCGTACGATTCACGCGATCCGCGCGACACCTCTCAGCATAACTACGTGGTTACGGAATCTTACCTGCTCTACGGGCTGGAGTTCGGCTTTGATAAGCCGACCGACCGGGACAACGCCCCGGGCGACTACTCCCTGACGTGGATGAAAAACTTTGCCGACCGCGTTTATCAGGCTCAGGAGAACCGCTATACCATTACCGGTGTCCTCACCGCGCGCTCCGAGCACCAGCTCGATAAAGCCCCGTACTTCGTCTATGACACCGTCTTCAGCGACGGGTACAACTGGAACACCATTACCGATAAGGGCCAGTTCGTCCCTGACGCTGCCGCGATTTCGTTAAAGGCGGCGCTGGGCATGTGGGTGCTGTGGAACTCCCCTTATACCGACCGCCTGCTGAACACCATTGAAAATGCCAACGAAGAGGGAAAAGGCTACTACGAGGGGCTGTATGAAAACGGTGACGGCCCGATCAAAGAGTTCACGGCGAACAATAACGGCATCATGCTGGAGGCCCTGCTGTTCAAAAAAGAGGGAAAACTGCTGGCCTTCAACACCGCCAACCCGAAGAGCAAGGATTTTGCCCCGTCTCTGTGGGATCAAAAGCTGCTCGATCAGTTTGAAGAGAACAACGCGCAGCGCAACCGTCCGTTCCTGAGCAGCACGCCGTCGGTAAAAAGCTGGTGCGACCGAACCGGCGTCACGCTGCGCACCAAACCCGCCTGTCAGGCCTGTCAGTGCGCGTCATGCAGCGCAGATGAGCCCGTCAAACTGCCTCCGGTGACTGCGCAATGCTTAAAACCATAGCCAGAGGGCTCGCGGGATTACTTCTCGCCGGCGGGGTCGCGTTTGCCCTGTTTGCTCATCAGGGTGCGGGCTGGCGCTGGCTCATCAACGGCGGCTGGCACTCCAGCGCGCGTATCGCCGCCCTGACGCCGGAAGAACGGCAGTGGGCGGCGATCGCCTGGCGCTATTTCGCCAATAATACCCAGCCGCAAACCGGGCTGGTCAACGGAAGCGACAGCCAGCCCCGCGTCACGCTCTGGCAAATGGGCGATACGCTGATCGCCCTGCTGGCGGCGAAAGAGCTGGGGCTAATTGACGACGTCGAGTATGACGCCCGCCTGACCCGTCTGATGGGCACCCTTAACCGCCTGATGCTCACCGATGCCCAGACGCCGGGTCGGCTCTATTCCAGCCAGACGGCGACGCCCGTCGACTTTAGCGGTAAGCCCATCAAAAATGGTTGGTCCGCACGCGACATGGCGCGCCTGATGCTCGCCCTGCGCCTCACCGCGGAGCGGGAGCCGCAGTACAGCGAATACCTGGATAAAATTATCCTGCGCTGGAATTTCTGCCCGGTCATCGACAGCGAAGGCGAACTGTGGTCATCGTCTCTGCAAAACGGCCAGCCGGTCGTCCGGGAAGAGCTGCGCCTGGGCGAGAGCGAATATGCCGCGACGGCGTTCCAGCTGTGGGGATTTTCTCCGGATAAGGCGTTTACGCCCCCGGCGCGCCACGTCATCATCGCCCAGCGGCGTCTGGCCGTGGACGCGCGGGATCCACGCACCACGTGGCAGCCTTCTCTGATTACCACCCTTCCCTATATGCTGCCGGGCCTAGAGTTTGGCTGGGAGCCCGAAGGCGTGGGCGCCGACCTGCAAAAGCGTCTGCGCAAGCAGGCCGAAAACGTCTGGCTGAGCCAGAAGACCCGCTGGGAGACCGATAAGGTCCTCACGGCAAGGGCAGATTTCTCGCTCTCACAGGCCCCCTGGCATATTCAGGATACCGTCTGGGGAAATGGCTATGCCTGGAACACAGTCGGCGACGATGGCCAGGACTATACCCGTTTTGCCCAGGTATCGACCAGGGCGGTTTTTGCCCTGTGGGCGCTGTGGGACACCCCTTACACTGACATGCTGATGTCGGTGACAAAACACCTTAACGACCCGCAGAAAGGCTGGTATGAAGGCCGCCTTGAAGCCACCGGCGATACCAACGCTGCGTTAACCCTCTCTACCAACGCCACGGTGCTGGAAGCCCTCTTCTTCAAGCACAACGCCGGGCCTCTGTTTGACGTGCGTCGGTCGAAGAAAGAGAGCTACTTTTCACGCCGCCTGGCAGATGAATACACGCCCATCGGGCACTGTCTGCCGGGCGAAAGCGCCGTAAGGAGGACGCCGTGAAGTTCTATCGCGATCTGTTTGAATCCAGCCTGAACCGCGTCTTTCCGAATAATGAAAAAACCGCGTTTTTTCAGACGTTCTATGACGCCTTTATCCATATGTCGCCCGAGACGGAGCAGCACTTCTCTCGCCTGCCGGAACGGGAAGGTCAGCAGACCCTGTTTAAAAGTTTCTTCGCCATGCTGGCGGTGGACGGCGCCCTGATCGTGCCTGATTTTCTTGAGCGCCTGGCGCGGGAGCAAAGCAATGACGGTCTTCATCTTCCCCCGCGCTTTTTTGCCCTGTGGCGCGAAGCCATGCTGAACGCGGTGAGCCTGCGCGATCCGCTCTGCGACGATGAGATCCTGACCGCCTGGGCGATGGCCATCGCGCCCGGTCTGGAATACCTGCGCCGACAGGCAGAACTGCACTACCGCGCGTAGGGAGAATCACGATGAACGCATTCTCGTACGATCTCAACGCGCTGCCGGCCGCCGTCATGATTTATGACCGTAACGAACGCCTGCTGGCCTGGAATCACAACGTGACCCTGTTTTATCCGGTCATCACACCGTGGCTGAAGGAAGGGACGACACTCGAAGCGCTGGCGGAGCGCTTTATTGATGCCGTTTACAACGTCGATCCTGGCCTGCGCCAGACGCTGCGCGAGTCTGTAGTACGCAACTGCCGGCAGGATAAACACTGCGAGGTGCGACAGGCCGGACAGCGCCGCATCTTCGTTCAGCACCAGCGGCTGGCGGACGGCGGCATTGTCAGCCTCCACAGCGACATCACCGAGCTGGACGAAGCCCAGCGCGCGCGATATCAGCTGCATGACGACTTTCTGCTCACGGCGGAATCGATTCACATCGGGATCTGGGACTGGCAGGTTTCTGGCGACACGCTCCAGGTGAACGACACCCTGCTCGCCATGCTGGGCCAGTCGCGCACCCGGTGGCACTATCCGGTGCATTTTTTGCTCAACCTGGTCCACCAGGACGATCGCGCAGCGCTGGGCAAGGCGCTGGACGACTCGAAGCAGGATCACCGCCCGGTCTTTGAATGCGAGATCCGCGTGCATCACCCAGGCGAAGGGCTGCGCTGGATGCTGCTGTCCGGACAGGTGGTCACGCTCTCCATCGACGGAAACGCCGAACGGGTTATTGGCACGCTTCAGGATATAACCCGGCGTAAAGAGGCTGAAATTCAGGCGATCGCCTCGGCCCTTGAGGCAAAAAAAGCCAACGAGGCGAAAAGCGCTTTTCTGGCGAATATGAGCCATGAAATCCGCACCCCGATGAACGGCATCATCGGCATGACCCAGCTATGCCTCGATACCCCTCTCAGCGCCGATCAGCGCGATTATCTGACGCTGGTGATGAGTTCAGCGCAGTCTCTGCTGCATATCATCAACGATATTCTCGATTTTTCCCGTATTGAAGCTGGCAAAGTGGTACTGGACTCCGGGCCGGTTAATATTCGCCCTTTTATACAGTCACTGATTCGCCCTCTAATGCCCGGCGCGAGTGATAAAGGCATTGAACTTCTAGTGGATATCGCACCCGTTGTACCAGACATCCTGCTTGTTGATGGCGACCGGCTTCGTCAAGTCCTGACTAATTTACTGGGTAACGCGCTGAAATTTACCCATCAGGGGGAAATTATCCTGATTGTCGAGCCCGGCGATAGCGAGAGTCACTGGCGTTTTCGCGTCCGCGACAGCGGCATTGGCATACCGGCTGATAAGCAGAAGGTCATTTTTGAAGCCTTCAGCCAGGCGGATAATTCAACCACCCGCCGCTATGGCGGAACAGGACTCGGGTTAACCATTTCTTCGTGGCTGGTTTCAGCAATGGGAGGCAAGCTAACGGTTAGCAGTGAGCCCGGAAAAGGCAGCGAGTTTGCCTTTACGTTACCGCTAGCCGCCTGTGCGCTCTCTTCAGAGGAACGGCCATATAGCCACCGATTCAATGGAGAGGCGGTACTGGTGGTCGATGACAATACAACCAACCTGCAGTTGCTGGCCGCCATGCTCAGCCAGATGGGGCTGAAACCCACCTGCGTTAACAACGCCAGCGAGGCCATTGACCGGGTTAAAACGGGAACAGTATGGCCGCTGATCCTGCTGGACGCGCAGATGCCGGAGATGGACGGCGTGTCCCTGGCCCTTGAGCTTTCGGTACTGCCGCAGGTTGCTGAAAGCCATATCATCATGCTGAGCTCCATGAGCCGGCATTTTGATATCACTATGCTGAAGCGGATCGGGATTAAAAGCTATCTGCATAAGCCTATCGCCCAGGACGAGCTGCATCAGGCGATTGCCGCCGCGTTTGAGCGTTCGCCGGTGCCCGTGGGTGAAAGCACGCCCGCGCCTGCCGCCTCTCAAGGGGCTACGGGGCTACGGATCCTGCTGGCTGAAGATAATCTGGTTAACCAGAAGGTCGCCGCACGCCTGCTTGAGCGGCTCGGCCACAGCTGTCAGATCGTCGATAACGGCGTCGCGCTGCTGGAACGATGGCGCGCGGACGCCTGGGACGTTTTGCTGATCGACCTTCAAATGCCAGAGATGGACGGCGAGACCGCCATTCGCCTGCTTCGTGAACAAGAACGGTCCCGGCCCGGACCGGCTCAGCCCACCGTCGCCATGACCGCTCACGCCATGCAGGGGGATAAAGAGCGCTGTCTCAACATGGGGTTCGATGGCTACATTGCTAAACCCATCAGCCAGGCGCGTCTCGCTGAGGAGATTGCCCGCGTGCTCGAGCGCCACGATGAGTCCGCCGGTTTTCCGGATGAAGCGCGCCTGCTGAAGCAGTGCGCTGACGATCCCGCCCTGGTGCAGGAGCTGCTGGCCCTGTTTGGGGAAGGACTCAATGAGGCGATTAAAACCATTACCCTGGCCATCGACAGCAACGACCGCGACGCCCTGCGACGCGCTGCCCATAAGCTGCGCGGAGAAGCCGTCACCCTGGACTTCAGCACGCTCGCTCAGCAGCTTCAGGTGCTGGAAAGCGACGCGCACGCGCTGGATGGGCAACAGCTTGCGGCGCTGAATGACAATCTTCGTAAGGAATCGCTGCGCCTGCTGGCGTGGCTCAACGCGCGCGGGGTAAACGAACCATGACGAGAAGCTTCGCACTGCTTTTTTCGCTCTTTATTCCCCCGCTGGCGGCGAACCCGGTCCCGGTCAGCTGGTCTCTCGCGGGAGAGTGGCAGGTTCAGGACGCTAACGACAGCACCACGCCTTCCGCGTCAGGCTGGCGCGCGCTTAAGGTTCCGGCCAACTGGTACAGCGCCGGATACGATCATCAGGGGGCGCTGTGGTATAAGCAGGCGTTTACCGTGCCCGCGCAGCCGCCCGACGTGATGAGCACCCTCGTGTTTGACGGCGTCGATTATCTGGCGGACGTCACGCTGAACGGCCAGCCGCTGGGCAGGCATGAGGGCTATTTTCAGCGCTTTTCGCTGGATGCCAGCTCAGCGTTACAACGTCACAACCGGCTCGTGGTGAGGGTGGATAGCCCTTACGAAGATCCACAGAAGGTCTGGCCGCTGCATAAGACCGCCATGAAGGGGATCCTTAACCAGCATGATACGCGCCCCGGGGGCGCCTGGTCGCCGGAAGGACAGGACGCTAACTCTGGCGGCATCTGGGCACCGGTCAGGCTGCATCTCAGCCGGGGTGTGGCGATCGATGACGTTATCCTCCGTCCGGACTGGTCCCGGGGGCTGACGCAGCCAACGCTGAAGGCCGAGATCCGCTATCGCGCGCGCGGTCAGGCCCCGGCTACCGTGCGGCTCACCGCCACGCCCGCCAACTTCAGCGGCAAGCGCTACCAGGCAGATTTACCGGTTACCCTCGAAAGCGGGGCCCATTCCGCACAGGTGACGCTGCCGATGCCGGCGGCAAAACTGTGGTGGCCGGTCGGCACGGGGAAACCGCACCTGTATAACATTCGCGTGGCATTACGCGATGAAAACGGCGTGATGGACACGGCGACAACCCGCACCGGGCTGCGCAAAATCGTCGAGCAGCCCGACAATAAAGGCTGGCTCATTAACGACAGGCGTCTTTTCATTAAGGGCAGCAACTACATCGGCTCTCCCTGGCTCGGCACCATGACGCGAGAGAAATATCGTCGCGACCTTCAGCTGGTGAAAGCCATGAACGCCAACGCCATACGCGTGCACGGACACGTTGCCGGGCGCGCGCTGTATGACGTGGCCGATGAGATGGGGATGATGATCTGGCAGGACGTTCCGCTACAGTGGGGCTACGACAGCAGCGATGCCTTTACGGAAAACGCGGTGCGACAGACGCGGGAGATGGTTGAACAGTTCGGGAACTCCCCCGCCATTATCGTCTGGGGCGGCCACAACGAGCCGCCTTGGGATTCGCCGTGGATGGAACAACGCTTCCCGGACTGGAATAAAGATCTGAACCGCACGCTTACGCAACGGGTCGCGGATACGCTCGCCGAAGATACCTCCCGCATCGTGCATCGCTTTTCCGCCGTTGAGGAGCACTACTGGGCGGGCTGGTATTTCGGCACCGTGCACGACCTGCTTGCTCCGGCTAAAACGGGGATCATTACCGAGTTCGGCGCGCAGGCGCTGCCCCGCCTGTCCACGCTAAAAACCATCATCCCGGCGTCGCATCTGTGGCCAAAAACCACCGCCGCTGACGATCCCGGCTGGACCGTCTGGAAATACCATAACTTTCAGCCCTTCCAGACCTTTAAGTTTGCCGGTATTCCGCGCGGGAAGACTATTCAGGAGATGATTCGCAACACCCAGACGTACCAGTCTGATCTGGTCGCCACGGCGGCAGAAAGCTACCGCCGACAGCGATACCAGCCGGTGACGGCCCTGTTCCACTTCATGTTTGTGGAAACCTGGCCCTCTATCAACTGGGGCGTGGTGGACTACCTGCGTAAACCTAAGCCCGGGTATTATGCGTTACAACGCGCCTACCAGCCGATTCTGCCGTCCATTGAGCCGGTCACCACCCAGTGGAAATCAGGCGCGGCAGCGACCGTGCGCCTTTGGGCCATCAACGACACCAGGAAACCGTGCAGCGAGTGCCGTCTGACCTGGCGCATCAGCCAGGGCGATAAGGTGCTGGCAAAAGGCACGACGACGATGACGATCGCCGCCGACTCGGGAGAAATGGTAAAAGCGCTTACGGCCACGCCCGTGGGCGAGGACGAGGTGTCGATTCGGTTTACGATTGAAAACGGCGCGGGAAAAATTGTCGGTCAAAACCAGCGCACGGAGCCCGTCATAAAGTGAGCGAGGGGAAAAGGAAAATTGCCGCTTCCCCTGCTTTCTTGTACCCTTTCAGCGTTTATCCCAATCCTTACAAAGCGAGACACCCGGACGCCTATGACTGCACATATTTCCAAAGATCCTTTGCATGGCGTGACGCTGGAGATGATCGTTAACGCCCTGGTGGCGAAATATGGCTGGAGCGAGCTGGGCGACCGCATTAAAATTAACTGCTTCAGAAAAGACCCCAGCGTTAAATCGAGCCTGAAATTTCTGCGCCGTACCCCGTGGGCACGCGCGGAAGTGGAAGCCCTGTATCTGGACTCTCTCAACGATGAGGGAAACAGAGAGCAGGCGGCGCCCGCCTTTAATCCCTGGGCTAACAGTCGGATTATCAAGAGCTAATACGCAAATGACGCGACACGTAAAACGGATTGGTGCGCTGGCTGCCTGCGCACTTTTACTTGTAAGCTGCTCCTCAAAACCACCAAAGTCATTAGTTACCCCGCTCCCCACCGTAAGTAAACCGACGCCGCAGGCAAACGAGCCGATGCGCGGGATCTGGCTGGCGACGGTCTCTCGTCTCGACTGGCCGCCGGTGGCCTCGGTGAACGGCCGCAGCGCGGACCAGCGCATCGCGATGCAAAAGCAGGCGCTGATTGCAAAGCTGGACAACCTGAAGCACCTCGGCATCAACACGGTATTTTTCCAGGTGAAGCCGGACAGCACGGCGCTCTGGTCATCCAAAATTTTACCGTGGTCAGACATGCTGACGGGCAACATCGGCGAGTATCCGGGATACGATCCGCTGCAGTTTATGCTGGATGAAGCGCACAAGCGCGGCATGAAGGTGCATGCCTGGTTCAACCCGTACCGCGTGTCTACCAACACCAAACCGTCCACCATCGCCGCCCTGAACCGGACCGCCAATCAGTCCCCGTCCAGCGTCTACGTCCAGCACCCGGAGTGGGTGCGCATCTCGGGCGACCGCTTTGTGCTCGACCCGGGCATTCCCGACGTGCGGGACTGGATAACCAAAGTAGTTACCGAAGTGGTGGCGAACTACCCGATAGACGGCGTGCAGTTTGATGATTACTTTTATACCGAATCGCCGGGATCCGCGCTGAATGATTCGCAGACCTGGCGCCAGTACGGCCAGGGATTTGCCTCTAAGGCCGACTGGCGAAGACACAACACGCAGCAGCTGATCGTCCAGGTCTCCCGCGCGATCAAGCAGACAAAGCCCGACGTTGAGTTTGGCGTCAGCCCGGCGGGAGTATGGCGTAACCGCTCCTTTGACCCGGCAGGCTCCGACACACGGGGCGCCGCGGCCTACGATGAGTCCTACGCCGATACGCGTCAGTGGGTGCAGCAGGGCCTGCTGGACTACATCGCCCCGCAGATTTACTGGCCCTTCGCCCGGGATGCCGCCCGCTACGACGTGCTGACCAAATGGTGGGCCGACGTCGTGAAGCCGACCCACACTCGCCTGTACATCGGGATTGCGTTCTACAAGGTGGGCGAGCCGTCGCGAAACGAGCCGGACTGGACGGTTCAGGGCGGCGTGCCGGAGCTGAAAAAACAGCTCGATCTCAACGATTCGCTGCCCAACGTCAACGGCACCATCCTGTTCCGGGAAGATTACCTGAACCAGCCTCAGACGCAGCAGGCGGTGAACTACCTGCGTGGCCGTTGGGGTAGCTGAAAGACCGTCAGGCAGAAACGCCCCGTTTCTGCCTGCTTTTTACGGCTTCGGCCCGAACATCGCCTCAAGCTGCTGGGCGTCCGGCATCCCCACCACCTGCTGCAGCTCGTTTTCCGCATTCAGATAGTAAATGGCCGGGGTGGCGTTAGCGCCCAGGCTGTCCATCAGCGCCTGGTGCTTCTGCAGGATCGCTACCGTTTCGCGTGACGTTTCCCCTTCAGGCTTCGGCAGTTTCTTCCCACCGGAAAGCTCGTAGTCGCGCCAGGCCGAGACCGGATCTTTCGCATTCAGAATGGCGGAGGCGTTACGCCCGCTGTTAGGGTTAAGAAACGCCACCAGCAGCGTATTGAGCTGAACCCTGCCCGCCTTCACCCACGGCTGCGCCTCGGACCAGAACTGCTTGCAGTAGGGGCAGAACGGATCGGCAAAGACAAAGACCTTGCGCGGCGCGCTATCCGCCCCTTCCTTCAGAGGGTGCGCCGCGTTGAGGTTCTTCCACATTTCGCGCCCCATCGGGGCGTAGATCTCTTTCTGGAAATACCCCTCGCTGAGGTTTTTCCCTTTTTCATCGTACAAATAGCCCGAAATCACGTGCTTGCCGTCCGGGGTTAAAAAAAGCGTCACGCCCATGTCCTGATACTGCCCCAGCCAGGCAGGCGCGCCGCCGGGCGCATCCAGCCTCTTGATGATTTTAATGTCCTGCTGCTCGCTGAAGTGCTTCACCACATCCGGTATGGCGTCAGCGGCCTGGACCAGCCCTGAGGTTGCCAGCGCCGAAAGTAACAGTAATTTTTTCATTTCCCTCTCCGGTTTATCGGGGGCATTACGCCCCCTTCAGGTTAGCGGTTTTTCAGCGCCTCGCTGACCATTTCGTCGAACTGTTCGAAAGGCACCCAGCCTGGCAGTAACCCCTCGCCAATCAGCGTGGCGGGCGTGCCCTGAATGCCCATTTTTTCCGCAACGAGCAGGCTGCGCCGGATCGTCAGAAAACTCTCCTCGTCCGGCGTCGTGACGCTCACGCCCGCTCGCTTTTGCGCCTCCTGAATGCTGGCGTCATCGTGGTACCCCTTCTTCGCCATCAGGGTTTGGTTCAGCTTCATAAACTGCTCAGGATGCGCACGCCAGAGCGTTAACGCGTCTCGCGCGGCGGTCAGCGAGCTTTCCGAGCGAAAAGGTAAAAACTTAAATACCACCGCGACGTCGGGGTGTTTTTCAACAATCTTCTCCAGGTACGGATCGAATTTCTTGCAGTACGGGCAGTTGTAGTCGGTAAACACCACCAGGGTGAGCTTCGGATTTTTAGCGCCAATGCGCGGAGAGTTCGGATCGTTAAACAGAAAATCCGCGATGATCTTCTGCGCGCGCTGCTCCTGGTCCGGCGTCAGCGGCTGGGTGGCGAATACCTGAACCGGGGTCAGCAGGAGCATAAGCGTGATAAGCAGTTTTTTCATAATACGTTTAGCCTTTTGCGTTGTTCAGGGTAGTGACCAGGGTGCGCGTGTCCAGCAGCGGCGAGAGAATTTCCCCCTCAGGCAGGCCGGGGCCATACACGGCGTTAAACGGAATGGCGTAGCGGTTTCGCTTCGCCAGAAAATCCGCGATAAACGCGGACGGCTGGCTCCAGTCTCCGCGCAGGGCCACCACGTCCGCCTGGCGCAGGGCGGCAATGACGTCCGGCTGACTGAGTACGCGGAGTTCGTTCACCTTGCACGTCACGCACCAGTCCGCCGAGATATCCACAAAGACCCGTTTCCCCTGCGCCAGCGCGCCTTCGATAGCCTCTTCACTGAGCGGCTGCCACGGGATGGTCTGCGCAACGTTTTGTGCCGGAGCGTCCGGCGGCGCGTTAAGCAGCCCGCGCACCTGATACCCGCCGAACGCCGACAGCGCGATGACCACGACCCAAAACAGCGGTGAAGATTTTTGCCCCTTCAGCGCAAACAGCACCAGCGCGACGGCCATCAGCACCAGCATCACCATCTGGCTAACCGCCTCGCCCAGATGCACGCTCAGCAGCGTCGCCAGCCAGAGGCTGGAGGCCAGCATCATCAGGCCCAGGATGACCTTGAGGGTGTTCATCCAGCGGCCGGGCTTCGGCAGCAGCATGGCCGTTTTCGGCACCAGGGCAACGAACAGCCACGGCAGGCTCATGCCCACGCCGAGCATCAGGAAGATCAGCCACAGAGCGTGCAGCGGCGCGCCAAGGGCAAAGGCGACCGCGGTACCGAGGAACGGCGCGGAGCATGGCGTGGCCAGCAGCGTGGCGAACACGCCTTCGCAGAAGCTGCCGCCGAGCCCCCTACCGCCTGCGGTTGCCAGCCGTCCTGAGGCGGCAGAAGGCAGCAGCACCTCAAACGCGCTAAACAGGTTCAGCGCAAACAGGAAGGTCACGGCGACCATCAGGCCGATAAACCACGGGTTCTGGAACTGAATGCCCCACCCCAGCGACGCCCCGGTCAGCTTAAGGGCGGTCACCATCCCCGCCAGCAGCATAAAGGAGGTGAGGATCCCGGCGCTGGTGGCGAGGAAGCGCAGCCTGATCGCGCGCCTGTCCGATCCCGCCTGCAGGATGCTGTTAAGCTTCATGCCCATCACCGGCAGCACGCAGGGCATCAGATTCAGGATCAGCCCACCCAGCAGGGCAAAGAGCACCATTTTCCACGTCCCATCGGGCGCGGAAGGCTCGGCGGGCGTGGCCCCTACGGTCAGGGTGGTTTGCTGCGCGTGACCGCCATTGGTCAGCACAAACGACAGCCGCTTGCCTGCCAGCGAGGCGGGGTTATCACCCCATTCGTCGGTGACGGGCACCGTGACCCGAAGCGCATTGCCGTCGAGATTTATGATCGGATCGCCGGGCAGAATATCGCCCTCCAGCGGGTCAAAATAAATCCCTGGATTGTCCCATTTCCCATCCGTGGTGCCGGTAATCACCAGCTTGTCGCCCGAGAGCCAGGCGGAGAGATCCGACGACACGCCGGAGGTGCCGGGCACGTCGCGCATCGCCTGTTCGAAGGCGCTGCGGAAGCCCTCATCCACGGACTGGGTAAAATCGAGACGCAGCGGGTAGTCCGTCAGCAGGCAGACGTTGCTGCACGTAGAGAGCGTGAGCGTTGCGTCGAGCGCGTCGCCCTTCACGCCGTCGAGCGTAATGGGGATGGTGACCTTGTCGTGATAGCCCTGGGTAGTCATGCCGGAGATATCAAAGCGCGACGGCACCGGCCAGGACCAGCTGTCCGTTACGCCCTCCGGCCAGCGGATTGTCGGCGCGACGCCGCCCTCGCCCGGCGATCGCCAGTAGGTTTTCCAGCCGGGCTTGAGCTCAACGGTGAGCAGGCCTTTAACGTGCGTTTGTTCCCTCTCCGCCTGAAAGCGGATGCGGGCGTGATCGTTTTGTGGGGAGACCAGCCAGCCGGTGTCCGCCGCATGGACAATGCCGATGCAGGACAGCCACAGGAAGACGAATCCCCTGAAGAGGTTAACCATGTTTTACTCCGTGAACAGTGAAAAATTATCGTGCGGTAACGATGTTTTTCATTCACGGAAGACGCAGTTTTTGAGGTGTATTCGGGGAGGCGGTGCCTGAACGGGCTGTTCCACGGGCGCCAGGGCCCGCCCTTGCGTAAACAGCTGCAGCAGCGCGAAGAAGATAATAATGGCCGGCAGCGCGCCGTCGAAGAACAGCGGCTGGGCGCAGAGCAGCGAGTGCGCGCCTAACTGACAGGGCGATGGTCCGGGTTTTTCAGTGTTGCTGGTTTGAGCCGGGGCATCTGCACTCAGGGAAATCTGCGTCTCCAGACCCTGTAAAAAATGGTTGAGCATCACCGCGCGCTGCACGAGGCAAAGCGCCATCGCGAGACAGGTGACGATCAAAAGCCATTTTCCGAGGAGCTGACGGTTGCGCATAACATTCCAGAGTAACAAGACGCCCCGATCATAAACGATAGTGATGAATCTACAAGTGCCGGAAGTGTAAGGTTTTGTCTGCCGCCGCTAGTCGCCCGTCAGGGCGTCATAAACGTCCCGCAGCCGCGTGCGCAGAAACAGCACCGCCTTGTGCTTGCGGGATAACAGCGCCTGTTCGCTGGCGCCGGTCTCCTCTGCCAGCATTTTGATGCTGTAACCGTGAAGCTCCGTTTTTTCGAACGCCTCCCGCTGCGGCGGCGGCAGCTCGGACAGCGCCTGCCCAAGCTCTTCCCACAGCAGCGTCTTGAGGTACTCCTCCTCCGGCGTGTGCGGGACGCCGAACAGGGTGTCGGCCAGCTCGTCCTCCGGAAAACCCTCCTCGTCTTCGCCCGTAAAATAGCCGGAGAGCGACACCTCGCGCTTTTTACGCGCCCGGTCGGTCATCTCGTTACGCGCCGCGCGGAACAGCCAGGCAGCGACGTTTTCTACCGGCTGCTCCACCTTCATCAGCTGATACGTCACTTCCTGCAAAATGTCGTCGGCATCATCGCGAACGGACGTCCGCCCGCGAATGAAGGCCTTCAGCCGGGCGCGGCAGGCGTTGAGCGCCGACATCAGCATGGATCCGCCCGCCTCCCCGGCTTTCATCTCGCTCACTCTGCGTCCGGCGCTTTTGGCGTGGTGTCATCGCGTTTATCATCACGATGTCCGTGCCAGCCGCAGTGCCCGCGCCCGTGGCGGCCAAACCCTTCACGGCGCTGCTGAATAAACGCCTCGCGCTGTTCGGGCGTCATGTTCATCCAGCGCTCGTGCATCCGGCGGTGCGCGCCAAACATCCCCGGGCGGAAGCCCAACCCGCCAAACAGAATGCGGCTCAGCACCAGAATGCCCAGCGCCTGCCAGAATCCGATGGCCTTCACGCCGAGGATCGCCGGAAGCAAGGCGTTCCACAGGGACATCACCAGCAGGCCGAGTACGATGAAAATGACCGCGGCGATGGCTAAGCCCTTGCCCATACGGTGGCGACCTAATCCGCGCCCGTGACCTTTGCCGTGCAGTTCAAAATCTCTCATGATGTTTACCTCGTTTACCGTAACTGATTATGGCTTGTGATGAGGTAGACGGATGAGGAAGGGAAATATTGCTGGGGCGAATGAAATAATTGTTCTGGGCGGCTATTGCCCGGCGGCGCTAACGCTTGCACGGGCCTGCATGTTTCGTAGGCCGGGTAAGCTTTAGCGCCACCCGGCATGTCAAAGGCTTACGCCTGCACCGGCAACCTAAAGCTCGAAATACTCCGCGAAAGCTGCTGCGCCTGCTCTTCCAGCGACGCCGCCGCCGCGGCGGACTGCTGCACCAGCGCGGCGTTCTGCTGGGTCACGCCGTCCATCTCGGTCACCGCCTGGCCGACCTGGCTTATCCCGCGGCTCTGCTCTTCAGAGGCGACGGAAATCTGCTCCATCAGCGTATTCACTTTGTTCACCGACGAAATGATCGAGTCAATCACCTCACCCGAGCGGCTCACCAGGTCCGCACCGTTTTTCACGCTGGAGACCGACTGCGCGATCAGGCTTTCGATGTCCTTGGCCGCCACCGCGCTTTTCTGCGCCAGGGTGCGCACTTCGCTGGCCACTACCGCAAAGCCGCGGCCCTGCGTGCCGGCGCGCGCCGCTTCAACCGCCGCGTTCAGCGCCAGAATATTGGTCTGGAAGGCGATGCTGTTAATCACGCTGGTAATGTCTTCGATGCGCTTCGAGTTTGCCGCGATGGTATTCATCGTATCAATTACTTCGCGGGTTACCGCTTCGCCGGTGTGGGCATTTTTCACCGCGTCCTGCACCAGTTTCCCGGCCTGGTAAACGTTATCGGTATTGTTCGCCACCGTCGCGCTCAGCTCTTCCATGCTCGCCGCCGTCTGGGTTAACGCGGACGCCTGCTGCTCGGTGCGTGACGCCAGGTCGATATTGCCGGAGGCAATCTCCTGGGCCGCGTGCGTCACGGTGTGGCTCGCATCGCGCACCTGGGCGATGGTCGCCAGCAGCGCCTGACGCATCTGCTCCATCGAGCCCATCAGTTGGTCGATTTCGTTATGTACACTTCCCTTCACCGGCACCGGAACGTCCAGCTTGCCTGCCGCAATCTGACTGCAGTGCTCGCGCGCCAGGTTGACCGGCGCAAAGACGAAGCGCTTCATAAAGATGCTGACGGCAGCAATCACCAGCACAAACAGGCAGGCGATAACGGCAATCATCACCAGGCCAGAGACGAAGTTACTGCGCGCATCTTCGTTCAGGCTTTTGGCGTATTTCTGGTGAATGGAAAGGACCTGGTCAAGCACGATCTCGTACTGGCGGTCAAGGCGGGAGACTTCCGGGATCAGCGCGTTAAATTTGGCGACGTCGTGCGCCTCGGCGGCATCGATCAGCGGCGCCAGCCCCTGGTTGCGGTAGTTCTGCCAGGCATCCTGATAGGCGCTCACCAGCGGCGCTTCATCCGACAGACGCGGCGACGCCATAAAGGCCGCAAAGGCATGGTCCGCTTTGGTCAGCGCCTCTTTCACCGCAGAAAGCTTTGCGGCTCCGTCCGCCGCGTTGCCCGCTTCCACCATCTTCACATACTCCATCACCCGCACGCGCAGCGTACGGCTGTGGTTGATGGGGTCGATAATGGACAGCACAACCTGGATCTCTTTGTTGACGTTATCCAGCGAATTATTACTTTTAATGATGAGGCCAACGCTGGTGACGGTGCTGACGACAAAGAAGAAAAGCAGCGAGAACAGGACAATCAGGGACGACTTTTTCAACGACATAAACCAATACCTCAAGGAGAATTATTCCTTATGGTTATCGGCCATTCCAAAACTTAAATTAATTAAAGTTATTGAAGTATCAAGTCGGGCTATTTCGCTGACTTATAGCGTCGCTGCAGGGTAGCATCCAGCTTCCGCTGCAGCGGTTCCGGGGTCTCTCCCTCAATCAGTTTGCTAATCAAATCAAAGCAGTGCCACGCCAGCTGGCGGTTATCCTGGCGAATGGTGTCCACCGGGATCGTCAGCGAATCGTAGAGATAGTGATCGTCAAAGCTGGCTAACCTGATATCGCTTTGCAGCAGGTTATGCTGGCCCATATAGCGCAGCACCCCTTCCAGCAGCCCGCAGGCGGCGGTGAACAGCGCTTTCGGTGGACGCCCCAGGCGGGCGCAAAGTTCTGCGAACATCTCGTACCCGGAACTTGGGTGATAGTTGCCGTGAATGATCCACTCCGGGCGCAGCGCCACGCCAGCCTCACGCAAACCTTGCTTAAACCCGTCCAGACGGTCGCGCGTCGGCGAAAGGCGCGGCTGCCCGCCCAGAAAATAGAATTCATCCGGATGCTGGCGCGCAATGTCCGCCACCAGTTCCGTCGTTGGCGTAATGGAGTCGGTGATCACCAGCGGCAGCGTGCTGTCGTTCATATGGCGGTCAAACAGGACAACGGGCAGCTGCTCGCTGAGCTTCAGGTAGTCCGCATCATTGAGCATGCTGGAGGCGACAATCAGCCCGTCGACCTGACGCGCCACCATGTTGTTCACCACTACCGTCTCCTGCCCCGGGTTTTCATCGCTGCAGGAGATCAGCAATTGGACGCCCGCCTCGCGGCACAGCGTTTCCAGCTCGTGAGAAAAGACGGCAAAGCCGTAGTTGGTGATCTCCGGCACCACCAGGCCAACGGTGTGGCTACGGTTGTCGCGCAGCGACCGGGCGTGAATGCTGGGCTGGTAGTGGTGCTCTTTGGCGATCGCCAGCACGCGCTCGCGCGTCTCTTCCGCCACGCGAAGCTCTTTGCTGCGCCCGTTCAGGACCAGGCTGGCGGTGGCTTTTGATACCCCCGCCAGCTCCGCGATGTCTTTAATGGTGACGCGTTTTGTTTTTCTCACAACGACTTAGATCCGGCTGCCAAAACCCTCATTCTATCATGCAGGCGCGCAGCGACCAGTAGCGTAATGTGATATCGGACGCACCTTCGAATCGCACCCGGGCCGGATGGTCGGGAAAATAGCGGCTGCTCATCACCCCTTCGCCGTGGTTAATGAAAATTTCGACGCTGGAGCGGTCGCAGAGCACGCGCAAATGGCTGACGTCGCCCTGCCAGTAGCGGGTCAGCGTTTCACCGGTGTCCAGGCTCGCGCGTTCCAGGCGCACGCCCTGCTCATCGACCGTGAGGCGCAGCGCGCCCGCAAAATCGACGCTCACCTGCGATGCGCTAAGCTCAAACTCCAGGCGCGCCGCGTCCAGAAGAGGCGCATTGCTGGCGGGCCCCTGCCAGCGCTGTTCCTCTTCACGCAGCGCCGCCAGCTCGCGCGCCGGGGTCTGCCAGAGCCTGCCGTCGCGATAGCGCAGCTCGCGCGGGCAGGTCATCTGGTGCATCCAGCCGTGCGCACGGGTTGGCTGAAGCATCTCTTCTCCGTCCGGGACGCCCATCCAGCCGATCAGAATCCGGCGGCCGTCTTCCGCCAGCGTCGTTTGCGGGGCGTAGAACTCAAAGCCCGCGTCCAGCTCGTGCAGCGCGCCGTGATCGAATGTGGCGCTGGCATAGTCAAACGCCCCGCTCATCCAGGTCGCCGGATAGGTGTTGAGATAGCGATGCGGCTCGCGCGCCAGCCCCTGCGGACAGCAGATCAGCACGTGCGTGTCGTCGAGGGCAAACAGGTCCGGGCACTCCCACATGTACCCTGCTTCCGTCAGGCCGTTGACGCCGTGGCCAGCGATCTCCCCGCAGGATGTCCAGGCGTGCAGATCGGCGGATTTAAACAGCAGCACCTTGCCGCGCTTCTGCACGTCCTGCGCCCCCAGCACCATGTACCACTGCCCGTCGTGCTGCCACACCTTCGGGTCGCGCACGTGGCCGGTGTAGCCTTCCGGCAGCGCCAGCACCGGACCCAGCTTCTTAAAGCTTCCGTCCGGCTGTTCCACGGCCAGGCACTGCCAGGCCGTACGGCTGCCGTCATCGAACTTGACGTTGCCGGTGTAGCACAGCGTCAGCACGCCCTGGTTGTCCACGGCGCTACCGGAGTAGCAGCCGTTGCGGTCATACTCTTCGTCCGGCATCAGCGCCAGCGGCTCGTGCCGCCAGTGCACCAGGTCCGCAGAGCTCCAGTGCCCCCAGCACTTAAAGCGATGCTCGCAGTCCAGCGGGTTCCACTGATAGAACAGGTGGTAGCGGCCGGCAAACCAGATAAACCCGTTCGGGTCGTTCATCAGCCCCGTCACCGGCGCGGGGTGCCACTGCGGATAGTGGCTATCCGCCAGCGCCCGTGGCTGACCTTTCATAACGGCCTGCAGGATCGCAGGCCAGCGGGAAGGCAACGTCATTATTCAGAGTCCGTTTTATATTTCAGCAGCAGTGAGACGGTAAACGCCACGCCGAAGGCAATCACCATGCCGATAATATAGTTGAGCAGCGAGCTGGCCTGCACGATGGCCATGCCCGGAATGGCGGTCAACCCAACGGCGGTCATGTAGACATGAACCGAGACCACCCATGCCCCGCCCACCGCGCCGCCAATCAACGCGGCGATAAACGGTTTCACGAAGCGCAGGTTGATACCAAAAATGGCCGCTTCGGTGATGCCCAGCATCGCAGAAAACGCCGACGGTAAGGTAATGGCTTTGATTTTGGCATCTTTGGTTTTGAACCACACCGCCAGACAGGCGCCGCCCTGCGCCACGTTCGCCATAGCCCAGATAGGCAGCAGGAAGTTAACGCCAATCGACGGGTTACCCAGCAGCCCGGCTTCAATCGCGTGGAAACTGTGGTGAATACCGGTGATCACAATCACCGAGTAAAGCCCGCCGAACAGCAGCCCGGCCAGCCAGCCAGCGTGGGCGATCAGCGTGCTCAGAACGAAGGAGATGCCATCCCCTAAGGCGCGCCCCGCCGGGCCGATAATCAGCAAGGCGATAAAGCCGGAGATGACGACGGTGAGGAACGGCGTCAGGATCAGGTCTAACGCATCCGGGATCGCGCGGCGCAGGTTTTTCTCCACGATGCTCATAAACCAGACGGCCAGCAGCACCGGGAATACCGTGCCCTGATAGCCAATCATCGCGATCTCAAGACCGAAGAAGTTCATGGTGTGGAAGCCCGATGCCACGCCCCAGGCGTTGGTCAGCGCCGGGTGGGTCAGAATGCCGCCCAGCGTCGCGCCGAGATACGGGTTACCGCCAAATTCGCGCGCGGCGGTAAAGCCAATCAGAATAGGCAGAATGATAAACGCCGCCGAGCTGCACATGTCCAGCATGATGTAGATGGCGTTATCCGCATTGACCCAGCCGTAGGTTTTCACCATGCCGAGCAGGCCCATCAGCAGACCGGACGCCACAATCGCGGGAATGATCGGCACAAAGATGTTGGAGAGCAGACGGGCAATGCGCTGGAACGGGTTAAGCTTGCGCGCCGCCAGGTCCGCGGCTTCCGATTTACTGGATTCGCTGATCCCCGCCGCCTGAATAAACGCGGCGTACACCTTGTTAACCACGCCCGTGCCAAAAATCACCTGCATCTGCCCGGCGTTACGGAAGCAGCCTTTCACGCCGTCGACCTTGCCGATAGCCTGCTGATCCGCCAGCGCGTCATCAACCAGCACCAGACGAAGACGCGTTGCGCAGTGCGCCGCGCTGGCGATATTTTCCTTGCCACCGAGCAGTGGAATAAGCTCGCGGGCGATTTGATTAAAATCCATAGATACCTCTGCCTGACTTCTTTTTATGATGTGCGAAACGCTCCCGCCAGGCGGGAGCGTGATGGGTTAAAACCAGGTTTCCATCTGGACCCCAAAGTTCCATTCCCCGCCGGCGTTGAAGCCGCTGCTGCCAAAGGCATCATCGCTGGCGTAATGATCCAGTTTGCTGCTCCAGTCCATCCAGGTGGCAAACAGGCGCAGCTCCGGACGGCTGAAGAAATCGCCGATTTTGCTCGCTTTTAACGTTGGCGCAAAGGTCAGCTTGTAGAAACTGCCGTTCACGGCGTTGCGGTCCTTATAACCTTCCGGATTTAAATCCATGTACTGATAGCTTCCCTCAAACGCCAGCGCGAAGTTCTGCGTCACCTCTTTAATCAGGCGAGTGTTGAGCGTTACCCACTCATAGCTATCGCCCTTGACGTAGCGATCTTTACTGCTCTGTGCCAGTACGGCTGGCGCAACGCTCCAGCCACCGCCGATCGGCGTGACACCGTAACTTGCGAAGCGCCAGGTATCCGCCTCCGACAGCAGCGCGCCGTCGGAGCCGATGCTTTTCACCTCCGCACCCAGCCCGTGACCGTACAGCAGCGCCGTTTTGGCGGTCCCTTCGCGCAGGCCGTAGAAGCTATCATTATGCAACCCAACCAGGGCATGAACGCCGGTATTGGCGGCATCCGTTTTGATGAGATCGCCGTTGGCGTCTTTACGGTCGTCATTATCCTTCGCCCGCAGGCCGCTCACCATCAGCTGGAACGGTCCGGTAAAGTGGTTCATGGTGAGGATATAGTTCTGAACGTTATTGTCGGTCTGCTCCACGCTGCCGAAGTTGCGGCCATAAATAGAGAAGTTGCTGCGTAGCGAATCATTCCATTTCACGTCATAAACGCCGCCGCCGGTACCGGCCAGGAACACCACGTCGGAATCCAGCCAGTGGATGTCAAAGTTGTCCCGGTCGAAGCGTTTCCCCGCCCAGAAGGTGCTGCCCTTCAGCGCGCCGGTAAAGTCTGGCAGGTTCCCCAGCTCCGCGAAGGCCTGGCGAATATTGAGATCGCTGGTATCGGCTGACCAGTCGTTATAGGTTCGCTGACCGTCGGCCAGCATCGCCTTGAAGCGCGTGGTCGCTCCGTTATCCAGCGTCTGCTTGTGCTCAAGGTTGAGCTCAACGTAGGTATCTGCTTCGTTGCCCAGACGCCCCACCGCACCGCCGGTTTCCCCGGCCGGGGTCAGGTAAGGACCGCTTTTGCTGCTGGAGGCCGCGTCGTTCATCAGCAGGCCAGAGCGGGCGTAGCCGTGAAACTCAAACCCGCCGCTTTGATCCGCCTTTTTCTCCAGCGCGGTGGTGCGCTGCGCCACCTCCTGGGTCGTGGTTTGCGCCTGCTGCTGCGCGGCAACCAGCTGCTGCGTTTTTTGTTCTGCCTCGGTGGCGCGTTTCTCTGCCACCTGGGCACGCGTTTCCGCCGCCTGAAGACGCTGCTCCATCGCGGCAAGACGCGCTTCGATACTCGTCATATCCGTTTGGGCAAAAACAGAGGTACTTCCGGCCAGCATGCCTATCATCACGGCAAGTCTGCGTTTTTTATACATTTTGTCGCATCCCTTAAAGAAGTCATTAAATGTGCTAAATTGCTAAACCGGTTTAGGTTGCTGATACTAAACCGCCCAATTTTGGATCGGCAATCTTTTTTGCTAAACCGTTTTAGTAAGTGTGATCGGGGCGACAATTCAGGCCATCGAATGACGGCCTGTAGGTGAGGGAATTACAGTTCGTGCTGCCAGGGCAAGGCGGTCATTGCGCCTTTGGCGGTGGTAGCTAACGCCCCGCAGCGCTGGGCTAAGGCGATGACCGACGTCAGGTCCTGCCCGACGGCCAGGCCGTAGAGCAGACCGGCCACGAAGGCATCGCCCGCGCCGGTGGTATCGACACACTGCACGGGAGTTGCCGGATAGTGCGTCACGGCGCCGTTATGCCAGGCAATAACGCCCTCTTTACCCTGGGTGACCAGCACCAGGGCGCCGGGCAGCGTTGCATCAATGCCTCCAGACCCGCCTTCACCCGATCGTCGCCGGTTAAGAACGCCAGTTCTTCCACCGAGAGTTTGACGACGTCAGCGCTTTGCAGCGCCTGTTCGAGACAGAGACGAAGCGCGTTCTCATCCGGCCAGAGATCCGGGCGAATATTCGGGTCGAAGCTGACGTAACCGCCCGCCTCCCTGATGGCGGCCATCGCCTGAAAGGCCGCAGAGCGGCTGGGCTCGGCGCTTAGGGCGATGGAGCAGACGTGCAGCCATTCACCCTGGCTGAACGTCGGCAGATCGGCAGGTTCCAGAAACAGATCGGCGCTCGGGCGCACCATAAAGGTAAACGAGCGTTCACCCTGGTCGTCGAGATCCACCACCACCGTTGAGGTGCGGTGCGCCGGGTCAAGGCGCAAAGACTTCACGTCAACCCGTTCGTCAGCTAAGGTGGCGGCCATAAAGCGCCCGAAAGGATCGTCGCCAACCCTGCCGATAAAGGCGCTCTGGCCGCCCAGCCTGGCAATGCCGACCGCGACGTTTGCCGGTGCGCCGCCCGGACATTTCAGTAATCTTCCTTCTCCATCGGGCAGCAGATCCACTACCGCATCGCCTAGTACCCAGATTTTTTTCATATGATCCTCAAAGCTAAACAATATTAAACCGTTTTAGCTATTTAAGCACAGGTAAGCCGAAGGGGAAATAACGCGGGTGGAAAATGGGTTAACGCGCCAGATGCGGCCAGTGGATATCGCCGACGCCATTAAGCTGCGGGCGGGCAAACAGAAAGCCCTGGAAGCGGCGAATTCCGGCAGACTCAAGCCAGCACCACTCCTCTATTTTCTCGATACCTTCAGCCACCAGGGTGATTTCGAGATCGGAGCAACAGCTTATAATGGAGCGCACAATCGCCTGTTTAGGGCCACTCAGGTGAATATTGCTGATTATCTCCCGGTCTATCTTAATTTTATCCGGCTGGAAGCGCGTCAGCAGAGAGAGGCCGGCATAGCCGGAACCAAAATCATCGATCGCCATACCAACTCCCTCACCGCGAAGCTGTTTAATGGCGCTGTTGAACTGGTTAAGCCCGGATATCATCTCGTTTTCAGTGATTTCAAGCACCACCTGCTCCGGCTGGAGCCCGTGGTTTTTAATTTGATCGACCAGAAATTCCACTGCGCCAGGAACATTCACCAGCGACATCGGCAACAGGTTAACCGCTATTTTATGGCTGCCAATGCCCAGCTTTTCGGCCAGCGCAAAGGCATACGCTTTCGTCTGGAGATCGACCTGGTAGAGGGTGTCCGGGTCAAGAGCGCGAAAGAATTGCTCCGGGCTGCCGCCGTCATTGCCGCGGATAAGGGCTTCAAGAGAGCTGATCTTGCCTTCTGAAGGTTCGACAATCGGCTGGAGCGCAAACTGACAGGCTTGCCCGGCAATCAGACCCAGCGGCTCGCCAAAAGGCAGCGTTTCGGGGTCGAGCGTCCACTTTGTCGGATCGTTACGGCCTTCTGCCAAAAGCGGACGTTTGCCGGTAATAAACGTCTGGATAAATTTGAACACCCGGTCATCGGATGTCAGATAGCTTTCAAGCTTGCTGTAATTCAGAACAGACTGTAGAACCGCTTTTGGTGACTGGGTTTGCAAATCGAACAGCAGCATGCCGACGTTTTCGAAACGCCTGCGCGGGCCGTAGTCCCGCATCAGTTCAACCACCCCGCTATGCCGCCTGTCATCGCGGATTTTATGGAACAGCTTAAGCACGCTCTCTTCCGACCCCTCGAGAATTTGCAGCACGTCACTGCCTTTTGCGAGCAGAACCCCGGTGATATTCAGATTGGCATTGCGGATCCGGGCGCGCTCCACCAGCTCCCGCAGTTCAGTGGACGGCTGGGATAAATTCAACTGGCTTCGGTAAATCAGCGTGGTCAGCACAAAAAGGAGTTCCGATGAGTAAAAGGTGCCTTAAAGCTACTATTTAACATACTTAATCATTGTGACCTAACTTATTCACACGACTGATGAAGATTATGTTTTCTCGTCACCGATCCGGCTGTTGATCCTCTCCTGCATGTAATCATAGAACGGGTTTGAGCTAACGCGCATCAGCGCCTCTTTTCCGACGCTCAATACGGACGTTTCGCCCCACAGCGCGATCGTTCCCAGGCTAATGCCATAGCGGTTTTTCACCTCAGGCTCGCGGCCATAGAGATCGTCATCCGGCGGGAACGGCACCGCAATGTGCGACAGGGAATAGACATCCTGCGGCCAGGACTGCGCGAGCGGTAAAATCGTCTCCTGCGTGCTGCCTGCCGGGGTAATTTTCGCCACCGTAGAGAAACTGTGCTCGCTGGCATTGGTGACAATCGTGACACTGTAACGTCTCTCTGCGGCCGGCAGCAGTGACGTAGTGGCCGTCCAGGAGGACGGTTTAAACAGCGGACGGAAGCTCGCCGCCTGGTTGATGTCAAACACCACCAGCTCGCTGCCGTTTGCCGGAAGCGGGTCAAACAGGCCGGTTACCACCGCGCGGGTGCTGACGGTGGAGTCCATTACCGACTGGAAGGCCAGAACAGGCGGCAAGCTGGCCAGCCTGTTCTCCCGCGCTTCCCGGCCAATCTGCTCCTGCAGGGCCTTCGTCAACAGCCACGACTGGCGGGCGGCGTTCACCGGGAACGAGTTGTATTTATAAGGATTATATTCAGGAGAAATATTCAGCCACGCCGCTTTGGCAAACGGCGGGAGCAGCGCCGGTAGCCCGGCGAAACCGGCAAAACGCGCAAAGGCTGTTACGCCGATCATGGGAGACAGCAGTATCACCTGCTGCGGCTTGCGCAGCGCAGGGGCGTCGAGCGCGTCGAGGGCATATTTCATCGCCAGCGCCCCGCCGTTGGAGTAGCCCACCAGATGCAGGGGCACCTTTTCTCCCGCCAGACGCGTGGCTTCCCGCACGGCAAGGCGCGTCGCCGCCAGCCACATCTCCCAGTCAACGTCCGTTAGCGCGCCGGGCGCGGTGCCGTGCCCGGGAAGACGTGGAACCACGGAGATAAATCCGCGGGCTTGATAATTCTGAGCAAGATGCCTGACGCTGTAGGGGGAATCCGTCAGCCCGTGCAGCAATACCACCGCGCCGCGCGGCTTCCCGGCAGGCATCAGCACAAAGGAGCGGTTGGCGTCGGGGGTAAACTGACCGGGCCACACCAGGCTCTGGCGATAATAGCGGTTTAACGGCGTGCGCTCCTCGCCCTCTGCTTTCGCCGTCACCGCGCGATCGAGATCGGCGAAAATGGCGTCTTCCCGAGCGATATACCCGGCAAAATCGGCATTATCCATCTCGCGTACGGACATCTCGTCCGCCCGCCAGGTATGCCACAGATGCAGCTCGGGCCCCTGCTGCGAGAGGTACACCCGCACCGCCAGCAGGACGAACAGGACGATCCCCACCACCATCCCTGTTTTCTTTGCAAGCGCGATCGGACGCTCGCTGACTCGCCAGGGCCAATTCGCCATGCCGCGTTTCCTCTCCTATTCACCGTACGTCTATCTTATCAAAAATGTGAACACGATGACGCCCGGCGAATAGCGTCGCGACCGCCCTCTCGCGGGGGCGGTCACGTTCGCTGCTGGCGCGGCCTGGGTCAGATTTGCGCCATCCCGCCGTCGACAAACAGCTCGGTGGCGTTAATAAAGCTGGCCGCGTCGGAGGCCAGAAACGCCACCGCTTTCCCCACTTCTCCCGGCGCGCCTAAACGTCCGAGTGGGACCTGCGCGGCCAGCGCGTCGTACAGCCCCTGACGGTGTTCTTCCGGCACCAGGTCGCCGAGACCGGGGGTTTTGATCGGGCCCGGGCTGACCACGTTGACGCGGATCCCGCGGCCCTGCAAATCCAGCGCCCAGGAGCGGGCAAAGTTGCGCACGGCGGCCTTGCTGGCGCTGTAGACGCTAAAGTTTGCCGTCCCCTTAATGGACACCGTCGAGCCGGTCAGAATAATCGACGATCCGGCGGACAGCAGCGGCAGCGCCTTCTGCACCGTGAACAGCACCCCGCGAACGTTGGTAGCAAAAATCCGGTCAAACTGCTCTTCGGTGATGGCGCCCAGCGGCAGCATATCGCCACCACCCGCATTGGCGAACAGGATATCCAGACGGCCTTCGTCCTGTGCTATGCGGGCATAGATCTCATCCAGATCGGCAAGCTTAGAGACGTCAGCGCGAATGCCCACTGCCGTTGAAGCAATTGCAGCCACCGCCGCGTCCAGCTCGGCCTGGCGACGTCCGGTGATGTAAACCTTCGCGCCCTGAGCCGCCAGCTCCTGCGCCGTGGCAAGACCAATACCGGTGCTGCCGCCGGTGACCAGTGCAATTTTTCCTGAGAGAGTCGTGTTCATGTCATTTACCTTCAGTTGGGTTTGCGTTGAACAAACTTTAGCCCTTGCGGCATTACTGAAAAACTGGCAAAAATGAAAATGACTATTCACGCAGGGAAATAATCGGGAGAGCATAATGGACCAGCTGATGGCGATGCGCGCCTTTACGCGAGTGGTGGAATCCGGCAGCTTTACCCGCGCGGCGGACTCGCTCAATATGCCCATCGCCACGCTGAGCAAGCTGGTGAAATCGCTCGAAAGGCATCTGGAGATCCGCCTCCTGCACCGCACGACTCGTCGGGTGGTCGCGACGCCGGAAGGGATGGAATACTATGAAAAAGCGCTCAGGGTGCTGATTGATATCGAAGATATCGACACGTCGTTTCGCGTCTCCCGCGCAACGCCAAAGGGGCACCTGCGCGTTGACGTGGGCGGCTCTACCGCCCGCGACGTGCTCATCCCCCTGCTGCCGTATTTTATGCAGCGCTACCCGGATATCCGCATCGATCTTGGCGTGGCCGACCGGCCCGTGGACTTAATCAGCGGTAACGTGGACTGCGTGATCCGCGGCGGCCCGCTGGACGACTCCTCCCTTATCGCTCGCCATCTCGGTAACGCTGAAATGGTCACCTGCGCGACGCCGGGTTACCTGAAAAACCACGGCGTCCCGGCCTATCCCCAGGAGCTACGCAACGGCCACAAGCTGATTAGCTATCTCTCTCCCGTCACCGGGCGGCCGTTTCCGTTTCGCTTCCGGCAGAACGGCGAGGTTCTGGAAATCAATATTCCGCATTATCTCGGCATCAACGAAAGTAATGCCCATCTGGCCGCAGCCGTGGCAGGGTTGGGGATCGTGCAGACGTTTGAGTATTCGGCAAAGCCGTATTTGCAGGCGGGCACGCTGACGGCAATCCTGGGCGACTGGTGCCCTGCTGCCTATCCGTTTCATGTGGTTTACCCCCAGAACCGGCATTTGACGCACCGTCTGAAGGTGTTTATTGCCTGGCTGGCGGAAGTCTTTCCCGCCGCGCTGACGCGCTGAAGGGAAAGCCGGGCGCGAACCCGGCAGGAAGTTAGTTAAGCTTATAGTCCAGGGTGATCTCAGCTTTCAGCAGCTGCGACACCGGACAGCCCGCTTTGGCTTTCTGAATAATGCCGTCGAACTGCTGCGGGGCGATGCCGGGAACGGTCACCTTGCTGTTCAGAGCGACCTTCGTAATGGCAAAGCCGCCGTCGGTTTTGTCCAGGGAGACGTCCGCCGTCGTATCAATCGAATCGGCGGTGTAGCCCGCTTCCCCGAGCATCAGCGACAGCGCCATTGAGAAGCAGGCGGCGTGTGCCGCGCCAATCAGCTCCTCAGGGTTGGTCCCCTTTTCACCCTCAAAGCGGGTATTAAAACCATAAGGCTGCTGATTGAGAACGCCGCTCTCGGTGGATACCGTTCCTTTGCCGCGCTTAATGTCGCCAGACCAGTGTGCCGAACCGTGCTTATGAATAGTCATTCTTGCTCTCCTTTTGGCTTACAAAGGGTTAAGTATAGAAGGCTGTTCAGATTCTGCGGCGAAGACAGACGAGTCTTAGTCTCCGGGCAGATGATGCGCCAGCGCGTCGAGGAACACGCGCAGCGCGGCAGGCTGGTATTCCCGGGACTGATAAATGCCGTGAATTGCCAGCGGCTTCGGCTCCAGCGCGCCCAGCACAGGCACGAGTAATCCCTGCTCCAGCGCGGCTCGCGCTTCACGCTCCGGCAGCATGGCGATACCGCAGTGCTTAATCGCCGCCTCCATGAGCAGCGACGAGATGCTGGCGCTCAGGTTGCCGCTGACGGCCACGCTCAGGCTTTCGCCGTCCGGTGTCAGGAAATGCCAGGACTGACCGGCAAAAAAGCTGTAGTGCAGGCAGTTGTGCTGGGCTAATTCTTCAGGGCTGACGGGCGTTCCGTGCTGTGCCAGGTAGTCCGGCGAGGCGCAGAGTACCGAGCGACACGCTCCCAGGCGACGAGCAATCATGCCCGGCTCCGGGTTATCGGTAATGCGCACGGCGACGTCAATGCGCTCTCCCACCAGGCTGACCGGGTGGTTGTTGACGTCCAGCTCAATGCGCAGCTGCGGGTAGCGCGCGAGCAGGCCGGGCAGCACCGGCGCAATCAGGTGCATGGCGGTAAAGTGCGCGCAGGCTACCCGCAGGGTGCCGGAGGGCAGATCTTTCTCCGACTGGCCTTCAATTTCCTGCGAGATCTGCGAGAGCCTCCGCGTTTTTAGCAGCACCTTTTCCCCTGCCGCGGTCAGCGTCAGCTTGCGCGTGGAGCGGTTCACGAGGCGCGTGCCTGCCCACTTCTCCATTTGTTCCAGGTAGCGGCTGACCATCGGTCGTGAGATGCCCAGCGCGCGGGCCGCCGCGCTCAGACTGCCCAGCTCGCATATCCGGTTGTAGACCTGCGCGGCAATAACGCGATCCATAAAAACTCCATCTGCTCGATTTATGAAACTAAGCATGTCTTGTTTCAGGAATTCTGGCAAATGCAATTATCCGTACAATAGAAACATTCCTGAACAACAGAGACAACAGCATGAAACTCACTCACCTTGCCCTGCTTTCCACCCTTTTGACTCCGGCTGTTTTTGCCGCGCCGTTGACCATTGATACCTACAACCCGCAGGAGAAAGGCATTTTCCCGGTCTCCTCCACCCTGGTTTCCGGCCCGAAAGAGGCGGTGCTGTTTGACGCGCAGTTCAGCGTGAAGGATGGCGAAGCGCTGGTAGAGAAAATTCGCCGCAGCGGCAAAACCCTGAATAAGATTGTGATCACCTCCGGCGATCCGGATTTCTATTTTGGCCTGCAGCCGCTGGTGAAAGCGTTCCCGAATGCCAAAGTGGTGGCCACGCAGCACGTGGTGGACCATATTAAGGCCACCAAAGACGCCAAGCTCGCCTTCTGGGGCCCGCAGATGAAGGACGGCGCGCCGACGGAGCTGATTGTCCCGCAGGTCCTCGCATCCACCACGTTTATGGTAGACGGGGAAAAGATCGATATCGAGCAGCCTGACGGCTACGCGGCCTATGTGTGGATCCCGTCAGCAAAAACGATCCTCGGCGGTACGGGGGTAGCCTGGGGGATCCACGTCTGGACGGCTGACACCCAGACGGCAGAAAGCCGTAAGCAGTGGCAGGAAACGCTGGTGAGTATGGAGGCACGCAAACCGGAGCGCGTGATCCCGGGCCACTATCTCGGCACGCCGCCTGCCGGAACGGGCGCGATTGAATTTACTCGCGACTATCTGCAGCGCTTCGACAGCGCCCTGGCCGCGCATAAAGATTCCGCAGGCGTTATCAGCGCCCTGAAAAAACAGTACCCGGGCCTGGCGGACGAGAGCTCGCTGGAATTAAGCGCTAAGGTGAATACCGGCGAAATGAAGTGGTAATTTAAAATCTGCTCCTGCTATATTTCCGCGATAGCAGGAGCCCTGCCGGAATATCCCCCGCCGTTACCCGTCAATATAACCACACCGTTTAAAAGCGCATAAAAGCTTGCACTTATGTCATTTTTATTTCTAAGATGAATCTGAGCCACAACCGGGAAAATATTTGCCATTCTGTTTATGAATTCATTTTTTTGCGAGCCGTACCATTAAACAGACAACGACACGGAGGCAGCATGTTTACTTATTACCCGGCTAATACCACAGCAGCACAACCTGAACTCGTTAACGCGATTGCGCAGGGTCTTCACGCCGAGCACGGTGCTGTGACTGAAGATGATATTTTGATGGAGCTGACCAGGTGGGTGGAATCCACAGACAATGCCATCCTCAGTGACATCTACCAGCAGACCATTAACTACGTCGTCAGCGGGCAAAACGCACCCTTGTAAAAACCTGCTAAGCTGGATCTGCAACCTAAGGGGTTACATTTCGTTTGCGTAAGCAAACTGGTCCTTAAAACTATCAACAGGATTGAGGAGTTAATATGAAATCGAACCGTCAGGCACGCCATATTCTGGGACTGAACTACAAGCTTTCAAATCAGCGCAAAGTGGTGATTGAAGGCGACCATGAAACGCAGGTCACTCACGCCACCGGCAGAAAACGCCACGCGGGCAAGTAAGTTCCAGACTGAGATCCAGAACACCATCGGTAACCCCGGTGGTGTTTTTGTTTATGTGTTGCGGTAATTAATATTTAGCTCCTTTATAATACCGCCGGACCGCACCCCATCGCACAGGCCAGAAAGATGACAAACAGCAGTGCCAGGGACGGATCTTCATAAAAAGAGTGAGTGACATGGACAACAAACTGAAAAAACATCGTTCCTTATACATCCCATACGCCGGACCGGTTTTACTCGAATTTCCCCTGCTCAACAAAGGCAGCGCCTTCAGCATGGAAGAGCGCAGCAGCTTTAACCTGCTTGGCCTGCTGCCGGAAGTGGTTGAGACCATTGAAGAACAGGCAGAACGCGCGTGGATCCAGTACCAGGGTTTCAAAACGGAAATCGACAAACACATCTACCTGCGTAACATTCAGGACACCAATGAAACCCTCTTCTACCGCCTGGTGCAGAACCATCTGGAAGAGATGATGCCGGTGATCTACACCCCGACGGTGGGTGCCGCCTGCGAGCGCTTCTCAGAGATCTACCGTCGTTCACGCGGGGTGTTCATCTCCTATCAGAACCGTCATAACATGGACGATATTCTGCAGAACGTGCCTAACCACAACATCAAAGTGATTGTGGTCACCGACGGCGAACGTATTCTCGGCCTCGGCGATCAGGGCATTGGCGGGATGGGGATCCCCATCGGTAAACTCTCTCTCTATACCGCCTGCGGCGGCATCAGCCCGGCCTATACCCTGCCGGTGGTGCTGGACGTCGGGACCAACAACCAGCAGTTGCTCAACGATCCGCTCTATATGGGCTGGCGTCATCCGCGCATTACCGACGACGAGTATTATCAGTTTGTCGACGATTTCATCCAGGCCGTGAAGCACCGCTGGCCAGACGTGCTGTTGCAGTTTGAAGACTTTGCGCAGAAAAACGCGATGCCGCTGCTGAACCGCTATCGCGATGAGATCTGCTCCTTTAACGACGATATTCAGGGTACCGCAGCCGTGACGGTAGGTACGCTTATCGCTGCCAGCCGCGCGGCAGGCAGCCAGCTGAGCTACCAGAAAATCGTTTTCCTGGGCGCGGGCTCCGCGGGCTGCGGAATCGCCGAGCAGATTATCGCCCAGACGCAGCGTGAAGGCTTAAGCGAAGAGCTGGCCCGCTCCCGCGTCTTCATGGTGGACCGTTTTGGCCTGCTGACCGACGGCATGCCGAACCTGCTGCCGTTCCAGAATAAGCTGGTGCAGAAACGCGAAAACCTGAAAAACTGGGATACCGACAACGAAGTCCTCTCCCTGCTGGACGTGGTGCGTAACGTCAAGCCGGATATTCTGATCGGCGTGTCCGGGCAAACCGGTCTCTTCACCGAAGAGATCATTCGCGAGATGCACAAGCACTGCGAGCGCCCTATCGTAATGCCGCTGTCTAACCCGACCTCCCGCGTGGAGGCGACGCCGCAGGACATCATCGCCTGGACCGAAGGCAACGCGCTGGTTGCCACCGGCAGCCCGTTCGACCCGGTGGTGTGGAAGGATAAAACCTATCCGATTGCCCAGTGCAACAACTCCTATATCTTCCCGGGCATTGGTCTGGGGGTGATCGCCTCCGGCGCGTCCCGCATTACCGATGAAATGCTGATGTCGGCGAGCGAAACCCTGGCGGGCCACTCGCCGCTGGTCAACGATGGCGAAGGTCTGGTTCTGCCTGAGCTGAAGGATATTCATAAGGTGTCGCGCGCTATCGCGTTTGCGGTGGGTAAAATGGCGCAACAGCAGGGCGTGGCGGTGAAAACCTCTGCCGACGCGCTGCAGCAAGCCATCGACGACAACTTCTGGAAGCCTGAATACCGCAGCTATCGCCGTACTTCGATTTAATTCTGCGCGCCAACCGTTCCCTTTCCTCAAAAGGGAACGGGAACGTGAAGCCCTTCCTCCCTATTTCTCTTTGCTGCCTCTCAGTATTTCCCTGACACTTTTGACTGTGTAGGGCCATCTGATAATTCATCTGTATTTATACAGCATTATAGATTATTGAAAAAATCAATGGTCAAAAATCATTCATAACCCTTCGAAATATAAAAATTTTGTATGGCATTTTTTGCCTAACCTTCTGATTCACTTACGGGTTTAGTAACGTTTTGTATCACTAATTTCATTATTTGAAAAAGGAGTGTTGAAATGGCAATCCCGGCATATCTTTGGCTGAAAGATGACGGCGGCGCGGATATCAAAGGCGCTGTTGATGTACAATATCGTGAAGGAAGTATCGAGGTTTTAGGATTCGGTCATGGACTTCATCTACCGACAGATAACATGACAGGAAAAATAACGGGTACACGCGTGCATAGTGCGCTGGTATTTGAAAAGGAGTTCGACAGCGCGAGTCCTTATTTATACAAGGCAGTCGCAAAAGGTCAAACGCTTAAAAGTGCCGAGTTTAAATGGTATAAGATCAATGACGCAGGTCAGGAAGTCGAATACTTCAACATGTATCTGGAGAACGTTAAAGTTGTCTCAATATGTCCGGTGATGCATGATGTAAAAAACCCAGCAATGGAAAAACATAACCATCTTGAGAATATCTCTCTTCGTTATGAGAAGATCACATGGCGACATTGCGACGGTAACATTATCTTTGCCGACTCATGGAATGATCGTTCATGAATCTCCTGCAATGCTATTTCCACCTCAACGGTGGTAAGTACGCCACACTGGCTGTGCCCGGCGTGGGTTTTTTCCCTGCATTTTCGGGAAATGGCAACGCAACAAATCGTCCCGAAAGCGCGTCTTTACCCGACATAGGTCCTCTTCCTCCTGGCCGATATTACATACTTTTACGCGGATTAGGCGGTTGGTATACTCAAACAAAGGACAGCGTTAATGCTTTTTTCACGGGTTCAAATCGGAGCGAGTGGTTTGCTTTGTATCGCGATGACGGATTGATTAATGATGAGACTTTTGTAAATGGGGTAAGACGAGGAGAATTCAGATTGCACCCTATCGGGCCATCTGGCTTAAGCAAAGGATGCATCACGCTTTATAGTCAGAGCGATTTTAAAATTCTGGCATCAGCTTTACTGCGAACAGGAGGACAGCAATTGGGGAATTATACGATTGCTCATGGCGTTGTGCAGGTTTATTAATGAAGGTGGTATTTCTGACACTTTTGTGGTGTGCCACAATGTTTCTGTCATTACTCACATTATATAAAGTTATTCCACCGGAAGCGCAGTACTCTTTTGCGGAGCATTTTGAAATATATGGCGATGAATTGATCATGGATTTTGTTTTGTACCTTTTTTTGGGCATAGCGGCATTGATGGCGTCAGTTCTCACGCTAGCCTTCTCTTTGCTTATACGTAAAAGATAATCCAGGGCGGCGATGCTGCCCTTCTGCTAGGTTTATTCGAAAAAAAGCTGTATAGTGATAGTTACTTACAAACTCATAACATATAAGGAGGCCAATTATGCTGTATCGTGAAATTTTCAATGTTTCACATACATTTGGTGATCGCACCAGCTCAAGCGTTATCGGTATCGTGCTGCGATAACTTCTGCTTGAGCGAAGACACCAACCCCTGAAATCCCTTCTCTCGGGCTTACTGAGTTATCGTCAGCGATGTTTGACGAGGCATAAACATGCCTGTAACTCTTGGGTAAGCAACAATGAGCACTTTACTCACTGCACAATCTTTACGCGTTGATACGGCGTTTGGCACGCTTTTCGACTCCCTCTCCTTTACGCTGAAAAAAGGCGACCGCATTGGTCTGCTGGGCGATAACGGCTGCGGAAAAAGTACGCTGCTAAAGGTGCTGGACGGCACCGATTCCCCTGCTGCCGGTACGGTAGCGCTGGCCGGGCACTGCCTGATGGCCCGCGTGGAGCAGCATCTCCCGGACGACATTTTCCCGCTGACCATGCTCGATGCCGTGCTCGCACAGCTGCCCTTAGCCGAGCGCGAAAGCCTGCGCTGGAAAGCCGAAACGCTGCTGGCGGGCATGGGCTTCACGCCGCAGGATATGATGCTGCAATCCGCCACGCTGAGCGGCGGGCAGCACACCCGCCTGCTGCTGGCGCGAGCGCTGATTCACGAGCCGGACCTGCTCCTGCTCGATGAACCCAGCAACCACCTTGATTTGCCGACCATGCTCTGGCTGGAACACTTTTTACTGAGCTGGTCAGGCAGCTTCGTGCTGGTTTCGCATGACCGACAGCTGCTGGACGCCGTCACTAACGGCAGCTGGATCCTGCGCGATAAAACGCTGCACTACTTTGCCCTTCCCTGTACGGCCGCGCGCCGGGCGCTTGAGGCAAAAGATGAAAGTGATGCCCAGCGCCACAGGGCGGAACAAAAGGAGATCGACCGCGTGACCGCCAGCGCGAAACGGCTGGCAACCTGGGGCAAGGTTTACGACAACGAAGACCTGGCCCGCAAGGCCAAACAGATGGAAAAACAGGTCGAACGGCTGAAAGAGAGCCAGACCGCGCTGACGGCGGGCAGTCCGTGGACGTTAACCCTGCGCGGCGATGCGCTGCGGGCCGACCGTCTGCTGGAGATGGAAAACCTCAGCGTCCCGCCTGCGCCCGGGCTACCGCCGCTGTTTAACATCGACGTGGCGCGGTTGAAAAGCGGCGATCGCGTGGCGATTGTCGGTCGTAACGGCTGCGGCAAATCGTCGCTGATGAAGCTTATCTGGCGCTGTTTTTGCGATGAGCAGAGCGACGCGGGGCTGAAAATCCACCCGCGCGTGTCGCCCGGCTACTACGACCAGACGCTTCATCAGCTTGCGGACAACGCCACGCTGCTCGACGCGCTGGAGCCGTTCGCACCGGATCCGCAGCACCGCAAAATGGCCTTGATAAGCGCGGGTTTCCCGTGGGCGCGTCACGGGCAGACGGTCAGCACGCTCAGCGGCGGCGAGCGCTCGCGCCTGCTGTTCGTGGGCCTGACGCTCGCCCGCTATAGCCTGCTGATGCTGGATGAGCCAACCAACCATCTCGACATGGAAGGCAAAGAGGCGCTGGCGCAAACCCTTCAACAGTTCGAAGGCGGCGTATTGCTGGTCAGCCATGACCGTCAGTTAATTAGCCAAAGCTGCAACCGTTTCTGGCTGATTGAAGAAGGGACGCTGAGCGAGTGGCACGATGCCCAGGCGGTGTTTGAGCGCCTGCGGGAAAGCGCGGGGCTGGTGACATCCGCGGCACCTGATGTCGCTGCGGCGACGGTGCAATCCTCGCCGTATGACGATCTGCTCGAAAGGCTGGTCGCGCTGGAAACGCTGCTGGCAGACGATCTGGCGCGCAAGCCGAAGCATCAAAAGCCGCAGCTGCAGGCCCAATGGCGTAAAGAGATTGAGGAGATAGAAGCACAGCTGTAATGCTGCGCCCGGCGAGCATCTCGTCGGGCCAGTATTTTCCCCCTTAATTATTAGAGGAACGCCGTATTCTTAATCTGAAATCGCATTAAATGATGACATTATGTTGCGATCGCCTTGCATTACCGCGCTAAAGAATTAATCCTTGAGGAGTATTACACCTGCTGTGCAGATACTCATCATGAACAAGGAGATACACATGAAGGCTGCTGTTGTTACTCAGGATCATCAGGTTAACGTCACCGAAAAAACCTTACGTCCGCTCAAGCACGGTGAAGCCCTGCTTAAGATGGAATGCTGTGGCGTATGCCATACCGATCTCCACGTGAAGAACGGGGATTTCGGCGATAAAACCGGCGTGATCCTCGGCCATGAAGGGATTGGCATCGTGAAAGAAATCGGCCCTGGCGTGAAGTCGTTGAAGGTTGGCGACCGCGCAAGCGTAGCCTGGTTCTTTGAAGGCTGTGGTCACTGCGAATACTGTAATAGCGGTAATGAAACCCTCTGCCGTGACGTGAAAAATGCCGGTTACTCGGTAGATGGCGGCATGGCGGAAGAGTGCATCGTTACCGCAGATTACGCGGTAAAAGTGCCGGACGGTCTGGATTCGGCGGCAGCCAGCAGCATCACCTGCGCGGGCGTGACCACCTACAAAGCGGTGAAAGTATCGGGTATTAAACCTGGCCAGTGGATTGCCATTTATGGTCTGGGCGGACTGGGCAACCTCGCGCTGCAGTACGCCAAAAACGTCTTTAACGCCAAAGTTATCGCCCTTGACGTTAACGACGAACAGCTGAAGCTGGCTGCCAGCATGGGGGCTGATTTAACCATCAACTCCCGCAGCGAAGATGCCGCGAAAATTGTGCAGGAAAAAACCGGCGGCGCGCATGCCGCGGTCGTCACTGCCGTCGCAAAAGCGGCCTTCAACTCCGCCGTTGACGCCGTGCGTGCCGGTGGCCGCGTGGTCGCGGTTGGCCTGCCGCCGGAAGCGATGAGCCTCGATATCCCGCGTCTGGTGCTGGACGGCATTCAGGTGGTGGGTTCGCTGGTCGGCACCCGTCAGGACCTGCAGGAAGCGTTCCAGTTCGCTGCGGAAGGCAAGGTCGTGCCGAAGGTGACGATGCGTCCTATCGAGGACATCAACGCCATCTTTAAAGAGATGGAACAGGGCCAGATCCGTGGCCGTATGGTAATCGACCTGCGTTCATAAACGCCTACCGTCCATGACCGCTCCGCGCTGGGGCGGTTTTTTTATAGCCATTTTCCGGCAATCCTTATCTTAATTCCTTTGTTCCCTTGTTTTCCCCTGCGCCCGATGATGAATCCGACGCTAACAAGAAGATAACAAAGGAATTCACCATGCCAACCCCATTTCGTCTGCAGCTGCTGACGGCGTTGATTATGACGACAACCGCAGCCTGGTCCGCGGATGCGCCGGTTAAAGGCGGCACGCTGATTTATCTGGAGCAACAGGCGCACACCAACCTCTATCCGCCTGCCGGTGGCTTCTACCCGAACGGCGGCATTTTGAATCAAATCACCGACAAACTGACGTGGCAGAACCCAAAGACGCTGCAGGTGGAGCCGTGGGTGGCCGAAAGCTGGACCACCAACGCCGATAAAACCGAATACACCTTTAAAATTCGCCCGGGGATCACCTTCTCCGACGGCACGCCGCTGGACGCCAGCGCCGTGGCGAAAAACTTTGATACCTACGGCTTAGGCAATAAGGCGCAGCGTCTGCCGGTGTCAGAAGTGATCAATAACTACGATCGCAGTGAAGTGGTCGACCCGCTGACCGTAAAGTTCTACTTTAAAAAGCCGTCACCGGGGTTCCTGCAAGGCACCGCCACCATCGGCTCGGGCCTGGTCTCGCTCAGCACGCTGAAGCGCAACTTCGAAGAGCTGGGTGATGCCCGGCATATCATCGGCTCCGGCCCGTTCGTGGTGAAGGACGAAAAGCTGGGTCGTGAAGTGACGCTGGAAGCGCGCAAAGACTATCAGTGGGGACCCAAAAATCTGGCGCAGCAGGGGCCGGCCAATCTCGACGGCATCAAGTTTATCGTGACCCAGGAAGACAGCGTGCGCGTCGGCGCCCTGCTGGCCGGTCAGGCGGATTTTATTCGTCAGGTGCAGGCGTATGACGAAAAGCAGGCCACCGATCGGGGCTATAAAATCTACGCTGCCCCAACGCGCGGGGTGAACGACAGCATTAGCTTCCGCCCGGATAACCCGCTGGTCTCCGATATTCGCGTGCGCCAGGCGCTGCTGCATGCCACCAATGCAAAACAGGTCGTCGAGACCCTCTTCTCGGCCAACTATCCGCAGGCGAAGTCGGTGATTGCCGATTCCGCCGCAGGCTTTGTCGACCTCAGCGACAAACTGGCCTTTGACCCGGCAAAAGCCAACCAGCTGCTGGACGAGGCGGGCTGGAAAGCGGGCAGCGACGGGATCCGCGCGAAAGACGGCCAGCAACTTGCGCTGACGGTGTATGAGTCCTTGCCGCAGCCGCAGAACAAAGAGGTACTGCAGCTGGTTGCCCAGCAGTGGCGACAGGTGGGCGTGGCGCTGAGCGTCAAGGCCGGCGACGCAGGCAGCCGCACGCTGGATAACCTTGACCCGCTGAAAACCCCGCTTACCGTCTCCGAAGTGGGACGCGCCGATCCGGACGTGGTCAAAAGCATGTTCTACCCCGCTAACCGAGACGCGCTGCTGCAAAAGGGCGGTTCCAGCGACAAGGTTAAAAACTTCCGTGACGACAAGCTGAATGCCCTGCTGGTGAACATTTCTGCCGAAGTCGATCCGCAAAAACGCCTCCAGCTGACGGGTGACGCCCAGCGCTACCTGCTGGATAACGCCTACGTCATTCCGATTTTCGAGGAGCCGCAGGTCTTTGCCGGCGCGCCGTGGCTTAAGGGCGTCAATTTTGAAGCGGTAGGCCGCCCGTCGTTCTACGGCGCGTGGATTGAGAAACACTGAGGAGCTGACGATGCGCCACGCACTTCTTCAACGCTTTGGGCACGGGCTGCTGGTGCTGTGGGCCGCCTTCACCCTCTCGTTCGTGTTGCTCCAGGTGCTGCCTGGCGACGCGGTGCTGATTAAATTTCAGAACCCGGACCTGGGCTTAAGCCCGGCGCAAATCGAGGAGATGCGCGTGGCCTACGGCGCGGACAGCCCGCTGTGGCTGCAATATGGCCATACGCTGCTGGCGATGCTGCGCGGGGATTTCGGCTATTCGTTGCAGGCAGGCGTACCGGTCAGCGAGCTGATTGCCAGCAATCTGCCGGATACCCTGAGCCTTGCCCTGCCCGCGTTTGTACTCGCTGTCCTGCTGGCGTTTGCGATCGCCTTTGCGTCGCGTCTGCCGGGCCTGCGCTGGCTGAGCAATACCCTCCAGTCTCTGCCGGTCCTGTTTATCTCCTTACCGACGTTCTGGCTGGGGATTGCCCTCATCCAGCTCTTCTCTTTTCAGCTGCGGCTGATCCCGGTGATTAACCCAACGCCGCTGCAGGGGCTGATCCTGCCAATCGTGACCGTCGCGATCCCTATTTCCGCCCCGCTGGCGCAAATTCTGATGCGCAGTCTGGACCAGGTGGCGACGCAGCCGTTTGTCGCCGTGGCACGGGCCAAAGGGCTGAGTGAAACCGCCGTCCTGTGGCGTCACGTCACCGGCAACGCCCTGCTGCCGGTCCTGAACATTGCCGGGCTGCTGCTGGGCGAGCTGATAGCCGGGGCGCTGATCACGGAAACCGTTTTTGGCCGCAGCGGGCTCGGGCAGCTGACCCAGCAGGCGGTGAATAACCAGGATATCGCCGTGCTTCAGGCGGTGGTGATGATTTCCGCCCTCGGTTTTGTCCTGATCAATCTGCTGGTGGATCTGCTGATGCCGCTGCTGGATCCCCGTCTGCAAACCGTTACCGGAGGTGCATCATGAGCCTGGTCGATTACGCTGCCGCCGCGCGAAAACGCGTTCCGGCGTGGCGGGGAATAGCATGGCAGCCGGGACTGTGGCTGGCATGGACGGTGATTATTCTCGCCGTTTTTGCCGCCGTGGCGCCCGGCCTGTTAACCCACTTCAGCCCGATTGAGGGCATTGCTGGCGCACAGCGCCTGGCACCGCAGGCGGGCTACTGGCTGGGCACCGATCAGCTTGGCCGCGACGTTTATACGCGCATTGTGTATGGCGCGTCACACTCGCTGAGCGCGGCACTCGCTGCCGTCGCGATGGGACTGGTGGTGGGCACCGGTCTGGGGGTCACCGCCGGCGCGTTCGCCGGACGCGTCGAGTCTCTGCTGATGCGTTTCGTCGACGTGCTGCTTTCCATCCCGTCACTGCTTCTTTCGCTGACGGTGATTATTCTTCTCGGGTTTGGCACCGTTAACGCCGCGATTGCCGTTGGCGTCGCCTCCATTGCCAGCTTCGCCCGCCTCGCGCGCGGCGAGGTCGTGCGCATCCGCCACACGGATTATGTTGAAGCGGCGTTTGGCAGCGGCGGGACGTTTTTCGCCGTGCTGTGGCGACACATCCTGCCCAACGCCTTAACCGCCGTCATCGCCTTTGCCACGCTGCAGTTTGGTCAGGCGATCCTGGCGCTCTCTACGCTGAGCTTTCTCGGCTATGGCACTCCGCCGCCCGTACCGGAGTGGGGCTTACTCATCGCCGAAGGCCGTAACTATCTCTCTACCGCCTGGTGGCTAACCACCTTCCCCGGCGTGGTGGTCATCGCCGTGGTGCTGGCCACCAACCGTATCAGCCAGCAGTTCAGCGGAGGCCTGAAATGACCGTACTCTCGGTAGAAAACCTGACCATCAGCTACCGTACCGCCCGCCAGTGGCGCGAGGTGGTGCATAACGTGAGCTTCACCCTCAGGCGTGGCGAAATGCTGGCCTTTGTTGGCGAATCCGGATCCGGCAAAACGACCACGGCGCAGGCGATCATTGGTCTGCTGGCCGATAACGCACGGCGCGACGCGGGAAAAATCGTCCTCAACGGCGAGGAGATCGGCCGGTGGTCCGCTAAACGTCTTGATACCCTGCGCGGGGCGCGGATCAGCCTGGTTCCGCAGGATCCGGGTAATTCCCTCAACCCGGTGAAGACCATCGGCGCTCAGGTCGGGGAAATTATTCAGCTGCACCAGAAGGTGACCCGCGCCCAGCGGGATGAGCAGGTGCTCGCCCTGCTGACAAAGGTTGGCCTGAGCCACCCTGAACAGCGCATGACGCAGTACCCGCATCAGCTCTCCGGCGGCATGAAACAGCGCGTGCTGATTGCTATCGCCATTGCCCTGCGCCCGGACGTCATCATTGCAGACGAGCCCACCAGCGCGCTGGACGTGACGGTGCAAAAACGTATTCTTGACCTGCTGGATATCCTGCGCCGGGAATCGGGAACCGCCGTTCTGTTTGTCACCCACGATCTGGCGCTGGCCGCACAGCGCGCCGACAGGCTGCTGGTTTTTCGCGATGGCGAGATTCAGGAGCACGGCAACACTGCCGATATCGTCCGCACGCCGCAGCATGCCTACACCCGTCAGCTGTTAAGCGACCTCCAGGGACAGCGCCTGACCATTGCCCCGGTGGCAGGTCTGCCGCTCGCGTCCCCGGCCATTCGCGCTCGCGCCATCAGCAAACACTTCTCACTCGGCAAAGGCCATCAGCTTCAGGCACTGGATCATGTGACGTTTGACGTCAGGCGCGGCAGCACGCATGCGCTGGTGGGGGAATCCGGCTCCGGGAAAACCACCCTCGCCCGTATTTTGCTGGGTTTTGAACAGGCCGACAGCGGGCAGGCGATCATTGATGATATTGATGCCACCGCGCTCAGCCGCGAGGCTCGTCGTCAGCTGCGCCAGAAGATCCAGTTTGTTTACCAGAACCCCTTTGCCTCGCTCGACCCGCGTCAGACGCTGTTTGACATCATCGAAGAGCCGCTGAAGAATTTTTCTCGTCTCGCGAAGGCGGAGCGCAAGATCCGGGTGGAAACCGTGGCGCAGCGGGTTGCCCTGCCCGTCGAGCTCCTGAGCCGCACCGCCCGCGAGCTTTCAGGCGGACAGCGTCAGCGCGTGGCCATCGCCAGGGCGCTGATCCTGGAGCCGACCATTCTGGTGCTGGACGAAGCCACCTCCGCACTGGACGTCACCGTTCAGGCGCAGATCCTGGCGCTGCTCCAGCAGCTGCAGCAGCAGCTGGGATTAACCTACCTCTTCATCACGCACGATCTGTCTACCGTCCGCCGGATCGCCCACAGCGTCACGGTGCTGCGCAGCGGTCAGGTGGTCGAACACGGTAACGTCGAAACCTTATTCACGTCGCCGCAGAACGACTATACCCGCGAGCTGATTGACGCCATTCCCCATTTTTCATCCGCTAAGGAGGAGTTCGCATGACGCGAAAACGCCTGGGATTTTTCACCCGCCTGCTCGACGACGCCACGCCGAAGGAGCGCTATCGCCTGGCAACTGAGCAAATCCGCCACGCCGAACGCCACGGTTTTGACAGCGCCTGGATTGCGCAGCACCACTTTCATGAAAGTGAAGGCGGCCTGCCGTCGCCGCTGCTGTTTCTGGCGCACGTAGCCGCGCATACCGAAACCATCCGCCTGGGAACGGCCATCATTACCCTGCCGATGGAAAATCCGCTGCGCGTGGCGGAAGATGCCGCCGTGCTGGATTTACTCGCCAATGGACGGCTTGAAGTTGGTTTTGGTTCCGGCGGCACGCCGACCTCATTCCTGCCGTTTGGCCTGACCTTTGAACAGCGCGGCGCGGCCTTTGCTGACCATCTGCATGCGATCCAAAGCGCCTGGCGCGGGGATTCGCTCACCCATCCGGATAATCACCTTTACCCGCCTGCGCCACAGCTGGCCGACCGTATCTGGATTGCTACCTTCTCTGTTGACGGTGCGGTTCGCGCCGCGCGAGCTGGACACGGTTTGATGCTCTCCCGCACGCAGCCGCGCCCGGCAGACAAGCTGGATCTCACGCTCGACGCGATCCAGAACCCGATTGTGGATGCCTACCTTGAGGCACTGCCCGCCGGTATCGCGCCGCGCATTCTGGCCTCCCGTACGGCGTTCGTCGCAGACAGCGATGACTATGCGCTTAAGGTCGCCACGCCGGGTCTCGCCAGGCAGGCCCAGCAGCATCGCGCAGCCGGACACGTGGTTAAAGGTGACACTGTCACCGATTTTCGTCGCCAGTTCGACGCCCACATCGGTTCGCCAGAGACGGTGCTGCGTTCGCTGCAGGCCGATTCCGTTCTCCGGCGCGCCACGGATATCTCATTCCAGGTCCATTCGGTCGAACCCGCGCATCGGGACACGCTGCGGTCCATCGAACTGATCGCCGAACATATTGCCCCCCATATCCATTGAGGAGATACCTATGTCATTAAGTCAGGACATTCTCGCCGAGCTGGCGGAAATTAAACCCGGTTCCCCTCTGGCAGAGGCGCGCGCTACGCGTGATGCCGCCACGCGCCACGCGCAGGGCAGCTACGAAATCTTATTTACCCAGCAGGATAGCGATTTTGCGCTGGACGAGCGCTTCGCCGTGGCGGCAAAAGTCGCCAGGTGGCACAGCGCGGAGGCGCTGGCCGCGCATTATGCGGGGTTTGGCCTGGCCGACCCTACCTCAGCACGCCTGACCCCGGCGCTGAACTTCGCGCGGCTGCTGACGTTCTCCCCCGTCGAAGCGACGCCGGCGTCGTTAAAGGCGTTGACCCAGGCAGGATGGAGCAAGGAAGGCATTGTTACCCTGGCGCAGCTCATCGCGTTTGTGAGCTTCCAGAGCAGACTGATTGCCGGGCTGCGTCTGCTGAACGACAGGCCCGTCGCCAAAAGCGATGCGCCGGTAGCGGCAGGCGTCTGGCACACGACAGCAACCACGGCGACCGGAAAGGCGGCTCCCGTCGCGTTTACCCAGCAGGAGCTGGGCTGGGAGCCGTGGATCGCCGCCAAACCGCTGGCGGATTTCCGTGACGACGAGGTGGCGATTCTGGCGAAGTTTGGCCATACCGATTCCGACTATTTCCGTCTGCTGGGGCGCAATCTGCCGGTGCTTGAACAGCGTACGCTGACCGATAAAGGGATTTTTTATACAGCGGGGGGACTGCCGCGCGCCGAGCGCGAGCTGGCGGCAACGGTAGCCAGTAAAATTAACGGCTGCATTTACTGCGCGTCTGTCCATGCGCGTAAAGCCAGCCAGCTGTCAAAGGATGATGCAGCGGTAGAGGCCCTGCTGGCCGTGCGCCCGGGGCAATCCCTGAGCGAGGGGCAGTCTGCACGCTGGCAGGCGGAAATCAACTTTGCGGCGGCGCTGTCCGTTACCCCGCCTGCCGCCACGCCGCTGCACCTCGCCGCGCTGGAAAAAGAGGGGCTGGATACTTTAGCCCAGCTTGACCTGGTGCAGTCCGCCGCGTTCTTCGCGTGGGCTAACCGCCTGATGCTGACCCTGGGCGAGCCCTGGCTTGCCTGAATGAAGTCAGGCTAGCGCGCGAGCGTTAGCCTGAGCCCGTCGGGCACGCAGGTAACCGTAGATCAACAGCGCGCTCATGGCCGAAAACGAGAGTATCGCCGCAGGCAGCGTGACGTAGCGCCAGCTAAAGCCAAGGGTAATCATCATCCCGCCAAAGTACGCCCCGATCGCGCTGCCGAGATTAAACGCCATCTGCCCCCCGGCCGCCCCCAGCATCTCGCCGCCCTCCGCATTTTGCAGCAGCAGGATCTGCAGCGGCGCAGAGAGCGCGAACAGCCCGGCACAGCAGATAAAGCCCATGACCAGCGAGGCCGTTTTCAGTTCGCCAAAGGTAAAAAGCAGCAGCAGCGTGGCAACAATCACCATGTCGGTGGTGGCCGCAATGCGCAGCGGGCTGAAGCGACCGGAAAGTTTACCGCTAAACAGGTTGCCCAACACCATGCCAAGGCCCATCAGCATCATGATAGCGGTCATCACCCCTTCCGAAAAACCGGAAACGTTAACCATAAACGGCTTAACGAAGCTGAACCACGCGAACACCCCGGCGTTGCCAAACAGGGTGGCGGCGAAAATCAGCCACGGCTCCGGTTTCTTCAAAAAGTGGAATTGCTCGGTCAATTTGATTTTTGATGTGTCGCGGATGTCCGGCACCCAGAGCAGGACCGAGAGGATCACCAGCGCGTCAAACACGGCAATCAGGAAAAAGGTATAACGCCAGCTGAACTGGTGCCCCAGCCAGGTGCCCAGCGGGACGCCCAGCAGGTTAGCCACGGTCATCCCGGCAATCATCCCGGCTACCGCAACGGTCACCTTCCCGGGTGGCGCTATTTTAGACAGGATAATGGCCCCGACGCCAAAAATGGCTCCGTGCGGAAAGCCGGAAATCAGCCTCCCCATTGCCAGCCAGAAATACGATGTTGAAAACGTAAACAGGGCGTTCCCGACCGCGCACATGGCGACCAGAAACAGCAGCGTCGTTTTTAACGAGAACTTTCCGGAGAACAGCGCCACTATCGGGGCGCCAATGACCACGCCGAAGGCATAAAACGAGATCATATTCCCGGCGGCGGGAATCGAAATACCGGCGTCACGCGCCAGCTCGGTGAGCACGCCCATAATGCCAAATTCAGCCATTCCGAGGCCAAACGTGCCCAGCGCCAACGAAAAGATTGTTTTTTTCATTCCTCAACCACTGTTTATCACTCGCGACGGGCATTATTGAATAATCTTGTATGGTGAGCCAGTTCAAATCAGCTGGCTGACACGTTACTCCATTGATTCAGGTGTTTTCTCCAACTGCTACGCGGTGGGAATGGAAAACAAAAAGCCCCGGCATGTGTCAGGGCTTGGAAGGATTTAAGGTGTAGCTTTACAGTGCGCTCTCTGCCGCTGCTTTAGCGCGTGTAATAGCACCAGCATTGAAAATAGGGTGCTCATGATTGTTCGTTATGTCACGAACGCGGTAGATTTTCCATGCATCGTCTTCACGACGAAGAAATACCTCAAGATGGATGCTTCTCCCGTTACCCGCCCCTTCAATGATCTGGACCACTTCACCGTTTAAAAATGACCTGGCGTTTTCCACTTGTAATGCAGGTATCCATTCGCGAGAGTAATCCTGGGTATACGTAAAATAGTCAGACTCTATTAACTCTTGTTCAGGAATTCCCTGAATGGCCTCAATGCGAGCGATCGTATCAGCAGAAACATATTTGCGCAGTTCGTCAGCCGGGTAAGGCCTCGCTTCATCGCTGCCGAATGCGGACAGATAGGATCTATAGAATGATTCGGTAGCGTCTTGTGCACTCCGATCGTGATTGGCTGCCGAACTGCATCCCACGAGCAACATAACGAATGATAAAAATGTCCTTTTCACTATGCATCCTTAGCAGGCCCAGAGCGAGTGAACGGATATACGAAACCGCAGCTTCTTTATTCCCACTCATTCTTAGCGTCTTTAAGTAAATAAAAATGTAATTATCATATTAACAATACATATTGTGTGGGATTAAAAGTGCTGATTCTGTTGTTCCCGCGACGATCTCACCGGGGAACTACTGTTGCTAAGCCTCATCGAGAAGATCTCAACATCTGCTTAAAAAAGTGTCATGAAACTAATCACCTAAAAACATTACGCATAATACCAGGTGGATTACACTTCATAGTGCGGCCGCGCTTTTTTCCGCACCGGACAACCTGAGGATGACAATCATGGGAAGCAAAAAGAAAACCAGTGTCGCTGTTGATGTCGAAAAGAATGCGCCGTTGAAAACCAAAGCGTACGAACAGGAACTTCGCCGCCTCCACGTTGAACTGGTTAAGCTCCAGCAGTGGGTCGTCGCCAAAGGGTTGAAAGTGTGTATCGTGTTTGAAGGACGAGACGGGGCTGGCAAAGGCGGCACCATTAAAGCGATCACCGAGCGCGTAAGCCCTCGCGTATTTCGCGTGGTTGCGCTCCCTGCCCCGACTGAAAAAGAAAAAAGCCAGCTCTACTTCCAGCGCTATGTGCCACACCTGCCTTCGGCCGGCGAAATCGTGATATTCGATCGCAGCTGGTATAACCGCGCGGGCGTGGAGCGTGTGATGGGGTTCTGCACGGAGGAGCAGGCAGAGAAATTTTTGGACGGCGCGCCGGTTATGGAAAAGGCAATGGTCGATGCCGGAATTATTCTGCTGAAATACTGGCTGGAGGTAACGCCGAAAGAGCAGGAACGGCGTTTACGCGATCGTATTAACGACGGCCGTAAAATATGGAAGCTCTCACCGATGGATATTAAATCCTTTAACCTGTGGGATGAATATACTCGTGCACGTGACGCCATGTTTGAAGCCACCGACACCGCCTGGGCACCGTGGTTTGTCGCGCGTTCTGAAGATAAAAAGCGCGTGCGCCTGAATATTATTTCGCATCTGCTTTCACAGATCCCGTATAAAGAAATACATGTTGAAAAGGTAGATTTACCGAAACGTAAAATCGGCAAAGTCAAACCCACAAAATACCCGTTCCGCTATGTGGAAGAGCGGTTCTGAGATTACTTGAAGATGCCTCGCAGAATGTAGATTACCAGGGGATACAGTATTGTTTTTTGTTGGCTGCGGTTGATAATGACCGCACCAACAAAGGAGCTAATGATGAAACATACCGCAGAAACAAAACCGGGCCAGAACATCACATCGCGTAAGCCCTTGTGCCATGCAGAACAACGCTCTGCCAGACGGCATCGGCCTTCCAAAGAAGATCGTGCATTTATACAGGCAATGAATGAGTTTGTAGAAAAACATGGAACCATTACTGATGATGAGTTTTTCAGGGTGATTTAATGCTGAGACAATTTAATGTTTATCGGAATACATCATTCGCAACCCGGGACAGACTTCCTTACTACATGCTTATTCAGGATGATTGCTACGACGACCTTGCAACACGCGTAATCGTACCGCTCGCGAGAAATAATAGGCTACCGTTATGGCAGAGCCAGCTGGCTCCAGTTGTTAATATCGATTTTGAAACGTTTCTGATTTATTCGCCAATGATAACCAACCTTAACAACAATAAAATAAATCCTAAAGACTTTGTTTGTAATTTACGCAACGCACGTCATGACGTTATAGCGGCAATTGATCGTTTATTGACTAACACATGACACCAGCCGGCCAGGGATTTGCCCTGCCCGCGCAAGCGCAGCGCCGCCGGGCACAGCCGCCGGCGCAGGTCTTACTTGATCCCTTCCGTACTTTCCTGCTTCGCTTCCAGCCGTTCCACATCCCGATACCAGCGGGGATGGTGTTTCTGCGCCCAGCGGCGGCTCACCTTCCCTTCAATCATGCCTTTAATCGAACCCTTCACCCAGAACGCCATATACATATGGATCAGGATGGCGTGGATCAGAATAATGGCTGACGTGGCGTGGATCAGCAGCGCGTAGCGCACCACCTGAATCGGGAAAAACGAGGCAAAATACGGACGCCAGATGATCACGCCGGTCACCAGCAGCACAAAAATCATGCTCATGATGGTCCAGAACATCATCTTTTGTCCGGCATTGTATTTGCCCACCTTCGCCACTTTATGCTCGTTGCCCTTCAGGACTTCGACGATCCCTTTTACCCACGGAATGTCCTGCTTGTCCGGGATATTGTGATGGACGAAGCGCACGAACATGAACATCAGCACCACGAAAATCAGCACGCCGAAGAACGGGTGCAGGATGCGCCCCATCTGCGGGGTACCGAAGGTTTCGGTCAGCCATTGCAGCGTCGGGAAGAAAAACGAAATTCCCGATACCGCCACCAGGAAGAAGCAGATGACTACCGTCCAGTGACAGGCGCGGTCAACAAACTTCGTGCGCACAATCATTTTCGACTTACTCATGGTGCTCCTCCTCGTCGTCGTCCACCTCTTTGTTTGGCCCGATACCAATGTAGTGATAAATCAGCCCCGCAAAGGTGGCGATAAAGCCCGCCGCTGAGAGCGGCTTGAGCGCCCCTTTCCACAGGTTGATCGAGGTATCGATCGCCGGATCCTTCGGCAGGTTGTGGTACAGCTCCGGCTGGTCGTTGTGGTGCAGCACGTACATCACGTGCGTCCCGCCCACGCCCTGAGGGTTGTAAATGCCCGCATTCTGGTAGCCGCGCGCTTTCAGCTTGTCCACGCGCGCCTGCGCCACGTCCAGCATCTCTTTTTTAGTCCCGAAGTGAATCGCCCCGGTAGGACAGGTCTTCACGCAGGCAGGTTCCTGACCGACGCTGACGCGGTCCACGCACAGGGTGCATTTGTAGACCCGGTTATCCTCTTTATTGAGGCGTGGGATATTAAACGGACAGCCCGCGATGCAGTAGCCGCAGCCGATGCAGTTGTCCTGCTGGAAGTCGACGATCCCGTTGGCGTACTGAATAATCGCTCCGGCGGACGGGCACGCCTTCAGGCAGCCCGGATCCTCGCAGTGCATGCAGCCGTCTTTGCGGATCAGCCACTCCAGCCTGCCGTTCTGGTCGGTTTCGCTAAAACGCATCACCGTCCAGGATTTGGCGCTCAGGTCTGCCGGGTTATCGTAGACCCCGACGCAGTGCCCCACCTCATCGCGGATATCGTTCCACTCCGAGCACGCTACCTGGCAGGCTTTACAGCCCACGCAGGAGGAGACGTCGATAAGCTTGGCGACTTCTGCCTTATAGTCCCGCGCGCGCGGCGCGGGAGTGATCGGGTTGGTCGCGGAGCGCTTAATAATGTCTTGTGTTTCCATCGCCATTTAATCGCTCCTTACGCTTTCTCGATGTTGACCAGAAACGCCTTGTACTCCGGCGTTTGCGAGTTGGAATCGCCGACGTTTGGCGTCAGGGTGTTGGCGATGTAGCCTTTCTGCGCCACGCCCTCAAAGCCCCAGTGCAGCGGAATACCGACGGTTTCCACCTGCTGGCCGTGCACGTTAAGCGACTGCAGACGACGGGTCACCACCGCCACGGCGCGAATAAACCCGCGCTTGCTGCTCACCTTCACGCGGTCGCCGTTGGCAATGCCTTTTGCCTTCGCCAGCGTCTCGCTGATCTCCACAAACTGCTCCGGCTGGGCGATGGCGTTAAGCCGCGCGTGCTTGGTCCAGGTGTGGAAATGCTCGGTCAGGCGGTAGGTCGTTCCCACGTACGGGAACTTGTCCTTTTTGCCTAAACGCAGGACGTCGTCTTCGTAGATCCGCACCACCGGGCTGGAGACCACGTTCGGGTGCAGGGGGTTGGTGCCGAGCGGCGTCTCCATCGGCTCGTAATGTTCCGGGAACGGCCCTTCCGCCAGCTTGTTCAGCGCAAACAGGCGTCCCAGCCCCTCCGGCTGCATGATAAACGGCCCGGTGCTGCTGCCCGGCGCGGCGGTGCTGTAGTCCGGGATATCGTTCCCCGTCCATTTCGCCCCGTTCCAATGGATCAACATGCGTTTCGGATCCCACGGCTTGCCGTTCACGTCTGCGGACGCACGGTTGTACAGCACGCGACGGTTCAGCGGCCATGCCCACGCCCAGCCAAGCGTATTACCGAGACCTGACGGATCGGCGTTATCGCGGTTGGCCATCTGGTTCCCCTGCTCCGTCCAGCTGCCGGCGTAAATCCAGCAGGACGATGCCGTCGTGCCGTCATCGCGCAGCAGCGCGAAGCTGTTCAGCAGCTGGCCTTTCTTCGCAAGCAGGTTACCGTTGGCGTCATACAGATCCGCCAGCGCCACGCCGTTGTTCTCTTTCGCCACTTCCTCTGACTCAGGGCGATCCGGCTGCTTGTACTGCCAGCTCATCTTCAGCAGCGGCTCGGCGCCCTTGCCGCCCTCGGTGCGGTACATCTCGCGCAGGCGATGGTAAATGCCCGCCAGAATTTCACCGTCGTTGCGCGCTTCCCCCGGCGCGTCCTGGCCCTTCCAGTGCCACTGCAGCCAGCGCCCGGAGTTGGCAATGGAGCCGTCCTCTTCCGCAAAGCAGGTAGACGGCAGGCGGAACACCTCGGTCTGAATCGACGCCGGGTCAACGTCGTTGGATTCACCGTGGTTCTGCCAGAAGGTGGAGGTTTCGGTCACCAGCGGATCGATAACGACCATGTACTTCAGCTTGCTGAGGCTGCGCACAACCTTGTTCTTGTCCGGGAAGGAGGCCACCGGGTTAAAGCCCTGGCAGATATAGCCCGTGACGTTGCCCTTATCCATCATGTTGAAATACTTGATGACGTCGTAGGCCTGGTCCCACTTCGGTAGCCACTCAAAGCCCCAGTCGTTTTCTTTCTGCGCCGCGTCGCCGTAGAACGATTTCATCAGGCTGACGTAGAACTTCGGATAGTTGCTCCAGTAGTTCACCTGGTCCGGCAGCGTCGCCTTTGGCGTATTGGCCTCAAGATACGTTTGCAGATCCGCCTGCTTGTCGGACGGTAGCGTCAGGTAGCCCGGCAGGCTGGTGGAGAGAAGACCGAGATCGGTCAGGCCCTGAATGTTGGAGTGGCCGCGCAGCGCGTTGACGCCGCCGCCCGCCATGCCCATGTTGCCGAGCAGCAGCTGGATCATCGCCATGGTGCGGATGTTTTGCGCGCCCACGGTGTGCTGCGTCCAGCCCAGCGCATACAGGAAGGTCGTGGTTCTGTCCGCCGCGCTAGTGGAAGCCAGCACTTCGCACACCTTCAGGAAGTCCGCTTTCGGCGTGCCGCAGATGTTTTCCACTACGTCCGGCGTATAGCGGGAAACGTGCTGCTTCAGCAGGTTCCACACGCAGCGCGAGTGCGTCAGGGTTTCATCCCGCATCGCGTAGCCGTTTTCATCAAACTGATAGTTCCAGGACGTTTTGTCGTACTGGCGTTTTTCCGCGTCATAGCCGCTGAACAGCCCGTCATCGAAGGCAAAATCATCCCGCACCAGCAGGTTCGCGTTGGTGTAGTGATTAACGTATTCCGCGTTAATTTTGTTGTTTTCGATCAGGTACAGCAGTACCCCAGACAGGAACGTAATGTCCGTGCCGGAACGGATCGGCGCGTAGATATCCGCCACCGAAGCCGTGCGCGTAAAGCGCGGATCGACGACGATCAGCGTCGCATCGTTGTTGTTTTTCGCTTCCATCGCCCATCGGAACCCCACCGGATGGGCTTCAGCGGCGTTACCGCCCATCACCACCACGACGTTAGCGTTTTTAATATCAACCCAGTGGTTGGTCATCGCACCGCGACCAAATGTTGGAGCAAGACTTGCTACCGTTGGTCCGTGTCAGACGCGCGCCTGGTTGTCTACCGCCAGCATGCCGAGAGAGCGCACAAATTTTTGCGTCAGCATGCCGGTTTCATTGCTGGCCGCAGAGGCACAAAGCATGCCGGTGGAGAGCCAGCGGTTAACCGTCACGCCCTGCTCGTTCTTTTCGATAAAGTTAGCGTCGCGGTCGGCTTTCATCAGCTTCGCGATGCGGGAGAAGGCTTCGTCCCAGGAGATGCGCTGCCATTTATCGGAGCCCGGCGCGCGGTATTCCGGGTAGCGCAGGCGGTTTTCGCTGTGAACGTAGTCCAGCAGCCCCGCCCCTTTCGGGCAAAGCGCCCCGCGGCTTACCGGATGGTCCGGATCCCCTTCAATATGGTAAATCGCTTCTCTGGCGTTCTTCGCGCCATCGCCCAGGCTGTACATCAAAAGCCCACAACCTACGGAGCAGTATGTGCAGGTGTTACGGATCTCTTTCGCGCGCAGCAGCTTAAAGTTGCGTGCCTGAGCCAGCGCCATTTTGGGAGCAAATCCCAGCATCGCGGCTGTTGTTCCGGCCATACCGCCCGCGCAGATTTTAAAAAATTGTCTGCGGCTGACGTCCATTGTTGTCCTCGTTATCAAATAAGACTTCGCGCCGCAAAGTAGCAGTAATACCCCTGATTTTTTTGCGTCAAATCAAGGTCGTCACGCATCCCCCCCTTAATCGCCATCCCCGGCACATTCAAATACCCCTTTTTGATTAACGGTTTAAGAGAATAATTCGCGACAGCGTCAGGATGAATGCGATACATTTTTCCTTTGATTTTTATTGCAATGGCTAAGTAATGGACAGAAAAAGAGCAACGCTTATTGGGCTGGCGGCCATAGTGTTATGGAGCACCATGGTCGGTCTTATTCGCAGCGTGAGCGAGGGCCTGGGCCCGGTAGGCGGTGCAGCGATGATCTACACCCTCAGCGGATTATTGTGTCTGGTGACGGTAGGATTTCCTGATATCAGGCGGTTTTCCCCCCGCTATCTTATTGCAGGCAGCGTTTTGTTTGTCAGCTACGAAATATGCCTGGCGCTGTCGCTGGGCTACGCCGCAACGCGCGCTCAGGCGATTGAAGTCGGTATGGTGAATTATCTCTGGCCAAGCCTGACGATTGTGTTTGCCATCATGTTCAATGGACAGAAATCTACCCTGTGGGTGATCCCCGGCTTAGCCATCTCATTGCTGGGCGTCTGCTGGGTATTGGGCGGTGAACAGGGTTTACACCTTGATGAAATCACCCGCAATATCGTTTCGAGCCCGTTGAGCTATGCGCTGGCGTTTGCCGGGGCATTTATCTGGGCCGCCTACTGCACGGTCACCAGCAAATTTGCGAAAGGACAAAACGGCATCACCCTGTTTGTACTGCTGACCGCGCTGAGCCTGTGGGTAAAATATGCCCTGAGCGAACAGCCCGAGATGGTGTTCACGCTGCCGGTGGTGGTGAAACTCGTCATGTGCGGTATTGCGCTTGGGTTTGGTTACGCCGCATGGAATATTGGCATTCTTCACGGTAACGTTACGGTGCTGGCTGCCGTATCCTATTTTACCCCCGTCCTCTCAGCCGCGCTCGCCGCCGCAGTGCTAAGTTCCCCCCTCTCATTCTCGTTCTGGCAAGGCGCGCTGATGGTCTGCGCCGGGTCGTTGCTCTGCTGGTACGCCACGCGAAAATAATTGTGGTTTTGCTGTCGATAATATTCATTTCGGCAGCAAAAAATTAACATAGTTTTAATATGTGAGCGCGCGCCAAAATATTTCCCCCGCCAGTAGAGCGCGCGTTTAAATTCTGTTTATAGTAGCGTCCTTTCGTAATTTCCCATTTCCTTCAGTTGACATAAATTGACACCCAAGGGTGATTAGTTCCCTGCAAATACTCACGAGATTAATAGCACAAAGTGCAATAGTATGTTTCTGTTTATTTCGCTTGATAGAACGGAAATTCCGCATGGTGCTGAGTTAAAAACAAGTAGTTAACTTTCAGATGAGGCTTAACCCCTTTTAAAGAAACGAAAATACCGATAATTACCACTTTTTATAAAACCGCAATGAAATTATATTCATAACAATCAATCAGCCGCAAAATTGATGAAATATTCATCATTTCATGCTCTGTCACAGCCATTTATCCGATCCCGATCACACTAACTGAAATTATTGCTAATAATTTGAAACTTATTATTGAAATAGGACTACAAGATTTTTAAAAATACCATGCCATTGACGATAAGCCTCGTTTAGAAATCGTTCAAAGTGGCTCAGGAAATACCAAAGAAAATTATAAGGAATATTTAAGATGAAACTTAAATTAGTTGCAGTGGCAGTGACTTCCATGTTGGCAGCAGGCGTTGTAAACGCGGCTGAAATTTATAACAAAGACGGTAACAAGCTGGATCTGTACGGTAAAGTTACAGGTCTGCACTATTTCTCTGATGATGCTAAGAACGACGGCGACAAAACTTACGTTCGTCTGGGCTTCAAGGGCGAAACTCAGATCAACGATCAGCTGACCGGTTACGGCCAGTGGGAATATGAGTTCAAAGGCAACCGTTCTGAATCCCAGGGTACTGACGGCAGCAAAACCCGTCTGGCATTCGCGGGTCTGAAATTCAACGAATTCGGTTCATTCGACTACGGTCGTAACTACGGTGTTGCTTACGACATCGGCGCATGGACTGACGTACTGCCAGAGTTCGGTGGCGATACCTGGACTCAGACCGATGGCTTCATGACTGGCCGTACCACTGGCGTTGCAACCTACCGTAACACCGACTTCTTCGGTCTGGTTGACGGTCTGAACTTTGCCGCTCAGTACCAGGGTAAAAATGACAACCGCGACATCACCGAAGCGAACGGTGACGGCTGGGGTCTGTCTTCCACCTATGAAATGAACGGCTTCGCTGTTGGTGCAACCTACGCGAAATCTGACCGTACCGACCGTCAGGTTGCTGCTGGTCGCGTCGCGAACACCGTTAACGCTGGCGGCGAGAACGCAGAAGTATGGGCTGCTGGCCTGAAATACGATGCGAACAACATCTACCTGGCAACCACCTATTCTGAAACCCGCAACATGACCAACTTCGGTGACGGTTATATCGCGAACAAAGCTCAGAACTTCGAAGTTGTTGCTCAGTACCAGTTCGACTTCGGCCTGCGTCCATCCATCGCTTACCTGAAATCCAAAGGTAAAGACCTGGGTTCATACGGCGACCAGGATCTGGTTGAATACATTGACGTTGGCGCGAGCTACTACTTCAACAAGAACATGTCTACCTATGTTGATTACAAAATCAACCTGGTTGACGACAACAGCTTCACCAAAGCAACTGGCGTTGCTACCGACAACATCGTAGCGGTTGGCCTGACTTACCAGTTCTAAGATTTGTCACGATAAAAGGCCAGCCCCTGCGGCTGGCTTTTTTTATACGGATTTCTGGCGTCAAAAAGGAGTACGCCATGCACATATTCAAAGGACGCTGCTTGTGCGGAATGAGTCAGTTCAGCGCGAGCCTCAACAATTTTGACGTATACGCATGTCACTGCACGCAATGCCAGAAATGGTCGGGTGGCATTGCCATGTATCTTGAGACGCAGGGCCAGCCGCTTGTGGAGCAAGATTCCATTTCCCCCTCTCATTTTGCGTCCTCCGCGCGCGGCGAGCGCTGGTTCTGTCCCGGCTGCGGCTGCCCGCTGTGGTTCAAGCTCACCTCCACATCGCGCTATTTCATTCCCTGGACGCTGCTTGAGATGAGCGAGGACGAACGACGCCGACTGGTGCTTGCCGCAGAAATCTACACCGAAACCCAGCCTGCGTTTTTTGGCCTGACCGGACAATACGCGCGCTACAGCGGATCGGAAATTGAAGCGCTGGATAAACACTGCCTGCTTACGTCGTAGACGGTTCAACGCTCGCAGCCCGACGCAGCCAGCTTTGCAGCAGCTTGCCGTCCTCGGTCATTTCTGAATCTGAACGCACGCAGAGGTAATAGTCGCGCCCGTCGTCTATGGGTAAGTCAAATATCTTCACCAGCTCGCCGCTCTCCAGATAAGGCGCAATCAGCGGCTCACGCATCAGCGCGCAGCCCAGCCCCGCCTGCACGCCTGCCAGCGTCAACAGCCCGTCTTCAAACAGAGGACCGCTGCGCCGGAGAGGTCGTTTTTCCCCCTGCTGCTGAAACCACTGCGGCCAGGTGGTGCGCTCCTCATCGTGCAGCAGCGGCATTTGCAGCAGCTGCTCAGGGGTGTCGATATGGCCATGAATGCGCAAAAACGCCCGGCTGCACACCGGCACCATCTTGCCGGAAATCAGTTTTTCACTCTGATAGCCCGCCCACTGCCCGTTGCCGAAACGGATCGACATGTCCGATGCGTCGCTCAGATAGTTACGATGGTTGGCATACACCACGTTGATCTCGGTCTGCGGGTTGGCGCGCATAAACGCGGGCAAACGCGGGATAAACCACCCCATGCCAAAAAGCGGGATCAGGCTGATGGTGACCTGACGCGTTTGCGCCTGCTCCGCCAGATGCTCCGTCGCCTGGCGCAGCACGTTAAACGCCGCGCGGATCGAGCGGTAATATTCACGGCCATGCTGGCTCAGCGCCAGCCTGCGCCCCTGACGCTCCGTTAGCGGCATTTGCAGATACCCTTCAAGCACCTTGAGCTGATGACTGACGGCCGACGGGGAGATATCCAGCTCCTGCGCGGCCAGCGTTACGCTGCCAAGGCGAGCGATGGCCTCAAAGGCCCGGACGGCCCGAAGCGGCGGATCGTTTGCCAGGCGACTGTCTGCATACGCAGATAGCGCAGCCGACTGTTCTGTTTTATTCATATGTTGATTTCTTTAGGCTTTTTACCAGAAAACATGATTTTATTATGTTTATATAAATCATAAAGATAAAGCAATATCGGTTTATCATAAGAAATAATATATGTGTATTTTACAATTTAATTCATTTATCGGATGGTAGCCGCAGAAAGAGCACTTTGCGGGTACAGACGTTGGATACACTCATACAACAACTGATCAACGGCGTAATGCTGGGAAGCATTTATGCGCTGATCGCGCTGGGCTATACCATGGTGTATGGCATCTTGCGCATTATTAACTTTGCCCACGGCGATATTCTGATGGTCGGCGCGCTCACCACGCTATCCGCCCTTAACGCCCTGAATGCCACCTTCCCCCACATGCCTCAGCTGCTGCAGCTTGGCGTGGCCCTGGTGATTGCCATGGCCGTTTGCGCCCTGCTGGCGATGGCCGTGGAGCGCTTTGCCTACCGTCGGCTGCGCAACGCCCCGCGCCTGGCACCGCTGATCTCGGGTATTGGCGTTTCGGTCCTGCTGCAAACCGTGGCGATGATTATATGGACCCGCAACCCGCTGATGTTCCCGCAGATCCTGCCCATGGATCCGATCGCCGTGACGTCAGGCAGTGACATGCATCCTCCTGCCATTGTGACCGTCACCGGCATGGTTACCGTGGCGCTGGCGCTGACGGTGATGCTCGGGCTGTGGCTGCTGGTGGAATACACCCGCCTGGGCCGCGGCATGCGCGCCGTGGCGGAAAACCCGCGCGTGGCCACGCTGATGGGGGTAAACCCCAACGCGATTATTACGCTGACGTTCGCCGTTGGCGGCGTGTTTGCCGCGCTGGCAGGCGTCATGATGGCGAGCAACTACGGCAACGCCAGCTTCTCGATGGGCTTTTTGCCGGGAATTAAAGCCTTTACCGCCGCCGTGCTGGGGGGAATTGGCAACATTCGCGGCGCCATGATTGGCGGGATCCTGCTCGGCATAATTGAAGCGCTGGGCGCAGGTTATCTGGGGGAACTGACCCACGGCGTCTTTGGCAGCAACTATCAGGACGTCTTTGCCTTTATGGTCCTTATTCTGGTGCTGGTCTTCCGTCCGGCAGGACTTCTGGGCGAGCGCGTGGCGCACAGGGCATGAGGAAATGATGACAACGCTTCAACTACAAATTCCGACGGCAACGCGTAAATTCTGGTCAGGTATGATCCTGTTCTGCCTCGCGCTGCTGGTTGCGCCCGTGGTGGCCACGCAGATCGGCGGCAACTACTGGGTGCGCGTTATCGACTTCGCTCTGCTCTACATCATGCTGGCGCTGGGGCTCAACATTGTGGTGGGCTATACCGGCCTGCTGGATATGGGGTTTATCGCGTTTTACGCGGTGGGCGCCTACCTCGCGGCGCTGATGGCCTCCCCACACCTGCTGGAGGTGTTTCCGATCCTCGGCGTCTGGTTCCCCGGCGGGCTGCACACCTCCTATCTGCTGATTATTCCGCTGGCCGCGCTGGTAGCGGCTGTCTGCGGCATTCTGCTGGGTGCCCCGACGCTGAAGCTGCGCGGGGACTATCTGGCGATAGTGACCCTCGGCTTCGGTGAAATCATCCGCATCCTGATGCGCAACCTCGACCGTCCGGTCAACATCACCAACGGTGCAAAGGGCATTACCGGGGTAGATACGCTGAATCTGTTTGGCCTGAAGTTCAGCGGCGTCTACCACTGGTTCGGATTCAAGGTGCCCGCGCTGTGGCTGTGGTACTACCTGCTGATGCTGGTAATTGTGGCGATTATTTTTGTCTGCCTGCGCCTGCAGCATTCGCGCATTGGCCGCGCCTGGCACGCCATCCGTGAAGATGAGGATGTGGCCCGCGCGATGGGCATCAACGTGCGCAACTATAAGCTGCTGGCCTTTGCGATGGGTGCTTCTTTTGGCGGCGTGGCGGGTGCTCTGTTCGGCGCGTTTCAGGGCTTCGTCTCCCCGGAATCCTTCACGTTACAGGAATCCATTGCCGTGCTGGCGATGGTGGTGCTGGGCGGGATGGGACACATTCCGGGGGTGATCCTCGGCGCAATACTGCTTACCGCCCTACCGGAACTGCTGCGCAGCCAGGCGGCCCCGGTTCAGCAGGCGCTGTTCGGCACGGTGCTGATTGATCCGGAAGTGTTACGTCAGCTGTTCTACGGCCTGGCGCTGGTGCTGGTCATGCTGGTGCGCCCATCCGGGATCTGGCCGGTGCGCCACAAGGAGGTGAAGGCATGAGCCTGTTAACCGTTCGCAACATGTCAAAACGCTTCGGCGGCCTTACCGCCGTGGATGACGTTTCAATTACCGTAAACAAGGGCGAGATCTACGGGCTGATTGGCCCTAACGGGGCGGGGAAAACCACCTGCTTTAACCTGATCACCGGGCTTTACCCGGCGGACAGCGGCGAGTTTTCGATTGCCGACAGGCCCTATTTTCCAAAGCACATTGAGAAAGTGACCGCAGCCGGGATTGCGCGAACCTTCCAGAACGTGCGCCTCTTCAAAGACATGTCGGTGCTGGAAAACGTGATGGTGGGTCGTCACGTGCGCACCCGTAACGGCCTGTGGGCCGCGCTGAGCCGCCATAAACGCGCTCGCGCGGAAGAGACGCAGACCCGCGAACAGGCCTGGCACTGGCTGGAGTATACCGGGATTGCGAAATTCGCCCACTATCGCGCCTGCGATCTGGCCTACGGTCATCAGCGTCGCCTTGAAATTGCCCGCGCGCTGGCAACCGATCCGCTGCTGCTGGCGCTGGACGAACCCGCCGCCGGGATGAACGCGGCGGAAAAAGTGGCGCTCGGCGAGCTGCTTATCCGCCTTCGCGATGACGGTAAAACCCTGCTGATGATTGAGCATGACGTTAAGCTGGTGATGGGCATCTGCGATCGCCTGACGGTGCTGGATTACGGCAAAACGCTCGCCAGCGGCACGCCGGAAAGCGTCCGTCGCGACCCGGCAGTGATTGCCGCCTGGCTTGGAGGCAACGCCCATGTCTGAATTATTGAAGGTGGAACGTGTGGACGTGCATTACGGCGGTATTCAGGCCGTACGCGATGTCTCTTTTACCCTGCGCGAGGGCGAACAGGCTACCCTGATTGGCGCTAACGGCGCGGGGAAAAGCTCCACCGTGCGCGCCATTACCGGTCTGGAAAACTTCAGCGGCCGTATTGAATTCAACGGAAAAGCGGTACGCAAGCACAGGCCTGAAGCCCTGCTTCGCGACGGGCTGGTGATGGTCCCGGAAGGCCGTGGGATCTTCTCACGCATGACGGTACTGGAAAACCTGCAGATGGGCGCCTGGCTCAGGCGTGACACTGTCACCGTCAGGCGGGAGATGAATGCCATTTTCGAGCGCTTTCCGCGCCTGGGCGAACGCCAGCATCAGCTTGCCGGCCTGCTTTCCGGCGGCGAGCAACAGCTGCTTGCCCTTAACCGCGCCCTGCTCAGCCAGCCGCGTCTGCTCATTCTCGACGAACCCTCAATGGGCCTTGCGCCGAAGATGGTCGAGAACATTTTTGCCGTCATTGCCGGCCTGCGCGAGCGCGGCGTCGCCCTGCTGCTCATCGAACAAAACGCCCGACTCGCGCTGGAGGTGACCGACAGCGCGTGGGTGATGGACAGCGGCAGCATTGTCCATCACGGCGAATCGAAAGCGTTGCTCAATGACGACCAGATTGCACAGATTTATTTGGGCGAAATGCCCGTTTAACAACACCAGCCAACATCAGGGGAATACAATGAAAACAGTAAAAATCAGTGCCCTCAGCGCCGCTATTCTGCTCAGCGGCTTTGCCTCAACGACAACATGGGCCGCTGACAGCGAAACCGTGGTTATCGGCCTGGCGGGCCCGCTCACCGGCCCGTCTGCCCGTATCGGTAAAGATCTGGAGAACGGCGCGCAGCTGGCCATTGACGATATTAACAAGCAGCACCCGACCATCGGCGGCAAAGCGGTGACCTTCAAACTGCAGTCCGAAGACGATCAGTCCGACCCGCGTACCGCCGTGGCCGTCGCGCAGCGTCTGGTGGATAGCGGCGTCGCGGGCGTCGTGGGTCACTGGAACACCGGCACCAGTATTCCGGCAGCCCGCGTCTATCACGATGCCGGCATCGCGCAGGTCGCACCGGTCGCGACCGGTCACGCCTATACGCAACAGGGTTTTGATACCAGCTTCCGCGTGATGGGCCACGATGACGACGGCGGCCAGCTCGCAGGCCAGTACGCGGTGAATACCCTGAAAGCCAAGCGCATTGCGGTGATCGACGACCGTACCGCCTTCGGTCAGGGCCTGGCGGACCAGTTTATTAAGTCGCTTGAAGCGCAGGGCGTGAAGGTTGTCGACCGTCAGTACGTGGATGACAAAACGGTGGACTTCAGCGCCGTGCTGACCGCCATTCGCAGCAAAAACGCCGATCTGATCTTCTTCGGCGGCGTCGACAGCCAGGCCGCACCGCTGGCGCGCCGCATCAAACAGCTGGGCATGAACGCCACGCTGATGGGCGCGGGCGGATTTGTCAGCCAGACGTTCCTGAAGCTGGCGCAGAAAGAAGGCGAAGGCGTGGTCGCGCTGGAGCCGGGCCTGCCCGTCGACCAGATGCCGGGTGGAAAGGCTTTCGAGCAGGCCTATCAGTCCCGCTACCACACCCATATCGAACTGCACGCGCCGTTCGCCTATGACGCCACCCGCGTGCTGGTTGCGGCGATGGAAAAAGCAGACTCCGTCGATCCGTCCGAGTATCTGCCAGCCCTGCGCGGCATTAGCTACTCCGGCGTCACCGGACAGATCGCGTTTGATAAAGATGGCAACCTGAAGTCGCCGTCGTTCACCGTCTACAAAGTTGTCGAGGGTAAATGGCTGCCGCAGACCGTGCTGGGCGGCGCAAAAGCGAAGTAACGCAGCGAGGCAATGTGATGAGTGATAATAACGAGCTGGGCATTCTCGCCCGCCGCAAAATTGAAGCAGAAATTATTAAGCCAATTTATGAAATCCTGGTGCGCGAGATCGGAAAAACCCGCGCCCAGGCGGTCATCGGCGAGGCGATTGAACAGGCGGCAATTGACGCAGGCAAAGCGTTTGCCAGCAAAGAGCCCAACGGCGCGGACGTAAAGAGCTTTATCGCCCTGCAGTATCTGTGGGAGAAAGATAACGCGCTGGAGGTAAAGGTGCTCGACGCCGACGACCAGCAGTACAACTACAACGTGACCCGCTGCCGCTACGCGGAGATGTATCATGAAATGGGGCTGGGCGAGATTGGTCATCTTCTCTCCTGCGCGCGCGATGAAAAGTTTATCGTTGGCTATGCGCCGGACGTGAAGCTGACCCGCACGACCACCATCATGCAGGGCGGTGCGTGCTGTGATTTCCGCTACCGCAGCGCTAAGGACAAGACATGATCCGCGTCAACGCCGAACGGCTGTGGTCAACGCTAGAGATGATGGCGCAGATTGGCGGCACCCCCGCCGGTGGCGTCACCCGTCTGGCACTGAGCGAGGAAGATCGTATTGCGCGCAACCTGCTGCGCGACTGGGCGCTGGAGGCAGGATTCACCTGCGATATCGACAGCATGGGCAATATGTTTATCCGTCGCGCGGGGCAAAACCCGCAGCTTGCCCCAGTCATCACGGGTTCCCATTTGGATACCCAGCCGCTGGGCGGAAACTACGACGGGGTCTACGGCGTGCTGGCCGGGCTGGAGCTGCTGCGCACGCTGAACGATAACGCGATTGAAACCGAGCGCGACGTCGTGCTGGTCAACTGGACCAACGAAGAAGGCGCGCGCTTTGCCCCGGCGATGCTGGCCTCCGGCGTCTGGGCAGGCCAGCTCACGGAAGACTTTGCATACGCCAGGATGGACAACCAACGGATAACCGTTCGCGAGGCGCTGGAAGCGATTGGCTATCGCGGCGAACGCCCTGCCCGCGCATTTCCGGTTCACGCCTGCTATGAGCTGCATATTGAGCAGGGGCCGATCCTCGAAGAGGAAGAGATCGACATCGGGCTGGTGCGGGCGGCCATGGGCCAGCGCTGGTTTACGGTAACGCTCGACGGTTTTGCCGCCCATGCGGGAACGACACCGATGCACAGCCGCCGCGATGCGGTTATCGCCTTCGCCGGGCTGGCGCTGAACGTGGAGGAGATTGGGTATCAATTTTCGCCGGACGGACGCGCCACCATCGGCATGGCGCAGGTTACGCCGAACTCGCGTAACGTTGTCCCTTCGCGAGTGGAATGCAGCGTGGAGTTTCGCCACCCTTCACAGGACGCACTTGAAGCCATGGAAGCCGCGCTGCACGTAGCCACAAAAAACCTGGCCGCGCGCGGCGTGACGGCCAACGTCGAGCGCATCTTCGACTATGCGCCGATCGACTTTAATGAAGCCTGTCTGGCCCGTACGGAAAACGCCGTCGCCGCGCTGGGCTATTCGTCAAAATCGATGGTCTCCGGTGCCGGACACGATACCTGCTACGTCAGTAAGGTGGCACCTGCCAGCATGATTTTTATCCCCTGCGTGAAGGGCGTCAGCCATAACGAAGCGGAAAGGATCCTGCCGGAGTGGTCAGAGAAAGGTGCGAATGTGTTATTGCACAGCGTCCTGTCTGCGGCGCTTGAGCGATAGAGCGGAGAGAAAGCAGAAGATCTCTGCTTTCGCCTGAATCTACACGGCAACGCGTCGGCTGATTTCGACGACGCGATCGCTGGGAAGGTGATAGTGGTTGATGACGTGCGTGCAGTTGCGCTTCATAAAAGCAAAGATGTGCCGCTGCCAGGCCGCCATGCCCGCCTCACCTTCACCTGCCACAATGGTTTCATGCCCGACATACCAGGTGGCGTCATCCGTGGCAAAAATGGCGTTGACCTCGCTGACGCCCTGCAGCAACCGCGGGATGTCCGGGTGTTCCATAAAGCCATACTGCGCCACGCCGTGCCAGTAGCCCGGCGCGCGCTGCTCCACGCTTATACGCTGTTCTTCCCCCACGTAGGGCACGTTGAGAATATCAATGGTCAGCGACAACACGTCCTGCTGTAGCGCCCGGTTGCGCGCGACGTGCCAGCGCATGACCGGCGGGATATTGTTCTGGGTTCGGGTCAAAAAGATGGCGGAGCCCGCCACTCTGGGCACCGTCTTTTGCTGAAGCTGGGCAAAGAACGCATCCACGCTGACGCCCATCTCGCCCACCGATGCCGATACCGCCTTAACGCCCCGGTGCCAGATCAGCATCACCGTACAAATAGCGGCGGCCATCAGCAGCGGAATATAGCCGCCTTCCAGCACCTTAATCAGATTGGCAAACAGGAAGGTGGCATCAATCACCAGGAAACAGAAGGCAATGACCGCGCTGCTGACCAGGCTCCAGCGCCACACTTCCCGCATCGCGACAAACAGCAGGCCCGTGGTCATCAGCATGGTTAATGACACGGCGATGCCGTACGCCGCGGCAAGCTTGTCAGAGGATTTAAAGAACACCACCAGCCCGATGGTCACCCCCATCAGCAGCCAGTTTATTATCCCGATGTAAATCTGGCCGTAGCTTTCTGCCGCCGTCTGTTTGATGCGTAACCGGGGCAGCCAGCCAAGCTGAATGGCCTGGCGCGTCATCGAAAAAGCGCCGGTAATAATCGCCTGGCTGGCGATGATTGTCGCCAGCGCGGCAAGAATGATGAGCGGAACCTGCAGCGCAGGCGGACACAGCGTATAGAAAAGATTCTGTTTGCTGTCGGCACCTGCCAGAATCAGCGCTGACTGACCGGCGTAGTTGAGCAGCAGCGAAGGAAAGACGACGCCGTACCAGGCAAGCCAGATGGGCTTTTTACCAAAATGCCCCATGTCGGCATACAGGGCTTCGGCACCCGTCACGCAGAGAAACACGCCGCCCAGAACCAGGAAGCTGGTGTACCCGTTCGAAAACAGAAACGCGATGCCATACGCGGGATTGAGGGCCAAGAGTACCGAGGGGTGTTGCACGATCCCCCGCACGCCAAGAGCCGCAATCGCCAAAAACCACACCGCCATCACCGGGCCAAATATTTTCCCTATGCGGGCGGTACCAAAAGGCTGGATAAGAAACAGCGCCAGCAGAACCGCCACCGTGAGGGGTAGTATGTACGGCTGGGACTCCGGGAACACCATTTCCAGCCCTTCGAGGGCAGACAGGACGGAGATGGCCGGGGTTATTGCGCCGTCACCGTATATCAGCGCGGCGCCGATGAGGGCAGAAAAAATGACCCAGCGTCCGCCTTTGCCCTTTTCCACCAGAAGCGACATCAGGGCCATGATGCCCCCTTCGCCATGGTTATCAATTCGCATGGCAAAGGCGGCATATTTTATGGACGTCACCAGGATGAGTGTCCAGGTTATCAGGGAGAGCAGGCCGAGTATAACGCCGGGCGTCGGGTCATGCTCAGAGAGCGAAAGCACCGTCCGGAAGGTATAAAGCGGGCTGGTGCCAATATCACCAAAAACGACGCCCAGCGCCCCTCCAGCAAGCAGGGTTAACCGGGAGAGCGGTTGGGACGCTTCACTGCTGTGGCGAGGGCTCATATTTTCCAGCAAGAGTCAGATAATCCTATAAAAAACATAGCGCATCTGCCCCACCCGCGCCAACCGCGCGCTCTGTTTTACTGCGGATTGACCTTCGCCAGGCTGAACCAGATCCCCACCGCCAGCAACAGCAGCATTCCCCCCGCGCTGCCCAGCGCCACGCTGTGTGAGGTGATAAACGCGCTTTTCGCTGCCTCAATCACCGGTTCCGCCAGGCTCGGCGTCAGATCCTGCGCCACCTTCATCGCCTCACCGATGGATGACGAGGCTTTATCGACGAGCGAGGCATCCAGCCCCTGCGGCAGCTCAATCGACGCCGAGAAGCTGCGGGTCAATAGCAAGCCAAAGATGGCGATCCCCAGCCCGGCGCCCAGCTCATAGGACATGGTTTCAATTGCGCCTGCGGCGGCGGCTTTCTCTTTTGGCGCGGCGGCCATAATGGCCGAGGTCGAGGCCAGCAGCGCGCTGGCGGCGCTGAAGCCGAGCAGCACCATCAGCCCCCACGCCTGCCACTGCTGCGTGCTGAAGTCGAGCGTCGACAGGCCGATAAAGCTCACGGCGCTGAGCCCCATTCCACCCGCCGCGACGATGCGAAGCCCTAAACGCCCGACCAGCACGCCCGCGATTGGCCCACTGAACCCGCTGGCAACCATCACCGGCAGCATAAACATGCCCGCTTCAAACGGCGTAAAGCCATGAACAAACTGCAGCTCCTGGGCCATCAAAAGCTCAAACCCGACGAGGGCAATCATGGCGGTCATCGCCATGACCACGCCGCTCAGGATGATGCGATGGCAAAACAGGCGCATGTCGATCATCGGTACGCGAGCGCGGAGCTGAATACGCACGAAAATGAACAGCAGCACCGCACCGGTAACCAGCGCAGACGCGACGATCCACGGTGACAGGACGCCTTTCAGGGCGGTTTTGGCACTGTAGACCAGCAGCAATATCGCCACAATCAGCATTACGGCATGGCTGATATTCAGCGGCTGCTCCGGACGCCCCTGCTGAGGCGGCACGAAGCGCGCGGCCAGCGACACCACCACCAGCACGATCGGCACGTTGATCAAAAACACCGAGCCCCAGTAAAAATGCTCGAGCAGCATACCGCCGATTAACGGGCCAAACGCCGCCCCGCCGGAGCCCACCGCAGCCCAAACGCCCAGAGCGATATTACGATCCCGCGCGTCGGTAAACAGCGTGCGGATCCCTGCAAGCGTCGCCGGAATAATCATCGCCGCACCAATTGCCAGCGAGGCGCGTGCCGCAATCAGCCACCCTGCTGACGGTGCAAACGCTGCCGACAGAGACGATAGGCCAAACAGCGTGCTGCCAATCATGAGCAATCGTTTAAAACCAATGCGGTCACCCAGCGCGCCCATCGGCAGCACCATTCCCGCCATCACCAGCGAGTAAATATCGATGATCCACAGCAATTCATTGCCGCTGGCGCCGAGCGTCATGCTCAATGTCGGCGCCGCCACGTGCAGCACCGTCGCGTCGATCGCCACCGGGATATACACCAGCACGATAATCACTAACGCTAACCACTGACGAAACATAAATTTCCTTTTTTTCTAAAACATGGACACATGTCCAGGATGCGATCCTACGTAAAGTTGAACACATGTCCAGCTTTTTGTTACACTCGTTTCAGTCCCATTGAGAGTGAGTAAACATGCGATATCTGAGCAAGGACGAACGGCGGGAAGCCATCTTACAGGCCGCTATGCGCGTGGCGCTGGCCGAGGGGCTGGGGGCCATGACGGTGCGGCGCGTTGCGGCGGAAGCGGGCGTGGCAACCGGACAGGTACACCATCACTTTGCCTCCGGCGGAGAGCTAAAATCGCTGGCCTTCGTGCGGTTAATCCGCGAACTGCTGGATGCTGACGTCGCCAGGGTACAGGCCGGATGGCGCGAACAGCTTCATGGCATGCTCGGCAGCGATGACGGCAGATTTGAGCCCTATATTCGTCTTTGGCGCGAAGCGCAGATCCTGGCCAGCCGCGATGATGACATAAAGGGTGCCTATGTCATGACGATGGAGATGTGGCACCAGGAAACCGTGGCGATTATTCGTGGCGGAGCTGAAGCCGGGACCTTTACGCTCACCGACCGGCCGGAAAATATTGCCTGGCGTTTGATAGGCCTGGTATGTGGCCTGGATGGGATTACGGTATTGAATATGCCAGAAATGGACGACGCGGCATTTAATAAGCATCTCGATAAGCTTATTTCGCTCGAGTTATTTTAACAGCGTTTACAATGAGTGCGGGCACGGCCTCAAGCCAGGCAGCGCCGCTGACTGTGTCGGGTGGCGGCTACGCCTTACCCGACCTACGTTTAAGCCCTTGTAGGCCCGGTAAGGCGTAGCCGCCACCGGGCTATTTTCCGGCCTGCGGATGCGTATCAAACCCTGCCATCACCGCCGTCAATTCTGCCAGCGTAAAGCCGTGCTTCGGATCGTCAACCCCAAGGCCAAAACGTTCCTGCATGAGCTGATACAGAGCCTCCGCATCCGGCAAGTGGATCTGCTCCTCCACATGACCATTCTGCCAGTGGGTAAAGTTGAAGTTGGTCAGCGTCAGCTTGCCGCCGTCAGGCAGATGGCGGCACATCAGCAGATGGTGGCGAAAATGCGACTGCGGCCAGTGTGCGGACCAGAAATTCCCCATCACGTAATCACTGAAATACTGCGTCGTCAGGTCAAAATAGTACATCGACTGCCAGTGCTCGTGGTGACGGAACTGCAGCACCCAGTCGTTGCCCTCGCTCAGCAGACGATACAGCCCGTGCGGCGTCGCCTGTTCTTCGTTAGCCAGCAGGCGAATCGGCGCCGTCAGCGTCTGGCCGCCAAACCCCACGTCGGCAATCCAGCGTTCACCGTTAAGCTCCACCAGCAGCAGACGATGCGTACGCGGCGGCATCTGCGACGGATTCGCCAGAACCACTCGCCCGAGCACGCTGCGCACCGTAAACCCAATCTCACGCAAGACGCGCTCAAGCAGGCCGTTTTGCTCAAAGCAGTATCCCCCGCGGCGCGCCGTCACCAGTTTGTCCTCCAGGCATTGATCGTCAAGATGAATTTCTCGCGGCAGCACGACATCAATATTTTCGAAAGGGATCGCACAGTTGTGGTGTAAATGCAGCGCGCGAAGGGTATCAATATCCACCCGCGCCGGATGCGTCCAGGCGATACGAGCAAAATAGGCGGTCAGGAATGGGGACATGCATCATTTTCCTTTGATTGTGGTGTTCTGGTTATAAACTAATTTTACGCGCTCACTTTGATTTACGTGCTTTTTCGTCATTATCATCGGAGTAGATGAGGAGATCCTATGAGCCACTTTCGCCCTGTTGAATTACGTCATGCCAGCCGTCTTCTGAATCACGGCCCGACCGTGCTGATCACCAGCCACGATGAAAGCCAGGACAGACGCAACGTGATGGCCGCCGCATGGTCAATGCCCGTTGAGTTTGAGCCGCCGCGCGTCGCAATCGTGGTGGACAAAAGTACCTGGTCGCGCGAGCTGATTGAACGCAGCGGGAAGTTTGGCATCGTCATCCCTGGCGTAGCGGCGGCCAGCTGGACTTACGCGGTCGGCAGCGTCAGCGGACGCGATGAGGACAAATTCAACTGCTACGGGATCCCGGTCGTCAACGGTCCTGAGCTTGGCCTGCCGGTGATTGAAGAAAAGTGTCTGGCGTGGATGGAGTGTCGGTTACTGCCCGTCACCTCTGCGGCAGAAAAATACGATACGCTGTTTGGTGAAGTGGTTTCAGCGGCAGCCGATGAACGCGCGTTTATCGCCGGACGCTGGCAGTTTGACGGGGATAAGCTGAATACGCTGCATCACCTGGGAGCCGGAACGTTTGTGGCGAGCGGGAAGATGGTGAAGGCACCGGATTGATTATCTAAATTATATCTTCCTGAATTATAGTAAATTTCTATGGCATTTTATGTTTAATATTGTGTTGTTAAACGGAGGATATTTCCGGAGTTGCTGTATTAGCAATCTCGCCTTAAGGAAATATCAATGACATGGAATAAAAATGGCGCAATCTCGTATGCCAAAACACATGCTCAACCGAAGAGTACGGGGTATTGTGCTCACTACGTCACCGAAGCGATCAGAACCGGTGGGAGATTAAAGATCCCTAATACTCGTCTGGCAAAAGATATGGGACGAACATTGGTTAACGCTGGTTTCCGCCTGGTATATGATCAACCCCATGCCGGTGACGTTGCCGTTATACAAAATATTGTGGGTCACGATAGCGGGCACGTTTGCATCTACGACGGTCAGCAATGGATCAGCGATTTTGTACAACGCACCCTGTATCCAGGGCAAGCCTACCGAAACATACATCCTCATTACGAACTGTTCAGGCATGACTAATGAAAATACTCTGCTTCGTTCTTTTCGCTCTGTTTCCTTACGCGGTCGCGCATAGCAGCTCTGCACCAGGCCAGGTGGCACTTAAATTTAATCAATGGTATATCGCACAGTTAAATCAGAATAAACCGCCAGTATTAAACCCCGACATAATGAAAGATTACGTTTCCTCGGGGACAATTGCTGCAATTAAGGAAATGTATTCTGGAGACAGTAACGAAAAAGATATGCCCGATGCGGATATGTTCATCAAATCTCAGGATTGGGACGAAGACTGGGCTCAGATCGCGGTATTGAATTCTGACTTTGATGCGGTTTGCACAAATGTGTATACCCAATAAACCTCAAGATGCAGGTTTGAGCACCTGAAAATGATCGTTAATTCGGGACGTCAGAAAACCCGCTATCCCCGGTAACGTATGGCTGAAAAATTCAGATATTGCATCCCTG